>JAGKXA010000052.1 GCA_021151615.1 Cellvibrionaceae bacterium | reverse complement strand
GAGTTACGTTCATCACTCTATTCCAAGGTCCTTCCACATCGCGTCGACCCGCTGCGTTACCGCCTCGTCCTTGACGATCACCCGGCCCCATTCGCGACTGGTTTCACCCGGCCACTTGTGGGTGGCATCCAGGCCCATCTTCGAGCCGAGGCCGGAAACCGGCGAGGCGAAGTCCAGGTAGTCGATCGGCGTGTTGTCGATCAGCACCGTGTCGCGTTTGGGGTCCATGCGCGTGGTAATGGCCCAAATCACATCGTTCCAGTCCCGCGCATTGATGTCGTCGTCGGTGACGATAACGAACTTGGTGTACATGAACTGGCGCAAAAACGACCAGACACCGAGCATTACGCGCTTGGCATGCCCCGGATACTGCTTTTTCATGGTCACCACCGCCATGCGGTAGGAACAGCCTTCCGGCGGCAGGTAGAAGTCGGTGATCTCCGGGAACTGCTTCTGCAGGATCGGTACGAACACCTCGTTCAGCGCCACGCCGAGAATGGCCGGCTCATCCGGCGGACGGCCGGTGTAGGTGCTGTGGTAGATCGGCTTCTGCCGCCGGGTAATGCGCTCGACGGTAAACACCGGGAAACTGTCCACCTCGTTGTAGTAGCCGGTGTGGTCGCCATACGGACCTTCGTCCGCCATCTCGCCGGGGTGGATCACGCCTTCGAGCACGATCTCGGCGCTGGCCGGCACTTGCAACTCGCTGCCACGGCACTTGACCAACTCAGTGCGGTTGCCGCGCAGCAAACCGGCGAAGGCATATTCGGAGAGGCTGTCGGGCACCGGGGTAACCGCGCCGAGAATGGTCGCCGGGTCAGCACCCAATGCCACCGCTACCGGGAAGGGTTGGCCGGGGTGCTTGTCGCACCACTCCTTGAAGTCCAGCGCACCACCACGGTGGCTGAGCCAACGCATGATCACCTTGTTGCGTCCGATCACCTGCTGGCGATAGATGCCCAGATTCTGCCGCTTCTTATTCGGTCCCTTGGTGATCACCAATCCCCACGTAATCAGCGGTGCAACATCACCCGGCCAACAGTGCTGTATCGGCAGCCGCGCCAAATCCACATCCTGCCCCTCCCACACGATTTCCTGGCATTTCGCACCACGGACTTCTTTCGGAGCCATATCCCATACAGCCTTCACCAGCGACCCCATACCCATCAGATCTTTAAAACCTTTTGGCGGCTCTGGCTCTTTCAAAAAGGCCAGCAATTTACCCACCTCGCGCAACGCCTCCACAGATTCCTGCCCCATACCCAAAGCAACCCGCTCAGGGGTACCAAATAAATTTCCCAGCACCGGAATCGAATAACCTTTAGGGTTTTCAAATAACAAAGCAGGGCCACCGGCGCGCAGGGTGCGGTCGCAAATTTCCGTCATTTCCAAATGGGGATCGATTTCCTGTTTGATGCGTTTTAATGAACCGCGAGCTTCCAACAGGGCGATAAAATCGCGCAGGTCTTTATATTTCATAGTCTAAAAAAGCCGAAGCCCGTATGGAGCGCAGTGAATACGGGTTATTCATTTTCCCGCATTACGCTGCGCTCCATACGGGCTACAAGCTGTTTCTTACTTTCTCCGGAAAGAGGAAAGCTCCTCCCTTTAACAAAGGGAGGCCGGGAGGGATTATTTGCGTTTCATCGACTGGAAGAATTCGTCGTTGGTTTTGAAATCTTTCAATTTGTCGAGCAAGAATTCAGTCGCAGGGACATCTTCCATATCGTTCAGCAAGCGACGCAAAATCCACGCGCGCTGCAACTCATCTTCTTTCATCAACAGGTCTTCACGGCGAGTACCGGAGCGGCGCACATTGATTGCAGGATAAATACGTTTCTCCGCAATTTTACGATCAAGGTGCAGTTCAAGGTTACCGGTACCTTTAAATTCTTCGTAAATCACCTCGTCCATTTTGGAACCGGTATCTACCAGCGCGGTAGCGATGATACTCAGGCTGCCGCCCTCTTCAATATTACGTGCAGCACCGAAGAAGCGCTTTGGCCGCTCGAGTGCGTGCGCATCCACACCACCGGTCAATACTTTTCCTGATGAAGGAATAACGGTGTTGTAGGCGCGCGCCAAACGGGTGATAGAGTCAAGCAGAATCACCACATCTTTTTTGTGTTCAACCAGACGCTTGGCTTTTTCAATCACCATGTCCGCCACCTGTACGTGACGGGCGGGCGGCTCATCAAAGGTTGACGCAACCACTTCACCGCGCACCGAGCGCTGCATCTCTGTTACTTCTTCCGGACGCTCGTCAATCAACAATACAATCAAATGACACTCGGGGTTATTGCGCGTGATCGCCTGCGCAATATTTTGCATCATGATGGTTTTACCCGCTTTTGGTGGAGCAACGATCAAACCGCGCTGGCCTTTACCGATGGGGGCTATCAAATCGATGATACGACCAGTGAGGTCTTCGGTAGAACCATTACCAGCTTCAAGCAAGAGGCGAATATTGGGAAACAGCGGGGTGAGGTTTTCGAACAGAATTTTGTTGCGGGAACTTTCCGGTTTGTCGAAGTTAATATCGTTAACTTTCAACAGGGCAAAATAGCGTTCACCTTCTTTGGGTGGGCGGATCTTGCCAGAAATAGTATCGCCGGTGCGCAAGTTAAAGCGGCGAATCTGGCTGGGCGACACATAAATATCATCGGGACCCGCAAGATAAGAACTGTCTGCTGAACGCAGAAAGCCAAATCCATCTACCAAAATTTCCAATACACCATCGCCGTAAATATCTTCGCCACCTTTGGCATGGCGTTTAAGGATATTAAAAATAATGTCCTGCTTGCGCGAGCGGGCGATGTTTTCCAAACCCATTTCGTGGGCGATATCAATTAATTCTTCAATGGGTTTCTTTTTAAGGTCGGTTAGGTTCATAGGAGAGACTTTATGGATGGATGTGAGTGTTGCAGATAGTGACTTTTCAAATACGAATAATTACGAACTGATAATTGCGATCTAATAATAGTTAGCCGGAAAGATTGTCGGTTAACGACTTATTGCTTATAAACAGGTTTGCACTTTTGCCGTTATTGTCGCTGCACCGGGGATTTTACTTTTCAGATAAATTCCAGGTACAAGCTTGCCAGCCCAAGACAGCAGGTTCAATTAACTTATCAATTATTTATACAGTGAATTGACGGGCTAACTGACAGATACGAAATTCAGGATTCCAAGGGCAAGGTTAACAGCAGGAGTAAGGGTTTGTTCGTCTGGTTATTGTGAATCAGGCGGTGATTCGAGGAGGAACAAACATCAGATTGGGTGGAGTATAGCCAGAAAAAACGTACAGTGCAAAAACAAATTGGGCCGTTTTTGTAACGGCCCAATTTGTTTTAAAGTGAACTGTTGATGAAATCTACCAGTTGCGGCTTGCTCAGAGCACCCACTTTAGTGGCATGGGCCGCGCCATTTTTGAAGATAATCAGGGTTGGAATGCCGCGAATACCAAATTGCGCTGGAGTATCCTTGTTTGCATCCACGTCCATTTTGGCGATCTTTATTTTGCCTTCGAACTGCTCCGCCAGGTCATCCAGAATCGGGGCAATCATCTTGCAGGGGCCACACCAGGCCGCCCAAAAATCTACCAATACAGGCAAATCAGCCTTTAACACATCCTGCGCAAAGCTCGCATCACTTACATGGACAATTGCATCACTACTCATAAGAAACTCCAAACCTTGCGGTTAATTTAGTGGCGGGATAATCCCAAAGGAATGAAGGCATCATAAGGATTGCCCCAGATGCAGGCAAGGAGAAAAAACCAATTATTGCCATAGGGGAACTCTATACGCCCGGAGCGCTTTGCTCGCGCCTAACCACACCAATCCCCTCAAAGGCGCCGCAGAGATTGTCAAAGGTAACCGGCTTGGACAGGTAATAGTTCATGCCGCTGGCAAAGACCGCCTCGCGATGCTCCTGTAATGCATGGGCAGTCAGCGCAATGATGGGAATGGCTGGCAGACCTTCGCGCCGCTCGTAATCGCGAATACTTTGGGTGGCTTCAAAACCATCCATTTCCGGCATTTCACAGTCCATCAATATCAGACTGAAAGGTTCATGGGCCGATTTCACCGCTGACAGTGCTTCCACGCCATTTTCCGCAAATTGCGGCACTATGTTCAGCTTGCCCAGCAAACCTTTAATCACCATGCGATTGACTGGGTTATCCTCGGCGACCAACACGCGTAGGTGCGCAAATTTTTCCGGGTCATGCACTTTGCGCTCTTCCTGGATGACCGGCGCCGCTTCATGCCCCATGAGCGCAACCAATTCCCGCTGCAGCAATTTTATGGAGACAGGTTTGCGCAGTATGGAATGAATCCCCAAGCGACGTACATGCACCTGGTCATGATAGACATCGCCTGCGCTAAACATAAACAAAGGCAGCTCCCCCAATTCAGGGATATCCCGTACCCATTGCGCAAAATCGAAACCGTTAGTGTCTGGCAACGCGTAATCAAAGCCAACAAAATCGTAGGGCTCCCCGGAGTGCATTGCATGTTTGATTTGCGCCAGCGCCGCCTTGGCGGAGGATGCAGTTTCAACAAAAATTCCCCATGCCACGCAATGATGTGTTAAAAAATCGCTCAGGGTGCGACTGGTTTCCACCAGTAACAATTTTTTGGCTATCAGCGCATCGTACTTCGCCTGATTGCGACTGGAGTTCCAATCGCAAACTTCCTCTATACCCATGCGCGCCGTAAACCAAAAAGTGGCACCCTGCCCTTTTACACTTTCAACCCCTATATCGCCGCCCATTAGCTCCGCAAGGCTTTTACAAATCGCCAACCCCAACCCCGTGCCGCCGTATTTGCGCGTAGTGGAAGCATCGGCCTGGTTAAAAGAATCAAATAAATTCGCAGTATTGCTGGTATCCAAGCCTATACCGCTATCCTGTACCACAAACCTGAGTGCAACTTTTTGATCCACAGGTTCCGCAACCAACTGCACACGCAAGGAGACAAAACCTTCGCTGGTAAATTTAAAGGCATTGCCGAGCAAGTTGATAATAATCTGGCGCAAACGCGTAGGGTCGCCGCGCAGCCAGCGCGGAACGCCCGGCTCCAAACCACCAAATAATTCGATCTGCCGCTTGTTCGCCGTAGCGCCAAACAGCTGCACGCAGTTTTCAACAAGCTCATCCAATTCAAAGGTGGTTTCTTCCAGCCGCATTTTCCCGGCTTCAATTTTGGAGTAATCGAGAATGTCGTTAATGATACTGAGCAGGGTTTCACCTGAGCGATGTATCACATCGATGTAATGTTTTTGGTTGTCGTCAAGCGGGGTATCGCGCAGCATTTCCAGCATGCCAATAACACCGTTCATGGGTGTGCGAATTTCATGGCTCATAGTGGCGAGAAATTGGCTCTTTGCGCGACTCGCATCTTCTGCTGCATTTTTCTGGCGACGCGTTTCCAGCTTCTCTTCTTTTTCTGTCAACAACGCCATTTCAATCGCATGGCGCTGCTCAATATCATCAAGCAGGGTTTCACGCATATGGTTGATGGCGTTGACCACATTGTCCAATTCATCTGAGGCGGAATTCACTTTCAGGCGCTTAAGTTTCAGCGGCTTGGTGAGGGTTTCCAGATTCAAATTGCGCGCGTAATTAGCGATAGTTTTGATATGGCGAGTAAGCAGGGCATGCACCAGCCACACGATAAATAAAGCAATCACCAGGGTTTTGGTGCCCTGTACCAATGCGATAAAAAATGCGCGTTCCCACAATTTATCGTAGATGCTACCAAGACTGGCCGTGATAGTCAGGGTGCCCAATTGCTGCTCAGGAGTGCTGGCATCTTCATAAACCAGCGGGTAAGACCGCACCAGAAACTGGCTACGCTTATTTTCCAGATCCTTGGGGTCGTAGTTGTAATTGCTGGCTACCAGGGTTTGCTCAGTGTTGTTCCAGTCGTGCCACACCACTTTGACCTGTACCACATCGTCTACCGCCAGCACACTGTTAATCTGGATATTGAGTTGCTCCTGGTCAAAGCCCCAGAGACTTTTGGTGATACTGGCGAGCGTGCTGATACGCACTTGGTCAAGGCGCTTTTCCAGGGCCGCAATGTCGTCGTTAAAGTTACTGTGCAACTGCAGGAGAATGGCAATCAGGGTGATAATCGAACTGCTGATAATAATCAGCCCAAGCAGGCGCGCCGCTATCGGATTTTCACGCATGTAGCGTCTCAGGTTGGGCATCTCGGCAAACCGCAGCAAAAATACAAAGTGAAATGACAGGATGCCCTGAGTGTAGCAGCAAAAACAGCCCTACTTATGACAATTCGCGCAGATTACCCGCCAGCAATCCTCAATGATCACTAGCTGACATAGCCGGATTGCAAGTGCAGCAGTATGCGTTCGGCGCGCGTTGAAAACTCACTGCGCAGGCGCTCATCCAACTGCGTCCCCAAAGCATTGACATAGTGCCGCAAACCGGAGGGGCTGGTTTTTCCCGCGCTCAACCATTGCTGGAAAACGATCTCCACGCGGGACTGGCCATCAGCACCAGACAGCTCGATAAATACCTTATCCAACTGTTCAATAACACGGGTGACCACGGGCAAAATTTTATGGGGCACAGGCTGGTTAGCAGATGCAGATCGTTGCATATAAATCTCCTTGTCGTCTCATGTTTTGAGTTAAGACGATCCCCTTTCTTTCGCCAAGACTGTTTGGGAATAAACGGATTTTTTTAAACTGCCGTGTAACACAAACACCAAAGCAGAATCAGCCTAAAAAAACCCACCCAAGTATTGGTGAAACAAGCTATTTTTTACCGGCAGATGTATTACAATGCGCCCGCTTCCCGCCGCTTTCTGGCAGCCTTGTGCAAGCAAAAGCGTGCGGCAAGACATCTTCAGTCAATTATTACCCCACTTGTATTTTTGTATGAGCAGGATAAATGCCGCCAGGGCTTTTCGTGTACGTGCAAATAGCAATCCTCGTACGGGGGAATAATTCAGTGCCAGGGTGCAACAG
This sequence comes from Cellvibrionaceae bacterium, assembly GCA_021151615.1. Classification (GTDB taxonomy): domain Bacteria; phylum Pseudomonadota; class Gammaproteobacteria; order Pseudomonadales; family Cellvibrionaceae; genus Cellvibrio. The sequence continues at coordinate 14,687 of JAGKXA010000052.1, read as the reverse complement.
GCGTATACGCCCGGGAACCAGCCACCTTAAAAAATACGGAAATTCAAGGACTACAATCAATGCTGACCCGACACCTCGGGACGCTATTTATTTAACGAGACACCTTAATCCGACGCGGAGACAATTGGATGAGCATGTTGTTTAACAACACCAGGTTTGAAAGCACAAGCAAGGCAAGTATCCGATTACTTCGCCGCTGCAGCCTGACGGTTCTTGCCCTGAGTTGTGCATTGGGGATTGGCGCCCAGGCCCAAGCACCGGCACAACCCGCTGTAGCACCAGCCTCTGCAACTGAAATTGCCCAACCCGCTCTTTTTGATGCCATAGCCTCGCGCGCAAAGTTGCTCGCCAAACGTGAATACAAACCGCTCCAGGCAAATATTCCTGAAGCACTGGCCAACATGAATTATGACCAGTACCGCTCCATCCGTTTCCGTCCGGAAGCATCCCTGTGGCATAACGAATCCCTGTTTGAGCTGCAATTGTTCCACCCCGGCTTCCTCTATCGCGAACCTGTAGTTCTGCATATGGCCACTGACGGTCCGGATTCGTTCGTGCAGTTCAAGCAAGAGTATTTCAATTACGATGGCCCGGCAGCGCCACTCGCCGGTGTGGCACCGAACAATATCGGTTTCGCCGGCTTCCGTATTCACTACCCGCTCAATAGCAACGAATACAAAGATGAGTTTGTGGTCTTCCAGGGCGCATCCTATTTTCGTATGGTTGGCCCCGGCCTGGCTTACGGTTTGTCGGCACGCGGCCTAGCGATAGATACCGCCGAACCCAAGGGCGAGGAGTTTCCGGTATTCCGCGAGTTCTGGCTGGTAAAACCCAACCCCACCGACACACGCATGGTGATGTACGCGCTGTTGGACAGCCCGTCTGTTACCGGTGCCTATCGCTTCGAAATCATGCCCGGTGCGCCGACTGAAATGGCCGTCGAAGCGCGCATCTTTGCGCGTAAAGACATTCTTAAAGTGGGCATAGCGCCACTGACCAGCATGTATATGTGGGGCGAGAACCACACCCGCTTTGTGGATGACTTCCGCCCGGAGGTGCACGATTCCGACGGTTTGTTGATGGCGGCCTCCAACGGTGAGTGGATCTGGCGCCCGATCAGCAACCACCGCCAACTGCGTGTTTCCTCCATGCTGGATGAAAATCCGCGCGGCTTTGGTTTACTCCAACGCGACCGCGATTTTGATCATTACATGGATATGGAAGCGCGCTATGAGAAACGCCCAAGCATGTGGGTAATCCCCGAGGGCAACTGGGGCAAGGGGCGCGCCGAGCTGGTGGAAATCCCGAGCGATAGCGAGACCAACGACAACATAGTCGCCTACTGGGTACCCGCAAAGGCCATGAAAGCCGGCTCCAACGCCACCTATAAATATCGCCTGCGCGCCATGGATGACCATGTCATCGAGAACACTGGCGCCAAGGTTATTCGCACACGCATAGGTTGGGGCGCCAATCCGGGCCAGGCAAACCCGCCACCAGCATCCAAGCGCAAGTTTGTTATCGACTTCCGCGGCGGCGAGTTGGACAACCTCTCTGCCGATGCACCGCTGGTAGCGGAAATGCAAAAATCAGCCGGCACCATCAGCGAACTGGTTGTCCGTCAATTGCCTGATGGACGCACTTGGCGCGCTTCGTTCAAGTTGGAACCCGAGGGCGATAAAGTTGCCGATATGAGACTGTTCCTGAAATTGCGCGACCAACGATTAAGTGAAGTCTGGAGCTACGTCTGGTACCCGGACGCGATTTAATATGACGCATATGCACTCGCCTGTTCCCCCGGTCAGCCGCCCTGTGGCTGACCTCACCTCAGCGCCTCTGGATGCCATACAGATTCCAGCTAAATCCTTGCGCCGCTATATCTACGTAATTCTGAGCCTGATCACCGCCATCAGCGGTGTTTACATCATGTTCGACATATTGCGCGCCAATGACCTGACTGCACTGGAGGCCGTCATTCTGGTGCTGTTCGGGATCAGCTTTACCTGGCTGAGCCTGGCCTTCTGGAGCGGACTGTTCGGTTTTGTATTGCAGATGCTGCGCATTGACCCGCTTACCCTGAAATCCACCAAAGGATTGCTGGAAGACCAATCGCCCATCACCACCCGCACAGCCGTAGTGATGCCGGTGTACAACGAAGATACCCATCGCGTCATCGCCGGCTTTGAAGCAACGCTGCGCTCGCTGGAAAAGACCGGCGAAATAGCCCACTTCGATTTCTTCCTGCTCAGCGACACCACCAACCTCACCATTGCCCAGGCCGAGCGCGACGCCTGGCAGCAATTACAGGAGCGTCTGGGCGAGCTGGGCAAGCAGGCTTTTTATCGCCGCCGCGAAAAAAACATCAGCCGTAAGGTGGGCAACCTCGCCGAGTTTTGCCAGCGCTGGGGCGCCAACTACGAACATCTGCTGGTGTTGGATGCCGACTCCATCATGACCGGTGAGTGCCTTGTGAAAATGGTGCGGGCGATGCAGGCCAACCCGCGTACCGGACTAATCCAGACCATCCCGATTCCCGTGCGCCAAACCACCTTCTTTGGCCGCTTTGTGCAATTTGCCGCCGTGCTTTACAGCCCCATGCTCGCCACCGGCCTTGCCTTCTGGCAGACAGACGCCGCCAACTACTGGGGCCACAACGCGATTATCCGCATGCGTGCGTTTATGGATCACTGCGGGCTGCCAACCCTGCCCGGCAAGGCGCCTTTTGGCGGCGACATTCTGAGCCACGACTTCGTAGAGGCTGCACTATTGCGCCGCGCCGGCTGGGATGTATTCCTGCTGTCCGATTTGGAAGGAAGCTACGAGGAAGTGCCCTGCAACATTATCGATTACGCCAAGCGCGACCGCCGCTGGGTACAGGGCAATATCCAGCATCTGGGGATTCTGGATACCAAAGGCCTGCACCCCATTAGCCGCATGCACTTTTTATTGGGCGCCGTGGCTTACATTACCTCGCTGATCTGGCTGCTGATGCTGGTACTAAGTACGGCTGACGCAGTAGTGCGCGCGATCAATTCCAACGTCTACTTCACCGAGATTTACCAGTTGTACCCCAACTGGCCGATCGCTAAAACCGAACTGATTATTGCGCTGATTTTACTGACCACCATCTTGCTGATGGGCCCCAAATTCCTTGGTGTACTGGTGGCCCTTTGCCATAGACGCAAGCAATTCGGCGGCGCGCGCGCCATTGTCAAAGGCGCCATCGTTGAAACTATTTTCGCCGTGCTTATTGCCCCCATCATGATGGTGTACCACGCCTATTTTGTGATTTCGGTATTGCTCGGCTTCAAAGTGAACTGGGATTCGCAAGACCGAGAAGGCCGCTTGTTACCCTGGGGCGAATGTATTGCACGCACCTCCAAAATGACTACTGCCGCGCTTATCTGGGGCTATATGACCTACACCTATGCACCGGTATTTTTCTGGTGGCTGACCCCGGTAGTGACTGGATTGGTACTGGCCGCAGCATTGGTGCGCTACTCATCGAGCCTCGATCTGGGACGCAGCACACGCGAGCACAATATCTTGGTCTGCCCGAGTGAAGCGATTGAAGATCCGGTATTGGTACACCTGGACGAACTGCTCGCCGTAGAACACCCAAAACTGGAAACACCCGCGCCGATTCCGGAATTACCGGCAGACAACTGGCTGGATATGCCGCATGGCGACATAGACGAGTTCCGCCCCATCAAACGCTAATACATTCGTGCGTTTGCAATAATTGCTGCAAAACAAAACGGAGTGCAAATGCGCTCCGTTTTGTTTCCAACACTGCATGCATTTATGCGATCAGGGCAGCTGATCCAGATACTGGCGATGTTTGGTAGAAAACTCGTAATTGTTAAATTTGTCCCAATTGATTGACCAGGTCATTAAGCCACGCAAATTCGTCCAGGCTTGCGCCGGTTGATACGTGGTACAGCCCTGGGCTTTGATCAAACAATTCATCGCCGTGTGCACATCCGCCACACTGGTAAATCCACCGCCGGCGTTGACGTTTGCCGGCAAACCAATCAATACCTGATCCTGACGCAGCGCCGGGAAAGTTAAATTAGTGCCCGCCACTTTAAAGCCGTTCAACAGCATATCAATTAAGGCGATATGGAAATCCGCTCCGCCCATGGTGTGATATTTGTTGTCAGTACCGGTAATTGCACCCGAGTTATAATTTTGTACCTGCAACCAATCAAGCTGATCGCGCAAAGCATAAATCACCGGCAAGTAAGCACCGGCACGCGTATCGCAACTGATGCAGGTTCCACCGTAAAAGCTATAACCCAGTTGCACAAAGAAAGTTTCCGGGGCCATGGTGAGTACAAATTTATCGCCGTAATGACTGGTTAAATCTTTCAACGCACCAATTAAATTGACGATGACCGGTGTAGTCGGATTGCGAAAATCGTTATCGCCTGAATTTAAAAATAGTGAGTGACCTTCAAAATCCACATCCAATCCATCGAAGCCGTATTCATCAATAATCGCTTTCATTGAATTCACAAAATTTGCCCGCGCTGCAGCAGTGGGCAATTGCACCTGACCATTGGCACCGCCAATACTGATGATGATTTTTTTACCTGCCGCTTGTTTCGCTTTAATCGCCGCCTTGAATGCAACGGGATCAAATGCTGCATCCAGCACAAAACCAATTTCACCCGGCGCACGCCCGGTGGGCTCCGCAAAAGAAATATTAATTGCATCGAAGGCATCGGAAACCTGATCCAGTGGAATCACACCCGAGCCATTATTAAAGTTATGCCAATAACCGGAAATAATGCGATAGCGACCACTACCAACACTCGATGAGCTTGAACTCACTGATGAGCGCGATGAACTGCTGAACACACTCGACGCGACCACCGACGATGAAGCACTTGCGCAAGAGCGCACCAACTCCCAAGCCATTTGCCAATGCGCACCCGTACCCGGCGCATAGGCCCAATCGGCACTGGAGCTGCACCAACCCGCTACCGTACAACGGTATTCATTGCCCGCATTTTTCACCAGTTGCCCCAACGCATAACTGGTACCTGCAAGATATTGTGGCGATGCACAATTGCCACTCATCACTGAACTGGAAAACGCGCTCGAAACAATCGAACTGCTGGAGCGTAAACTTGACGACGAACTGGTAGAGGGAACCCTGGATGAGAGCGATGCCGACGAGCGCGACGACGAAGGAGCAATTGAATTAGTCGATGAAGAAGCAACCCCGTCGCACACGCCCAATAATGTCCACTCCTGCAACTGGCCCGAATAATTAGTCGGGTTACGGCCCTGCGACCACCAGTTGGCTTTATAAGCTTTACCTGCTTCCTGCACCTGGCTACCGCCAGCGTAAGCCGTCGCACTATTCCATGGTGGAATGCCCGCGCAACTAAGCGCATAGCTCGCAAACGATGTAAACAACAGGCAAACGCCTGCAATGGTTGATAAGTATTTTTTCACTGGTCTGTCCTCGCTAGAATTTTGGCAAATAGAAACCTGCAGGCACGCATGGCCTGGAAGGGACTAAGGTGGTAACTCAACTGCCAACGAACCTGAATGCGTCGTACATCAACGCAGGACTACACAAGTCGCTTGTTCTCTAGAGAGATGCGTCCGTGTTCTGTTATGAGGCGATTTGCCAGGAAGTTATTCTTGTAATGGCAACGTAACGAGAAAAGCATCGCCTTTCCATTATGACAACCTTGTCATATATAGCACGCACTCAGGCAACGCACAATTGTGTGTTATAAAGCCAGCGCCAGTTTTACCAATCACCATTCCGTTTATGGGCATCTTTTCCTTACCACCAAGAAAGATAAAAACCACGACAGGCATAGCCATATGAATAAGCTTCTAACCACACTATTAATCCTCGGCAACTTTCTTAGCATTAATATCGCGCAGGCGAATGAACCACGCAAACCTGGCGACTATCAATTCACTGCCGACTCACTGGAACAACCTGGTGTCCCTAATGGCACATTAAAAGGCCCTTACGAATTCCATAGCAAGATTTTTAAAAATACCGTGCGTCGCTACTGGATTTATTTGCCGGCAAACTATGCAACACTGCATCAAAAACCATTGAACCTGTTAGTGTTCCAAGACGGTCAACGCGCTACCAATCCCACCGGTTCACTGCGCGTACCGGAAGTGCTGGATAATTTAATCCATAAAAAAAATATCCCCCCGACCATTGGTTTATTTATTACTCCGGGAAATGTAAGCGAGGCATATCCCGACAATTTAGGCATGTCCAACCCCGATCATCGCGCACAGGAATATGATGCGCTCAACGATAATTACGCGCGTATGTTGCTGGAGGAATTATTGCCACAACTGGAAAAAACCTACGCCATCAGCAGCAACCCGCAAGATCGAATTATTGGCGGCACCAGCAGCGGCGCTATCTGCGCCTTCACGGTTGCATGGAATAAACCCGATGCATTCCGCAACGTGATCAGCATTATCGGTAGCTACACATCCATTGGTTATGCACCGGCAACAGCGGACAAACCCATGACACCCGGTGGCGATCTCTACCCCGGATTAATTCGCAAATCGCCCATCCGCCCGCTAAAAATTTTCCTGCAAGATGGCAGCAATGATATCGATAACGAACACGGCAACTGGTTTTTAGCCAACCAACAAATGCTCGCTGCACTGACTTACGCCAATAAAAACGCCGATGAAAAAAATATCAAAGGCCCACGCTATGAAGTGCGACATATTTGGGGTGATGGCGATCACTCGGATAAACACGGCGGGGTTTTACTGCCGGAAATTTTGCGTTGGATGTGGAACTCAAAGAAATAGAAAAGCTAGACGCGGTAATTACCGCGTCTTAAAACCAAAACGAGAAGTACAAGCGAATCACATCGGCTTGCAAATTGTAGAGAGGCTCATCGCCTGCGGCGAATTCCTCCGGGGATACACGCGCATCGCGGAAGTCGTCGTAGTCGATATTGAAGTGATCCCAGTAAAGGTTCGCCGTGCTTTTATCGAACCAGGGAATAAAGCCAGGTGGGATTTTGTAGGTAACGCCCAAACCGATCGTCGTGGAGGAAAATGGACTTAATTCTTTATCGCGCGCCAAAAAATTTTGTGCATCGCGGTAGGGGAATAAATCAGCGTAGAACTCAGCACCTGTTTGATCATAAATGCGGTATTTCACTTCAAACTGGAAACGCTCACCGTAAGGATGCAAGTAACGCAGCTCGGCATTATCGGCTTCGATTCCCCAACTGTCGGAAAAAGTGCGCAACTCCGCACGAATGGACGCACGATACGGCAGATAATATATAGCGCGTAGCCCTAGCGCATCGCTGTTACGCGTATGCGGATAACGCTCACCTTGATAGAGATAACCGCCAGTGCCACTTAAATAGCGCACAGATCGATAAGGATTATTCAAACAACTTTGCTCGTCGGTGAGATTCAAACACTGGTCAGTAGCACTGTCGAAGCTGAGCGAGGCCAATAAATTTTTAGTGACGATTTGTGAAGCATTAACGCTGTATTTGCGTCGCTGCAAATCGCGCTGATAGGTTGGATCCGTATTTTGTCCAACCACATCTTCACCGAAACTCACGCCAAAACCGAGCGTCGTTAAATCGCCAAAAAAACTTTGGTCGATACCAAAACTGTAGGTAGTCGCATCATAATCATTTTCTTTACTGCCGGTGTAACCCAGTTTGATCGTGGATCTATCCAGCATGAATTGACCACTAAAACCGCTTTCCTTGCGTTCTTCACTATAAGGACTTGCTGTTGCTTGTACATCAATAGAAGCGCTACTCACCATATCCACATAGTAATTGGCAGACACTGAAACAGAGGCACCAATATTTTTGCGCACCAGGATAGAAGGCCCATCAATTTGCGCACCACCGCCATCATAGCCGTGATAGAGCACATCAATGCGTTCGTCGGGCAATACAGCTGCCTGTACAAAAGGCCATGGCATTAAAACAACAATAAAACTGAAAACTGAAAACAACTTTCTGGATCCGCGCATGCGCGAGAATAACGAGACGAAATTAGTTACAGCCACAGCCACCTCCCGATGCACCATCGCCACCGCGCGCAGCTTCGCGCGCGTCATACACATGGTGCAGATAGGAATCGGCCACCGGGTCGCGCTCAAAACTCATAATTTCATCCGCAATTTTTTGCCGCTCATAGGGCTTCACCCATGGCTTGATGGAGCTACAGGCAGTGATGCTGGCGAGCAGCAGCAAGAGCGCGAGCCGGCGAAGCATCATTCTTTAATCAACTCGCGGATTTGGTCGCGGTATTTATTTTCGTCACCGGCTTTGTATCCTCGATTGACAAAACGTACCTGGCCTTTTTTATCGATCAGCACCGTCGTTGGCATGGCATCAACGTTATACAAGCTGCTCGCTTTGCTTTCAGTGTCGAACAACACTGGGAAGGTAACACCCAACTCTTTCAGCAGCTTTTTCGCATCAGTATTGTCCTCTTCCACATTCACACCGTAGAGCACAAAACCGGCACTGGAGTAGCGCTGGTACATAGCATCCAGCAAGGGCATTTCCTTGCGGCAAGGGCCACACCAGGATGCCCAGAAATTCAACATCACCACTTGTCCGCGCTGCTCAGCCAAACGTACGTTGTCGCCTTTACTGCTCGGCAAGGTGAAATCCGGTGCGGCATCGGCACTGGCAACCAAGGATGCAGACGCCAAGGTAAAGGCTACAAAAAACTTCAGTAAATATTTCATACTCACACCACCATCACATCAAAAAAATTAGAAAAATAATGACAAGCCAAGGCGCGATTCCAGATTGGTTACGCGCTTGCTCTCACCAAATAATTCATGCTCAAAACTGTGGCCGCGCATACTTAAATCCAGCGCCAACCAATCGGTGGCATAAAAACGCAACCCCGCACCTATACTGGTGGTGAAATAATCTTTTGCAGCAAAGTCCGTATTGCCACCACCCAACATAATGTAGAAGTGATTATTAAAAGCCCACTTGTCCGAGATATACACCTGACCGTGTAAAAAGTTGTAGCCGAGCGAAAGATTGTAATACTGGATATCGCGCTGATCATCGGTCAGCAACTCCACACCGCCACTCAATAATTCGTAACTGGTTTTCTCTGTTTTACTGACGCCATAGGCGGCCTCGACAAAAAAGTCTTCAGTGATGTGGTAGGCAAAGGTAATGCCTTGCACTTCATTGGTACCAAAATCTTCCACACTGAGCAAACCAAAAAACGCTCCCATTTCGAAATCTTCACTATCCAGATCGTCTTCTTTAATGGTGCGGCGCTTGATGTCCGGAGTAATAATTTGCTCCAGCTCATCGTCTTCCTGTTCGTCGCCCTGTGCAACAGACTGACCGGCAAAACCTATCAGGCTCGCCAGCAGGCAGATCAGAAAAACACGTTGAAACCGAGTTTCCATTCATTGACCTCTTCATTGGTATTGCGGCTGGTGAGCACATAGTGGTTTACATATTCCACGCGCATAAAGAACCGGCCGGTGAGATGGATATAAGCGCCCAGGCTTGCTTGCAACAAATTATCTTCGCGATCTTCCGTTTGCACGAGCGTAGAGCTGGGGAAGGTTTTTATTTTTCCACCGCCAACACTGAAAAATGGTGAGCCGCGCAATTCGGGAAACGGCTGAAACAAGAGCGCGCCGCCGATGATTTGGCTATCGGAAAATTTCCCGGTGTTATCAGCATAACGCAACTCTGCCGATAAATTTTTGGTGAAGCGATAACCGAGATTCAAGGTCAAACTGTCGGCACCGGCAAAATCGCCGTAAGCAGCGCCCATTTCAAAACGATTGGTCAGATAATCCGCTTGCTTGCTATCAGGAAACTCCGGCTTGCTGCCATCCAGCGCGAGGGTAAATTGCATATCGTCGCGCTTGATCCAGCCGACGATACCGCGTTTGGTTTTGATTTTGATCCAGTCAGTGCGGCTTTTTAACAGCGTAATAATTTCTTCGCGTTCAACGACATGAAAAATGGGGTAGCCGCGCCCTGGGCCGGAATACACATTGATAAAGGCATCATCCACGCTGACTTGTAGTGGTTCATCAGCCGTAAATAAGTTACTGAACCAATTTTGCGCCCAGGCGGGGTGACTGCAGAACAACAGGCAGCAGAAAATAATTCGGTAAAAACCCAGGCGTTTTTGTTGTTGTGATGCGCCGAAAATCGTCATTGAAAATCAATCTACCGAGTCAAAGGGATTGTTGTAGTAAGCCGCGCGTATATCCAGCCATTCCGATAATAATTTCAATTCGCTCGTATTTAAAAAACCGCGGTGATCGACCGTTTCTTCTGCTGCATCAAATGAAGTAAAGCGCCCGAAAAATCTTGCACTGGCGCGCGCGCCACCCACCGACATACTCGCATTCACTCCCTCTTGAAAAGTGAGCGGAATGGGATTGCCATCGGCATCCAACACCAGCACAGTCTCCACTTGGCCCTGCGGATTTGTTACTTGCTGTTGCACAAACGGGCACTCCACAACACCTTCACAGGTTGGCTTGCCATCAGCATCCAGCGTGATTACACACTCGGGAATCGAATCTTCATCCACCTCAAACTCGCACACCGGAATATTATCAGTGAGCCCGGCACCATCATCGGTTAGCACCTGGCGCAAATCGTTCGTCAGCAATTCGTGGTAGGAGGCAATGTGATTGTTGTTCACATCCGAGGCTCGATTGGCCAACTCTAGCTGACCGGCAGGAATCTGTACACGCGCATTGCCGTTGTTATCTACGCCATCGCGACTATGGCAGCCGGTGCAGCGGCGTTCAACCGCGTTAACCATGCGACTGCGCTCCCACAACGGCTGGATATGGGTTTCGTAATTGATGATGACACGGCACAAACTGTTCCAGCCATCCGGCTCCATACAGGCTTCCGAGGTCGGCGCATGGATTTGCGCAGGGTCATCCGCAAGCGCGGAGTAGCGGTATTCAAAACTCGCATTGCGGGCGCGCACCGCCGGATCGGTCCATTCATCGTTAAAGACGATGTCCACGCTGGGCGCACGCAGAGCTACTGGCGCGCAACTGGCGGCATTACCCGGCGTCAGGCAAAACGCCGAGCGCGCGGCAAACTCGGCCATGGTTTCCCCCATATTTGGAGTAATGGGCGTACCCAGGGCATCGAAGCGCAGGGTATTAAGAAAGGCTAGCCCGCTGGTAGCTGCACCCTGATTTAGCGCGACGGCTTCAGCATCAGCGCGGCCATGGGCGACATCGTTCTGATTGTTGTGGCAGCCATTGCACTCGCGCACCTCGCCCGGGCGCAGTTGCAGCCAGTTATTGTGTACCGGGCTGATACGGCGGCCATTTACATCCAGAACTTCAATGGTAAAGGCTACATCCGCCGGAACTTTGACCTTGACCGAACCATCCGGCTCTACAGGTGCGTAACCCAGGATCTCACGCATTACCCCACCACTGACGCCGAAAGCATCATTGTCAAAATCGAGCGTATCCTCATCAGGCATGGACACCGCTTTGATCAGTCGCAGGAAGCGTGCCGGGCGCTGATTGGCCGGAGCAGCAGCCATAGTAGCCAAATCAGCCGGTGCCGAATTGACTCCGTAGCGCGTAAAGCTGCCGTCCATATCGTAGACACTGCGGATATGCAGCACGCCCACTGCCTCACGCGCAAGATCGGCATCCAGCGTCGAGCGGAAATAGGTTGGCGGAGTGACTTTTTCCAGCGATACCGCATCGGTATAAATAACCCCGTCCTTCGCCAGAACCACAGGCTGCTGGGTTTGCGCAGCGACGTTGTAGATCCAGATACCGTAAAAAGGGGCCGCCTCGCGAATGTCTGCAATCGCTCTGTTGGTTTCAGTACAGGGCAACAGTCTGAGCGTGACCGGTTCTTCCAGGCGACATTGACTCCAACTCACCAACAGGCGATTGGTGCCATCGTAAAGCGGATAGAGGGAGGCAAATCGGCCATGCACCGAGATTTCATTTTCGCCTTCGCGGATATTCACCGGCAGTATGGAGATTCGACTCTGGCCGGCTGCATCCCCCCCGGTAGCACCGGGTACAGCGCGATTAAGCTCGCTAAAGTGAGCGCCATCGATCACCACCATGTCACCGCCCAACAAAGCACCACTGGGCTTGAGGATACCGGCAATACGCCCATCGGGCATGGGGTTCAGGTGGAAGAGGCGCGGCGTGCTTTGGGTGGCATCTTCCGGCTCAGTATTCAAACTGTTGTAACCGTAGTAGATCTGGCTATTGGTGCCGTCCGGGTTCACCGTATAGAAACTCAGGTTGTCGTGGTTGCCCATATGATCCCAGCGCGAGTAAAACACCCGACCATCCGGCAGTAGGCCAGGCTGGATATCGTGACTCTGGTTGTAGGTGATCTGCTGGATATCAGTGCCGTCATCCTTCATGGTGTGCAGCACATAGGAGGGGCGATTGCGGTTGTCTTCAGTGCCGGCGGAATACTGCGGTTTGCCATCATCGAGCAAAATGGCTTTGCTGCGGGTTTGGCGCGTAGAGGCAAACAGGATGCGGCCATCGGGAAGGTAGCGCGGCGCCACATCCTGGCCCGCTTCGGCCACTATATCGGTGCTGATAATACGGCGCAGCACCTTGCTCTGCAGGTGATACTCCCAGATATTCCAGGTGGGCTGGTCTTCATCGTCAGCATCGGGAATTTCCGGCGCGCGCATGGCAAATACCAAGCGATTGCCATCGGGATGGACGGAAACATCCTTCACGTCGTAAAGGGGGCCATCCGGGTAATCATCCACTGGGTAATTTTCTTTGGGGAATGCAGCTGAGGTGATATCGACCGGAGTCGCCTGGGCGGTAGCGCGATCTTTGAGGATAAGTTTGGCGCCTGGATTAAAGGCATCCGGCTCAAAGACATCGGGAAATACCGGATTGTCATTTTCATCCAACGGAATGGGGCGCTCAACGTAGGCGATTGGCAAATCCACCACCACCGGATCGGGCTTTTGCCCGCTATCAGCGCTGCCACCTCCGCCTCCACCACATCCCGCCAGTGCCCCCAGCAACAAAGCACAAGCAATGCGCCCAGGCGACAAGCAATCCTTAAATATGGATAGAAAACAACCCAATTCGCGTTTCATAAGCCCACTGCCAAAAATGTAAAAAAGCGATTTGTTGCGTCTATTCAAAAGCTACGCCAACCAATAGATGCCCCGCAAATTCTAGCCAAGGGCGCGACATCCATCTGATTCCGCCAAACGCAATGTGAACCGCGTCGCGCATTCCCCGGGACGGCCTCGGGTTTTGTGCCAAAACCGCACCACATGAACCAGTTCACACCTTGCCGATCCGCAACCTAAAGTGACAATTTGTGCCACATCTACAGCATTTTGAAATCCGATTAACGGCAAATCCAGGTTCGCGCAAAAGCGCTAGAATTCTCACTTGTAGAGTGATAAGAGACGCCTCCCGAAGGGAGAACAGAGAACTGATTCTAATTCTGGAAAGCCGCCTCCCCATAGTACTTTTTGCTGCCGTTGTTCGGCATAGTCGCTGCATAGCGCCCCCTAAAACAATTCTATTTTGAACAACCAATGGTGCTGCCAATACAGCACAAGCCGGGAGCTACCGTGATTATTCCCCCAACCCGCCTGTTTCCCAGGCTGACCCAATACCTGCCTATCGGACTGCTCGTCTTAACGCTAGGCGCTGCCAACGCTAATGCCGGCTCGCGCGAGCAAGCCCTGCAAATCCACAACCGCGTTGCCGGTGTTCCGCCGACCGAAGCCGTGCTGCTGCAAATGGCGGCGCAAATTGATGCAGGCCAAACCGCCGAAGCCGTGAAGATCGCCATGAACAACGAGGCCTTTTACGGCGTCACCCTCAAGAACATGGCAACCCCCTGGACCAATCGCGACCAGACAGTCTTCGCCCCGCTCAATGACTATGTGGCAACCGTTATTGGTCTGGTGCGTGACAATGCCGATTTCCGTACCTTGCTTTACGATGATGTGATTTACACCAGCAACGCCTCGGGTTTGCCCGCCTATTCCGTCAGCAACAATAGCCACTACGAAGCGATCGAAAGCCAGGGCCTAAGCCTGAGAGACACGCTGGTACGCCGCACCCAATCGACCCTTAATGGCCTGCCGGCCGAAGCCACCTCTGGCGTAATCACCAGCCGCGCGGCGGCCAAGGCGTTCTTCATCGCCGGTACCAACCGCGCCATGTTTCGCTTCACCCTGCTCAACCACCTGTGCCGCGATCTGGAGCAGGTGCACGATACTTCGCTGGTGCCAGACTTTATCCGCCAGGACGTAAGCCGCAGCCCCGGGGGCGATAGCCGCGTTTTCCTCAATAACTGTATCGGCTGTCACAACGGCATGGACCCTATGGCCAAAGCCTACGCCTATTACGATTACGAATTCGATATCAATGCCGATCCGGATGGCATCAACGGCAGCATCCACTACAACACTGAAGGCACGCTCGACCCGGATACCAATTCGCGCGTAGAGAAGAAGTACCGCATCAATAGCTCCACCTTCAAACCCGGCTATGTCACCACCAATGACGACTGGCTTAACTACTGGCGCAAAGGCCAGAACAGCTATCTGGGCTGGGGCTGGAATTCACCCGCACTCACTGGCAGCGGCACAGGTGCCAAATCCATGAATATGGAACTGGCCCACTC
>JAGKXA010000263.1 GCA_021151615.1 Cellvibrionaceae bacterium | reverse complement strand
ATATAATTATCTGTACTAAGGGGGGCTTTTACTCCCTTTTTTTATCATTGATAAAGTTGATTTTTAAATGTGATTGATTGAAATTTGATAGGCAACAATTTGTTTATTTGTGGTAATCGAGGCGTTGCTTACCAAAAGTAGCGTGCCTGTTGGTGTCGTCTATGTATTCATCGTTTAACCTGGATCCGTTTGTTGTAACTTTATGAGCGGGTTTGATTTTGCTGATCCAGGACTAATTGCCCTAGAATCGAGGCAATAACATCTGTTACCACCGTGCCCGGAGGTAATTGCGAAATAAGAATGTTACTAATGCTATTGATTGATTTTTCACCGTCAATCATTGCGACAATGGCTTCAATAAGTGGGTGCGGTTGAGTCAAGTGAAAATGCATTTGAGGAATAGGTAGGTGATGCATGACCAACCATGGAGCCAGAACTCCCGGCGCATGTTTGGATTTACTGCCTCTGATTTTTGTTGCGATAAAACTCCAAACTTGTTCTTCTCTCAATCTCGCTTCCATGGGGGATATCAAATATTGAACCTGATCAATTTGTTCTGCCAGAATCTCCATATTTGTTAACTCAATAAACTCCTTGATCTCCGTATGCGAATATTTAAGTTGTAATGGGAGGTGACGTGTAAATAAGAGGGGTCCAGTGTTTAACCAGCTTCCCTCTGGTGTTAATAAGTTGTAGATGATGCCGATTAAATCCCGGATGTCACCGCCGTTTACATCAATAAACCAAGGCGTGAGAATTAAATCGAAGTTATTTTTAAGTAACGGTAAGTTCCAAACATTTGCGCCCATTAAAAACCAGTTGTCTGCATTCGAAGTTGCATTTTCTGGTGGTGTAATTGCATGAGTTTGTGTGGTTGGAAAAGCAGCCTGAGGAAAAAGTTTAAACTCACCAAAATGAAGGGGGGTTTGTTGTTTAACCAATTCATCGGCAGCGGCGAGGAGTAGTGGATTGCTGTCCACGGCCAGGGTGAATTCAGGGTTTAGATAGTTATGGAGATCCCAGCTCAATCTTCCTGCTCCTGCACCAAGCACAAGAATTTTTTTGGGTTTTGCAATTAATTTTTTTAAAAGGGACTTGATTCTCAAAAAGGCACTGTAATTTTCATTGCTGGGTGAAGAAACAGAATCCCATGCCCAGTCCCTGAAGATTAAATCAAAATATTCACCTAGATCACCGGGGTTCATATTGTTCAGTTGTTCATTGTGTTCTGGAAGGAGTGATTTTTTTTCAAAGAGTGATCGGATGCTGTCGCGGTTTATTAGATTGGCTTTATATATTTCTGCAAGTCGTTCGCGTGTTGTGTCGCTCAGGTCATAACGAGCAAGCGATTCACGGATGTTATTTAATCCTTGTTCGGCATTGCCAAGTAGCATTGCTGTTTGATGTTGCCAAATGGTTTTTTGATGGATGCCAGCAGGAAAAAAACAAGGTACATCTCCCAAAGTGAAGAAGTCAGTCGCACAACGATTGCATTTTAATTTCGCAAAAACAAAACCCTCCTTGAGTGTTGCAAAACATTTTGGGCAGCAAAATTGATTAATCAGCTGAGGGGGTGTTGCGATTTGCGTTGACATGAATAAAAACCGGTTTGACTTATTATGTGAGGGTTATTAATCCTAAAGGACTTGTTAGTAAAACAAAATAGCTTCGCCAAAAACAAAACGCCTCCTATCGAAAATTGATAGAAGGCGTTTTCGAGCAAGGCTTTTTAAAACTAATTACACTAAGCCCAATGTGCTGCTGCCTAATGTAATGCCGGTCAAACCCATACCTTTTGGAATTGCTCCGTTCAGGTCGTAGACGTTACCGCCTTGACGAGCTGAGTAACCACTAACGAAGCCAGGCATTTGTGTAGCAACAATGAATGGACCATTACCTGAGGTGTGATCCATTCCGTTACCCATACAAGTTACTTGCACAACAACGGTGGAGTTAATCAGTGGTTGACCGTCTGGGCCAGCAGTTTTGCGCAGTTTATCAATCAGATAGGCGGGAACGTCATTGAGGTAGCGCCACATCTCAACGAATGCTGCGTTGCTTGGTGCGCCGTGACATGCCTGGTGAGCATCCTGGGTCCAGGATGTGTTGTGGCCCAGCCAGTCGCCTTGGTGGTTACCCAACTGTAAGGTCGCTACTTTGGTAATACCACAAGCCAAGGCAGCAACGACAATGTCAGCTTGAGACTTACCAGTTGCTTGCATGTTGGCAACGCTTGGGGTGATGCCAGTGCCGCAGTTAGTAGTGGTGGTAGAACCGCTACTGCTGTTTGCTGCGGCAGTATTGGTTTTGATTTTTTTCAGCGAGTCGATGTGCTCTTGATAGCGAGCATATTCTTCAGTGCTAAGTTTGGTCTTAATTTGATCCAAAGCCCGCAACTGTGCGTCGTAAGAGAGTGCATAGGTGTTGTCAGGGGTGGTTCCTCCTCCACCGTCAGTAGTTCCACTAAAAATATTGGACAAGGCTTGAGTTGGGTTGTCAGTACAAGGGCCGATGTTGCTGCACAGTGTACCGTTCGTGGTTGCTTTTGCTCCCAGATAAATCGCTGCACGGGGTGTGCTGGTTCCCAGCACTGCAGCAATGCGCTTATCCATGGTTGGTGAGTTGTAATCTGTTACGCCCAAAGAGTTCATAGCAGTGGCGTGACCCGAAGTGATTACGTCAATTTGCCGGAAATGACAAATGCTGGAAACGTTGTAACCATCCGGACCGTAGGGGCGGGTAATCTGATTCATTTGGGTAGCGCTGCTTGGCATCCAGGTACCAGACGCAGCGCCACTGTTCAAATAACAAAAAACTACGCGTTTGTTTACGTTGGTTTGTGCCACTGCATGGCGGTTGGCAAGAATGCCGCCAAGGACGGCAGAGCCACGCAGCAGTCCTGCAGAGATGCCTGATTTTGCAATCAGATCCATAAAGTTACGACGATCTTGTTGGATAAATTGATCGCGATAACGCTTATCGTGTTTTTCGTCATTTTTAAAATAGGTTTTCAGTGCTTCTGGTCCCGCTTCAAGTTTTTTGAAGTGCTCCATTGCCTCAAGCGCATCGTCCTCGGGCAAATGGCGGAATCTGCTATCAATCTTTTTCATAACCAAACCTCTTGGATTTAGAATTTTTTCTGTTGGTTTTCCACGTAAAGGGTGGGGCGTGCCCCACCCAGTCGGCCTTAGCGACGGAAACGAATTACGTTAGACATACCGAGTTCTTTCAACATTGCACGTGGGTTGCCATTGCTTCCACTCAACTTGGTTTTGAGGGAGTCATTGATACAAGCCAATTGCGATTGTTGTTGGGTAGTCAGTGCTTTTTCAGCAGTATCGTCCTGGAATTCGCGGCTAAGTGAATAACCGGTAGCGAAGCGGAATGATTTTTGGATCAGACACGCATTAACGCCTGGCAGGTTGTTGGCAACCATAATGCGACCCAAATCTTTCGAGCCGTTAAATGGTAGGCCTGGTGAGCCAGTATCTTTCTCGTTGTTCACTTCAGCGAAACCAACAGTACCAACGCCATTGGCACCGAAGAGACGCCCGCCGTTGTTAACCATATTAATTTCCACGTTGTTAGTGCGTGCTTCGTTGCCATTCAGATCCATGGCTTTCTGTACCACTTTGCCATTTACTACTGAACGCGGCATACCAACGTTGTCGAAATCATCGATACCGAACAATGGGTTGATGATTGCGTTGTGACATTGATAGCAAGGTGTACCTTCTACCGCAGTTTGCATGTCGTAGAACTGGGTGGTAGTCAGGTTGCCAGCTTCCAGTGCTTTTTGTGCTTCAGCCGCTGCCTTGTCACGCAAACCAGTGGTGTCTACAAATGAAGTAGGCAATGGAATGTTTTGACAAAGCATGTCTTGACGTACGTGTACAGCGCGTTTAATTGGTGAAGTACGACCAGCATGTGCATAAAGAGTCATAAATGCACCTGAAGACAACACGCCGCCACGTTTGGAGTTGGCAGTGTTAACCATACGCCAATCTGTGCTGCTGGTACCACCGCCGGATACGCCATAGTAAGACGACAGGGTACTGTTCAACATGGTGTAGTCACCGGTGTAAATATCGGTGAATGGCAGGTTGTTGTAGAACGCGTACTTGTAAACCTCACGAATTTCTTGGGCCATGGAATCTTTCACGGCTTGAGTGAAATTGCTGCCTGCGGTGCGACTAACATTCGTTACATCATCAGTACGGAACCAGAGACCGGCGAAGCGACCAATCTGTGCTTTACCCAAATCTGAATCCAGCAAGCGATCGATTTGTTGGCCGAGATTGGTTGCGTTTTCCAACTGACCGTTTGCAGCAGCGGTCAACAGCGTTTTGTCCGGTGCACTACCTGTGTACATGTAAGCTAATGCCGAAGCAAACTCATATGGATCCAGCGCGTACGCAGTAGAGTCAGCTTGTTGGAAAATAGTACTTGTACCCCAAGTTTGTGAACGCGCCTGACTAACGGGTAAACCCAGTTCGGAACGATACAAGAATTGTGGTGACATCAACACAGTTTGTATCGCCCAACGCAGACCGGTAGCGCCGTTACGAACAATTGCGGTGTACTCAGTCTTTTCGTCGTTGGTCAGAGGGCGACGGAAAGCTAAGTATGCAAAATTGTCGATAAAGCTTGTGGCACACGTCGCAGAGGTGGTATCGCTACAAGTGAATGGCAGCGCACTGTTGTTAATCGCCCAGGTTGCAATATCTGAAGCGTTTTTCTGGTAAGACAGCAAACGTGTTTCAGTTACTGGTTCTGTCGTATGGTTAGGCAGATTGGCAACTGTCTTGTCTGGGTTCGCTAAATCTTTCGAACCATAGTTGGCAGGCAGTGTTTTGCTAAACAATGCTTGTAGTGAGTTGTGGTATTCGAAAGAGGTCAACAATTTGACTGAGCGCATACCATATTTCACTGGTGATGAAGTATCGCAAGCAACACCGTTATTTTGCGTTCTGCCTCTGAGCGACCAAAGGTAAGCAGCCAAGTGTTCACCACAGTTAGCAGCGGTACAAGTAGCGTAAGATCCCAGCATTTGCTGATTGATGAAACGAGCCAGTTCGCTCACGCTGGTGCCGCTGTAGTTGCCTGCCGGGAAGTTTGCCGGGTGTTTCCATGCATTCACGTCAAATGACACCACTCCGTCAGTAAAGCGTCCGTCGCCATCGTTGTCTTTGTGGCAGCCTTGACAGCCGACGGTACCGAACAGATTTTTACCGGTAGTGGCATCACCAACAAAAGCTACACTGCTGGAGCTGCGAGAGCTCACCGAAGTGGTGGTCCCAGTGCTGGATGAGCTGGCTGAGGTAGTGGTTCCAGTGCTGCTCACGGATGAGGCCGAAGC
>JAGKXA010000262.1 GCA_021151615.1 Cellvibrionaceae bacterium | reverse complement strand
GATTAAGACTCTATAAAACGAAATGATAAAGAAAATTTGAATAGTTGAATTGTAACAGTAAAGCAGCGACGTGAATCAAATCTGAATCTCATGCGCAGGCGCTGCAAGATTTATTGATACACCACATGCGCTTCAAAAATTTTAATGCGCGCCAATTGGTCGCGAGCATCCTGCAAACTTTTTGCGTCCTTAAACGGGCCGACGCGCACACGATGAACCTGTTTGGGTTGCGCTGCAGAACTAATAGTGACCGGATAGGTTAATTTGCTGCCCACACTCGCTGCAAATTGCGTCGCTGATTCTTTTTGGCTGAACGCGCCCAATTGAAGATATGTACCCGCTGGCAGCGCTGGCTCAAGATTGTTAGGCGTTTTGCTATCGGTGCGGCGCGGGATAGGTGCGGTATCACCAGGCAGCGCAATTTCTACTTCTACCCTGCCGGTGCCGGTTTTGTGAATACCAATGCGCTGCGCGGCGGCGTAACTCAAGTCCACAATGCGCCCTTGATGAAAGGGGCCGCGATCATTAATGCGTACAACAACGCTTTTGCCATTGTCCAAATTGGTTACCCGCACATAGGAGGGAATTGGCAAGGTCTTGTGCGCGCCGGTCATGGCATACATATCGTAGCGCTCACCATTTGATGTGTTGTGACCATTAAATTTATTGCCATACCAGGAAGCATAACCGCGCTCGCGATAGGAACTTTCATCTTTAATCAGGTGATAGGTTTTACCGAGTACCGTGTAAGGATTTTTATTGCCCGCACGAGTGCGGGTTTCATAGCGTGGGACTGCATCCGGCACATGCGACATATCAATTTCTTCGCTCGGGCCAAAATCCTTATCGTGTTCATAGCGACCATCATTGGGGTTGTATGGCTCGCTGGATTTGCCGGACTTGGGTTTATTACCCGAACAGGCCGCCAATAAAACACAGCAGATAAACACCAGTGCGATATTTTTTTTCTGTATCTTGTTGGTAGCGCCAGATCGGGTCATCAACAGCATTAGTGCACAGCTCCCGCTGATTGTTGATCGGCTTTACGCATAGCGTGTTTGAGATCCACACTTAAATCGTACACAGCCATGGCGTACATTGGGCTGCGGTTGTAACGGGTAATCGTGTAGAAATTTTGCAAGCCGAACCAATATTCCAAGCCATTAACACCATCAAATTCAATCGCAATTGCTGGTAAATTTCGGGCAACTTTTACCGTTGGCGCAACACCGGCTTTTTTCCACTCACTCACCTTAATGATGGGCGGGACTACTTTATTAAACGATTCATTGGTCAATAACGTCTCACGCGATTTGGTTAACTTTGCCGGAACCACAACGGCCTTGCCGGTTTGCCAACCGTGTTGCTTGAAATAGTTGGCAACACTGCCAATAGCATCGGTGGGGTTATTCCAGATATCGGTAAAACCGTCGCCACTGAAATCGACTGCAAAATTACGATAACTCGACGGCATAAATTGGCCATAGCCCATCGCGCCCGCGTAAGAGCCTTTGAATTCCAGCGGGTCATGTTTTTGCTCGCGCGTGAGAATAAAGTAATTCACCAATTCAGAACGAAAAAACGGCGCGCGCGGAGGGTAGTCAAACGCGAGCGTGGTTAGCGCATCTATTACATACCAGTTGCCGGTATTTTTGCCGAAGTTGGTTTCCACCCCGATAATCGCCACGATAATTTCAGCGGGCACACCAAATTCTTTTTCGGCGCGCGCAAGGGCCGCACGGTTTTCGTTCCAGAAGGTAACGCCGTTAGTAATGCGCATGGGCACAATAAAAATCGGACGATATTCTTTCCAGGTTTTCGACTTTTCCGCCGGACGCGCAATTGCATCCAGAATCGGCTGGCGCTTTTCCGCTTTACTCAACCATTGATTAATTTCTGCGGCGGTAAAACCATGCTGCTGCACCATTTCATTCACAAATTCCGCCGCCAGCGGATGCTGGCTGTAATCGGCGTTGGCACCAGCACACAAACCTAACCCAATGACACTCAGCCAGTCCTTAACGAAAGACCAGGATTTAATTTGTGAAAAACGCATAACCTTTCTTCTCATTTTTTGCTCGGACAACAACCGCTTCTAAATCAGGACTGGGGTGTCATTACGCGCTTTTGTTCGGTGGAAATTGCCATCAACAAACCAAACCCGGCAAAGAGTGCAACAATCGCTGTTCCGCCTTGACTAATCAGGGGCAAGGGTACACCCACCACTGGCAACATGCCCGACACCATACCCATATTTACAAACACATACACAAAAAAAGTGGAGCTAACACTCGCCGCCAGTAATCGCCCAAAGGTATTTTGCGATTTCACCGCAATAGTCAGGCCACGAATAATAACCAAGGCATAGATCGTCAGGAGCAAAATCACCCCCAGCAGGCCGAACTCTTCTGACATCACAGCGATAATAAAATCCGTGTGCCCCTCAGGCAGGAAATCCAGGCGCGATTGGGTGCCTTCCATCCAGCCTTTGCCAGAGAGACCGCCGGAACCAATGGCAGTTTTGGATTGGATAATGTTCCAACCGGTACCCAAAGGGTCTTGCGTCGGGTCGAGCATGGTTAATACGCGCTGACGTTGGTAATCATGGAGCATGTAATGCCAAATGGGCCAAAGACTCGCCCCAAAAACCACCGCAGCGGCCGCAATGTAGCGCCACAACAATCCGGAGAAAAACAACACCATCATTCCCGAGGTGGCCACCAGGATAGAGGTACCCAAATCTGGCTGCTCAATAATGAGCGCAGTGGGAATACCTATGAGTATTAGCACCGCCACCACACGTTTGAAACTCGGCGGCAGGAAACCACTGCTCAGGAAGGCCGCCACGGTAATCGGCATGGCCAGTTTCATAATTTCGGAAGGTTGGAAGCGGAAGCTGCCAATCTGTAACCAGCGCTGGGCGCCCATGGAAATATCGCCAAAAATAGTCACCGCCAACAACAGCAAGACACCGCCCACATAAGCAAAGGGAGCCATACGGCGAATAAAATCCACCGGGATCTGCGCCACGATAAACATGGTCACATAGGCAATGATAAAGAAGGTGCCCTGTTTTTCCACACTGGGCAGGTTATGCCCACTGGCACTGTAGAGTACGGTCAGGCCAACGGTGGTTAGCAATAGCAACAACATCAACAGGAAAAAGTCGATGTGCAAACGCTCAGCCAAACGGGTTGGGCGACTGAACGCGCGCGCCGCTTCTGGCATGCGCCGCTTAAAATCCTGTCTATTCATTACTGGCTGGCTCCCGCGCTCGAGGTAGATGCCGATGATGCGGATGAGCCCGCCAACTTCGCCGCATCTTCAGCCGCTTTGGCTTCCCGCGCGGCTTTGCGTTCGGCGATGTAATTGTTCGCGCGCTTGATGATAGCGGTGGGATGGAATCCCAATGGGGGAACCGGCTCACCCGGCTTAAGGTAATAACCCAATAAATAGGCATCCATCACCCAGCGTGCGACAGGTGCCGCCTTACTAGAGCCGCCTTCCGCATTCTCCACCATTACCGCTACCGCAATTTTCGGGTCTTCCAGCGGCGCAAAGGCAATAAACAACGCGTGATCGCGGTGACGCTCCTTGAGCAATTCCGATTTATATTTGGCGTTTTGGGCAATACCCACTACCTGCGCGGTGCCCGACTTACCTGCCATTCGGTATTCCGCACCCGGGCTCATGTAGCGGTTGGCGGTACCACGTGGGCCGTGCACCACTTCGGCCATACCGTCAAAAATCGCATCCCAGTATTCCGCTTTCGCATCCAGGGTTTCTTCGATAATCGGCTCGTGAATCTTGTCGCCAATACGATGTACAAATTGCGGCCGATAGCGAATGCCGCGATTGGCGATGGTGCTCGCGACTACTGCCAGTTGCAGGGGAGTGGCCAGCACAAAACCCTGGCCAATTGACATGTTTACCGTATCGCCGGGGTACCAAGCTTGGCCTTTGGCAGCCCGCTTCCACTCGCGCGATGGCCAAATCCCCTTGCGTTCGCTGGGCACATCGATACCTGTCGCCAAACCCAAACCGAAATGAGCGCCAAACTCGCTCATTTTATCGATCCCCATACGGGTACCCAGATCCCAGAAATAGGTGTCGCACGACTGCGAAATACCCACTTTAAGATTGACCCGGCCATGGCCACCGCCGGTCTTGGCAAGGCTCCAGTCGCGGTAGATGCGCGAACTGCCCGGCAAGGTGAAAAAGCCGGGGTCGGAGATAGCGCGGTCAACATCGGTAACGCCGTAATACAGCCCGGCGAGGCCAACGACAGGCTTGATGGTAGAACCAGGCGGATACTGCGCTTGCAGGAAGCGGTTAAATAAGGGGGTATCAATGTCGTCGTTCAAATTTTTGTAATCACGATAGCCAATACCCGTCACAAACAGGTTGGGATCAAACCCCGGGTTACTAACCGCCGCAAGTACCCCGCCGGTTTTTACATCAATAGCAACAACGGCACCGCGACGCCCTTGCATAGCAGCAACAGCAGTTTCTTGCAGGCGAGTGTCCAGGTACAGATGCAAATCGCTGCCCTGCGCCGGATCGATACGATCCAGCACACGCATGACGCGACCACGGGCGTTAGTCTCTACGTTTTGGCTGCCCACTTGCCCAAGCAGTACATCTTCATAACTGCTTTCGATTCCGCTCTTGCCGATAGCATGGGTGCCCGAATAACGCTGCAATTGCTCTGGCGTAAAGCTGTTCATGTCCTTTTCACTGATGCGCCCGGTGTAGCCAATTACGTGAGCAAACATATCCAGGTGCGGGTAGTTGCGCACCAACTCCGCATTAACCTCTACACCATCAAGCAAATGCTGGTTTACCGCGAGACGGGCAATTTCGTCTTCAGTCAGGCGATAGCGCAGCGGTACCGGATCGAGCTTATGGCGGCGCTGCTTTTGCGCCTTATAAAATTTACCTAAATCTGACGGGGTAATTTCAATCAGGGTTTTGAGCAGTTCGATGGTGTTGTTTAACTCGGTCGCATCGGCACTGACAACTGATAACGTAAAGCTGGCTTTGTTGTCAGCCAGCAGTTCGTTGTTGCGATCAAAAATTAAACCGCGCGTGGGCGGCACGGGCTGCACGTGAACGCGATTGCGCTCGGATTGGGTGGCGTATTCTTCGTAGTTGACGATTTGCAGATCGTAGTAGCGATAGACCAGCGTGCTCACCAGCAGCAACATAAACGTTGCCATCACCAGCACACGATTGCGAAATAATTTGGCTTCGCGCTGATGATCTTTAAAATGTTGGTTTTCTTGCATGCTCGGGCCGAAATATAAATCAGGGTTGATGTGGCGGTGATTGTTTTATTTGCTGCAAATTATTTATGGTATGGA
>JAGKXA010000051.1 GCA_021151615.1 Cellvibrionaceae bacterium | reverse complement strand
CGGCCTGGATACCTCAGTGATCGTCAAATGGCTGCAAGAAAACTATAACTGCGAAGTGATCACCTTTACCGCTGACATAGGTCAGGGCGAAGAAGTTGAGCCAGCACGCGCCAAAGCCCAGGCATTGGGTGTGAAGCAAATCTACATCGATGACTTGCGTGAAGAGTTTGTGCGCGACTTCGTGTTCCCTATGTTCCGCGCTAACACCATTTATGAAGGCGAGTACCTGCTGGGTACTTCTATCGCTCGCCCGTTAATTGCCAAACGTTTGATTGAAATCGCTAACGAAGTAGGCGCGGATGCAATTTCCCATGGTGCGACCGGTAAGGGTAATGATCAGGTACGTTTCGAGTTAGGCGCCTATGCACTGAAGCCGGGTATCAAGGTAATCGCGCCATGGCGCGAGTGGGATTTGACCTCTCGTGAAACCCTGATGGCCTACTGTGAAAAGAACAACATCCCGGTGGACTTCACCAAGAAGAAGGCATCGCCTTATTCGATGGATGCCAACCTGCTGCACATCTCCTATGAAGGCAAGGTTTTGGAAAATCCGTGGACTGAAGCGGAAGACGATATGTGGCGTTGGACTGTGGCCCCGGAAGCGGCTCCTGACAAAGCTACCTACCTTGAACTGACTTATGAGAAAGGTGATGTGGTTGCTATCGATGGCAAGCGCATGTCACCAGCTACTATCCTGGCTTACCTGAACAAGGTGGGCGGTGAGAATGGTGTAGGCCGTCTGGACATCGTGGAAAACCGCTACGTAGGTATGAAATCGCGTGGTTGTTACGAAACCCCCGGTGGCACCATCATGCTGCGCGCCCACCGTGCGATTGAGTCCATCACCCTGGATCGTGAAGTGGCACATTTGAAAGACAGCTTAATGCCCAAATACGCCGAGATGATCTATAACGGTTATTGGTGGAGCCCTGAGCGCAAAATGTTGCAGGCAATGATCGATGAGTCGCAACAATTCGTTAATGGTGATGTGCGCGTCAAACTTTACAAAGGCTCTGTGCATGTGGTTGGTCGTCGTTCAGCTGATAGCCTCTTCGACGAAAAAGTAGCTACCTTTGAAGATGATGCGGGCGCGTACAATCAGAAAGATGCAGAAGGCTTTATCAAGCTCAATGCGCTGCGTATGCGTATCGCTGCCAACAAAGGCCGTATCCTAAAGTAACTATCTGATGTTCCTACGGTCGCGCGGCTGTGGGAACGTTGATCAATTGTTGTTTTGATTGATTAAAAGCGCATAAATAATTTGATAAATATCAATCCTGTAACGGCAAGTGTGAGACAAAATGCCGCGCTTGAGGCAAAATGCCGCACCTAAAGTAGGGTTATAGCTTTTGATAACTGCCTGATACTGGCAATACCGGTTAAGCCGAGGCGTAAAGTTTTTATTTTTCTTTTTAAGTAACAGGAAAGTCCTATGGGTAGTCACGCGACTGTAGCTGGGGATCCTCCAGTATACGACTTAGACATAGTGCGCAAATTCTCCATTATGACCATTGTATGGGGCATATTTGGTATGGGAGTGGGCGTATTCATTGCTGCGGAGTTAGTGTGGCCAGGTTTGAATGACCTGCTGCAACCCTATACCGCATTTGGCCGTTTGCGCCCACTGCATACCAACGCAGTAATTTTTGCGTTTGGTGGTTGTGCGCTCTTTGCTACCTCTTATTACGTTGTGCAGCGCACTTGTCAGACGACCCTGTTTGGTGGATGGTTAGTGCCTTTTACCTTCTGGGGCTGGCAAGCTGTTATTGTTCTTGCGGCAATTACCCTGCCACAGGGCATTACCTCAGCGAAAGAATACGCTGAATTGGAATGGCCAATCGACATATTACTGGCCTTGGTATGGATTGCTTACGCGGTAGTTTTCTTTGGCACTATTGTTAAGCGCAAAACCTCCCATATCTATGTTGCCAACTGGTTCTACGGCGGTTTTATCGTCACTGTTGCTGCGCTCCATATCGTTAACAGCGCCGCTATCCCGGTTACCCTGACCAAGTCCTACTCTGCTTATGCCGGCGCTGCCGATGCGATGGTGCAGTGGTGGTATGGTCACAATGCGGTAGGTTTCTTCCTCACGGCGGGTTTCCTGGGCATGATGTACTACTTCGTACCCAAGCAAGCAGGTCGTCCTGTTTACTCCTATCAATTGTCAATTGTTCACTTCTGGGCCTTGATTTCCCTGTACATCTGGGCCGGTTCACACCATTTGCATTACTCCGCATTGCCCGATTGGACCCAATCACTGGGTATGGTGATGTCCCTGATCCTGTTGGCGCCAAGTTGGGGCGGTATGATCAATGGCATCATGACCCTGTCAGGTGCATGGCACAAACTGCGTACGGATCCTACCTTGCGCTTCCTCGTAGTAGCGTTGTCCTTCTATGGTATGTCTACCTTCGAAGGCCCGATGATGGCAATCAAAAACGTAAACGCTTTGTCGCACAACACTGACTGGACTGTTGGTCATGTTCACTCAGGTGCGTTGGGTTGGGTGGCTATGATTTCTATTGGTGCTGTTTACCACATGCTGCCAAAACTGTTTAACCGCGAAGAGATGTTCAGCGTGAAGCTGATCAACCTGCACTTCTGGCTGGCTACTGTAGGTACTGTTCTTTATGTAGTAGCTATGTGGATTAACGGTATTGGCCAAGGTTTGATGTGGCGTGCGTTCAACCCGGATGGTTCTTTGACCTACAGCTTTATTGAAGTTGTTGTGTTCAGCAAAGGTGGGTACATCATGCGCTTTATCGGCGGTGCTTTCTTCCTGACCGGTATGCTGGTAATGGCTTACAACACCTATCGTACAGTGCGCGCTGCCAACCAACAGGCCGTCACTGAAACCCAGCCTGTCCAGGCACCAGCTGTGTAAGGGGAATGCCGTGAAAGGTCATGAGATAGTAGAAAAAAATATTGGGTTGATGACTATTTTTATGGTTGTCGCCATTAGTTTTGGTGGTTTGGTAGAGATAGTTCCACAATTCTTCCTCAAGCAAACCACTACTCCGGTAGAAGGTTTGAAGCCGTTGAATGCCTTGCAATTGGAAGGGCGTGATATTTATATCCGCGAAGGTTGCCACGTGTGTCATACCCAGATGGTTCGCCCGCTGCGTGCTGAAGTAGAGCGCTACGGTCACTACTCAGTTGCGGGTGAATCTGTATATGAGCATCCGTTCCTTTGGGGTTCCAAGCGTACTGGTCCGGATCTGGCGCGTGTTGGTGGTCGTTATTCTGATGATTGGCACAAAGTACATTTGTTCAATCCACGCATAGTGGTGCCTGAGTCCATTATGCCTGCTTATCCCTGGTTGTATGACAACAAATTGGATGGCAAGCACACAGCAGACAAGATGCGCGCCTTGGCTAAAGTGGGTGTTCCCTACACTGAAGAAGACTTTGCTGGTGCCAAAAGGGCTGTGCATGGCGTAACCGAAATGGATGCGTTGGTTGCTTACCTGCAAAACCTCGGCGTGTTGTTGAAAGAGAAACGCTAATGGACGCAGGTACACTTGGCGCCATTTCCACCGTGTTGGTAACTATCGCCTTCTTCGGCGTTTGTTTCTGGGCTTTTTCGCCCGGATTAAAAAAGCGCTTTGAAGAAGATGCGAACTTACCCTTTGCGGATGATGAAAAAGAAGCCAAACAAACCGCAAAGCAGCCAGAAAACAACCAGACAGATGATCGCAAGTAATCATCGATTAGGGCGGATTTAATATGAGTACTTTTTGGAGTTTATGGATCATTATCCTGACCAGCACCAACCTGGTGTTGTTGTTCTGGATTCTTATGGCCAACCGCAAGCGCGCGGTAAAAGGCGAAGAGACCAAGGAAGCACAAACTACTGGTCATGAATACGATGGTATTGAGGAATACGATAATCCGCTGCCGCGTTGGTGGTTCTGGATGTTTATACTGACCTTCGTATTCTCTATCGGTTATTTGATTATTTTCCCGGGCATGGGCGTGTGGAAAGGTGTGGGTGGTTGGACTTCTGTGGGTGAGTTGCGCGGCCATCAGCAAGAAGCTGAGGCCGTATATGCAGAGACCTATGGTGTTTATTCAAAAATGCCAATCGACGAAGTTGCCAAGAACCCTGACGCATTGAAGATGGGTTTCCGTTTGTTTGCTAACAACTGTGCGATTTGCCATGGTGCAGACGGCGGCGGAAACCCTGGCTTCCCGAACTTGACCGATAAAGACTGGCTCTATGGTGGTACCCCGGAGAAAATTCTGGAAACCATTACTCATGGCCGTAAAGCTGCAATGCCAGCGTGGGTTGGTGTGATTGGCGAAGAAAGCGTAGTAGATGTCGCTGAATATGTGCTCCAGATTTCTGGTGGTGACCACGATGCTGCCAAAGCAGAAAAAGGCGCGAAAGTATTCGCTGCCAACTGCGTAGCCTGCCATGGCGCAGACGGAAAAGGTAATCAGGCAGTGGGTGCGCCTAACCTGACTGATAAAATCTGGTTGTACGGTGGTAAGCCAGCCACTATTCGCCAAACCATTCGCGATGGTCGCAATGGGGTGATGCCCGCCCAGCAGGAGCTGCTGAAAGAGGATCGCATTCACTTACTGGCTGCTTACGTTTACAGCCTGTCGCTTGAAGGATCTAACTGATTCTTCTGGCAAGGAAGGCAGGCCCAATGGCCTGCCTTTTTTTTCGCGTCCAATAAGCCCTTGCCTGGTGTTAAGCAGACGGGCAGGAGCAGTGAGGTGAGTTTGTGAGTGAGAAACCCGTATCAGAACAAAAGTCGGAAGAAGTTATCCGCTACGTAAACCTGTACGAAGCAGATGAGAAGATTTATACCCGTCGAATTACCGGTTTTTATCAACGGTTGCGCCGCTATACAGGTATTCCCCTGATGGTGGGTTTCCTGTTAATGCCTTGGCTGGTGATTGATGGTCGCCCAGCTATGCTGTTTGATTTGCCAGCGCGCAAGTTCCATATCCTGTGGCTGACCTTCTGGCCCCAAGATGCTATGTATCTGGCCTGGCTATTGGTCATTTCTGCTTTCCTGTTATTTACCGTTACGGTGCTGGTCGGGCGGGTCTGGTGCGGCTTTACTTGCCCGCAGACAGTCTGGACACAGATGTTTATTTGGGCCGAGCATGTCTGCGAGGGAGATCGTAACAAACGCATTAAGCTGGATGCCCAGCCCTGGAATTTTGAAAAAATCTGGCGCAAATCGGCGAAGCAATTTATTTGGATTGCCATAAGCCTGGTTACTTCATTGACATTTGTCGGTTACTTCATGCCGATTCGCGATCTGGTTGGCGGTTTCTTTACAATAGACTTGGATTTGGTCCCGCTATTCTGGGTTTTGCTATTTCTCGGCGCGACCTACATGAATGCAGGGTTTATGCGCGAGCAATTCTGTAAATACATTTGCCCTTATGCGCGTTTCCAGGCAGTGATGTATGACAAAGATACGCTAACGGTGTCCTACAACAGCATTCGCGGCGAGAAACGCGGCCCGCGTAAATCCGGCGATGATTACAAAGCCCAGGGCATGGGCGATTGCATTGATTGTTCCTGGTGCGTACAGGTTTGTCCGGTGGATATCGACATTCGCGATGGTTTGCAGGCTGAATGTATCGATTGTGGCCTTTGTGTTGATGCTTGCAACAGTGTGATGGACAAAATGGGCTACGCTCGCGGCTTGATCAGTTTTACCACCGAGGATGCAATCCAGAACGGTAAAACCAAAGTCTTTCGCCCGCGGTTAATTGGTTATGCCTTGATGCTGGGTATTATGATTTCGCTGTTTGTGTATTCCATTGCGATTCGTGTTCCTGTTGGTTTGGAAGCACAGCGTGATCGTGGAGTGCGTATGTATCGCGAGGTAGAGGATACAATTCAGAATGTGTATACCCTTAAAATCAGCAACATGGATCGTGCGACCCATGTCTATGATTTGGAAGTGGAAGGCGATTTCCCTTTTGTGATTCAGGGCTACAAAGCGGTTCCTGCGATTGAGGGCGAAGTGTTAACTATACCGGTACGTATTGCGGTGAAAACGTCCGAGTTAACAGCCACCAAATCAGAAATTCATTTCCGTGTGCGTGCACGCGAAAACCCGGAAATTACTGCAACAAATACCACAACATTTATTGGGCCTTAACGGAAAAATAATTCATGAGTGAAGAATTTGTTGTGTCAGCGAGAGATGCGGTAATGGCTGATCGGAATGAAGAAAGCATAAAACCCTGGTATCGCCAGTTCTGGTTCTGGTTTGTATTTGGCCCGCTGATTTTTATCATCGTCATGTGTGGTTTTACTGTGTCTATTGCCTTGAAAGGCGCCGACGATGTCATTATCGATAATTACTATAAAGAAGGGCGCATGATTAACCAGGCACTGGGTCAGGATAAACATGCGCGTGAGCTGGGGCTGAGCGGCGATTTACGTTTTGATCTCACAACGGGCGATGTTGTTTTGAATATTGCCAATGCGCCAACCGATGAAACATTAATGCCGCAACAATTGCTGCTGATGATGGGGCACCCGGTAAAAGCAGCGAAAGACCAATTGATTAGTCTCAAGGCTATTTCACCGGGGTACTATCGCGGCGAGCTGTTGGAAAAACCGGAATACTCCTGGTATTTAACGCTTTATCCCATCAGTGATATCGCCAACCGTAACCAGGCGCCCTGGACCTTGAGCGGTGAAATTAATTTTCAGTCTGGTGATAAAACCCAACTGGCACCGCGTGTAAAAAATTAAGGTAATGACTGAAGCCCGCGCAACAAATCCTTCACCCTACGCATGCTATCACTGCGGTTTACCTGTTCCTGAAGCCAGCTATTATCCGGTGCGTATTCAGGGGCAGGAGCAGTTAATGTGTTGTCCTGGTTGTCAGGCAGTGGCAAGTGCAATTGTTGATGGTGGGTTGGAAAATTTTTATCAGTTTCGCACCATGGTCAATGAACGCCCCGATGCAAATCCGCAGGGCGACGCGCGCTGGGCTATTTACGATTTACCCGAAGTCCAATCCGAATTTGTTATTCCCTTTGACGACCATTTCAAACAGGCCAATTTATTGCTGGAGGGTATTAGCTGTGCGGCCTGTAGCTGGCTGATTGAAACCCACCTTAAGAAAAATCCGGCTATTCAATCAGTCACGGTCAATGTCAGTACCCATCGCTGCGCAATTGTATGGGATTCGCGTGAATCACTCAGTGAAATTTTTTGTTCTCTGGCAGCGATCGGCTATTTACCTCGCCCGGCTACTGATGATCAGCAACAACAACTGATTAAAAAAGAAAATCGCATTGCATTATTTCGTATTGGTGTGGCCGGTTTTGGCATGATGCAAGCGATGATGGTAGCGGTGGGTATGTATACCGGCGCTACTGATTTCTGGTTGGACTTTTTGCGCTGGTTATCGATGCTGGTGGCAACACCGGTAGTTTTTTTTTCCGCATGGCCGTTTTTTCAGGCAGCCTGGCGCAGCGTAAAAATGCGGCATTTGGTAATGGATGTACCGGTCGCACTGGCGATAGGTTTGGCCTACCTTGCCAGTGTATGGGCCACTATCACCAGTACCGGTGAAGTGTATTTTGAATCGGTTTCCATGTTTACCTTTTTTTTGCTGCTTGGGCGTTATGTAGAATTGCGTGCGCGTCATCGCAATCGCCTGGCGTTTGGCAACCTCGCGCAACTTATGCCATTAACAGCCTGTTGTTTGCGTGAAGAAAACGGCTGCGAGCTGGAACAAAACCTGCCGTTAAAAATGTTGAAACCGGGTGATTTAATTCTAGTAAAACCGGGTGAAACTTTTCCAAGCGATGGTCGTGTTGTTGCCGGACAAAGTGCAGTAGTAGAAGCGTTACTGACCGGTGAATCCAATCCGGTGACCAAAACCGTTGGCGATAGAGTTATTGCTGGCACTATGAATCAGCACAGCCCACTGAAAGTGGAAGTGACTGCGGTGGCAGGGCAGACGCAATTGTCGGCCATTGAACGCATGGCTACACGTGCAGCGGATGAAAAACCCCAACAGGTACTCGCGGCTGATCGCACGGCGCGTTTTTTTATTGCGCGCTTGTTGGTGGTGTGTAGTGCGGTTTTTGCGTTCTGGTTGTGGTACCGGCCGGAGCATGCTTTCTGGATCACCTTATCGGTGTTGGTCGTTACTTGTCCTTGTGCGCTAGCCTTGGCAATGCCAGCCGCTTTATCAGCGGCAACGGCGAATTTGCGCAAACGCGGTTTTTTAGTGGCACGCGGTCATGTGATTGAAACCCTGGATAACATCACACGCGTTATTTTTGATAAAACCGGCACACTCACGCGCGGCCAATTTGTTGTAGAAAATGTAGTTTTAATTTCTTCCCCTGCAACATATTCACGCGATGAATTATTGGCAATCGCTGCGGCCCTCGAAGCGGGTTCCAATCATCCGTTGGCCGCTGCATTTAATCCCTGGCGCGATCAATTGATCGCAACAGACATTCGGCAGGTTACCGCAGCCGGCGTTGAAGGCCGTATCAATAATAAGTTGTATCGACTTGGCACTGTTGCATTTATTGCCGAGTGGCTCGACACAAAAAATGCATTGCTGCCAGCGGGGGAGTCCCATCACACCTGGTTATTGCTGGCTGATAAAAGCCAGCCGTTAGCATGGATTGGTTTGGCCGACGAGATCCGACCCGACGCTCATTCGCTCGTCCAGCATTTGAAACAGCAGGGTATTGCCATTGAGTTGCTCAGCGGCGACCAACCTGCAGCGGTCAGCCATCTCGCCCAACAACTGGGAATTGAATCCTTTACTGCGTGTGCGACACCGGGTGACAAATTGTCACACCTGAGTACGCGTCAGGCAGCAGGTGATAAAGTGCTGATGATCGGTGATGGTATTAATGATGTGCCGGTGCTGGCCGGAGCTGACGTGTCTGTCGCTATGGCCTCGGCATCAGACCTCGCCCAAACCCGCGCCGATGCTGTGTTGTTGAATAACCAGTTGGCGGTTATCGGTGATGCGTTGACCGTTGCGCGCCGCACCAAAGCCGTAATCCGGCAAAACCTGCGCTTTTCATTGGTGTACAATTTGCTCGCCTTGCCACTCGCTGCGGCTGGTATGATTCCACCATGGTTGGCTGCGATAGGCATGACAGCCAGCTCATTGATTGTGATTTTCAACGCCTTACGCCTGGTGGATTAATCCCGATGGAAAGTCTCTACTTTCTGGTGCCCTGCGCACTGATCTTTATTGGTTTGGCAATCAAGGTATTGTTTTGGGCCATCAACAATGGCCAATACGATAATCTGGATACCGAAGCACATCGTATTTTATTTGATGCTGATCAATCCAAAAAAGCTGGGCAGCCACAACAAACCGAAAGCTCCTCTCCCGATGCCGAATTACAGGCTCCTGACAGCAAGAATCCCTAGGTATGTTTGATTGGTCTTCACTTGCGGCCGCGTTTCTGCTCGGCCTTTTCAGCAGCGCCCATTGTGTGGGTATGTGCGGCGGTATTATGGGCGCTTTGAGCATGGCGATTCCCGCCCATGCCAAAACAAGGCGCTGGTGGATTCTGTTGTGTTACAACCTTGGTCGCATTGCCAGTTACGGTCTAATTGGCTTGCTTGCCGGTGCAATGGCGAACGAGCTTGCCCAATGGGGGGCCAGTGTCTGGCTGCGCTGGATGGCGGGTTTGTTGTTAATTGCCATGGGATTGTATTTGGCGGACTGGTGGCGGGGGCTGGTCTATCTGGAAACAGCGGGTCGCTATTTATGGGCTTATATCCAGCCGCTTGGTAAAGGATTGATGCCGGTAGATTCAATAGCCAAGGCAAGCTTGCTGGGTTTGGTGTGGGGCTGGCTTCCCTGTGGACTGGTGTATTCGGCGTTGGCCTTTGCCATGGCCAAGGGGCAGGGCGTTGAATCTGGCCTGCTGATGCTGGCCTTTGGTGTGGGAACTCTGCCCTCAGTACTCGCGACGGGTGTGGCGGCCCAGCAACTGGGTAAATTGCTGCGTAAACCCCAGGTACGTTGGCCCCTGGCGCTGTCGATTATCCTGTTTGGCTTGTGGACTATCTGGGGTGGTGGACACCATGATCACAGCCATCATGACCATGCAGCTGGGGCCGCTCATTCATCTGGCGCTGAGGATGATCGTTCGGGAATGAATCGCTCACCGATGGATCACTCGCACATGGATCATGATCATATGCATCATGGCACAATACCTCAGGAGCAAGCTGCTGCCAGTGCCGGCGCGACATCCAGTATGAGTGGTCATGAGCATCATCATTAAAAAAATTCTTAACAAGCCATTGCTATGCGAACCTGGGCGCAGATGTTAATTTGCCCGCCTGCTAGACTAGAAACTGAATAGATGATTTTTTGTCTAATCTCGCAGTGCGTTAGTGTTAATCCATCAGTGCTTGAGACCTGTTTATGAGAAGAAACCCGGCAGCTGGGTTTTGTACCAGGCTTGGTCTGGTTGTAAGTTTATTGAGTCCTGCCTTGTCTGCGGTCGCGGAGACCGCCCAGCTTACTTCAGCAGAAGATGATGCTAGCTGCGAATTTTTTTATGGTTATCGTGAAAAAATTACCGATGCAAAACGCACACGTATTGATTCCCATCTGTTTGATAATCTTCAGGGTAAAACTATTCGCCACATTCAGTACAACACCATGCCTGTGTTTGATGAAGATGATCCTGAAGAAAATAATGCGCTCTATTTGTTTTTAAATAAGCTCCACGTCAACACTCGCCCGGATGTCATCGCTACCCAGCTGCTGTTTAAAGAAGGCGATTTGCTCGATGCCAAAAAAACTCAGGAGAGCGAGCGCATTTTGCGTAAGCGCGCGTATCTCACGAATGCCTATGTAGTGCCAGTAAAAGTTTGCGCCGACCAAGTAGATCTCATGGTAGTTACCCAGGATTCCTGGGCGCTTGAACCACAATTTTCTGTGAGTAAAGAATCCGAGGGTACCAACTCCGGTTTTGCGATTGCAGATGGAAATATTTTGGGTTCCGGTAACAGTTTGACCATTGGTTATGAGCAAACTACCGAGCGCAATTTGGTTAGCTATGATTTTCGCAGCCCGCATGTATTTAACTCACAAATTGCAACGCGTTTCTATTACGCCGACACCAGTGACGGGCGCGATATGATCGTCGATGTTGCCCATCCGTTCTACTCTCTGGCGACGCCTTGGGCCGCCGGTTTTTATACGCAAGATGTCACGCTCGATCAACCTATTCGCCACATGGATGAGAAAATTAATGAGTTCAGTCATCAAAGCATGTACAACCAGGTTTATGTTGGTAAAGCGACTGATGTACAGGACGCACATACGCAGCGTTGGCTAATCGGTTTTACCAACGAGGAAAATAATTTCTTCGCAACGTCGGATACCTTGCAATCTATACCTGAAGATCGCAAGGCTGTGTATTCCTGGGTGGAATACCAATATCTGGAAAACCGTTTTGGTGTTTTTAAAAATATCTATCAAATCCAGCGTCCGGAAGATATAGCAATAGGTAACAATATTGCTGTTCGCTTTGGCTATGGCGGGACTTTATTTGATAATCCTGATGATGTTTATCGATTACTCGTGGATTACACTTACGCACGCGATATTGATGAGCAGCATATATTGGAAAGCGGATTTAATTTTGATGGGTCGTACCATACTCGCCTGGGTGAGGGAAATAGCCGCACCTGGGGTACTAATATTGCCTACCATTATTTTGAAGATGACAAACGCCGTTGGTACCTTGGTTTTGAGTATGAAGCGGGGCGCGATTTGGCTCAGTTCGAGGAATTAACCGTGGGTGATATTACGGGGTTGCGCGGCTACCCATCTGATTATCAACGCGGTGACCAGCGCTATGTGTTTACCATAGAACGACGTTATTTCTCTGACATCCACGTTTTCAATTTGCTGCGTCTTGGTGCTGTGGTATTTTTTGATATGGGCAAGGCCTGGGGTTTGGAGCAATATGGTAATAGTCCAACCCTGAGTAATGTGGGAATTGGTTTGCGTTTGAGTTCAAGTAAGGTAAAAATTGGCAACGTCGTCCATATTGACCTGGCGACCCCCACCTCTGCAAAAAATGGCTTGGATAAATACCAGCTAACCATTGGCGCCCAGCAAAAATTTTAATGCGAGCTATGTATTTGCCGCTAACTATTTCCTCCTTTGAGTTTTTTGGTAATTAAACAGTTGGTAAATTTATGCGAATTCTTCACACTATGCTGCGGGTAGGCAACCTGCAAAAATCGATTGATTTCTATACCCAGGTGCTGGGTATGAAACTGCTGCGTCAGCAGGATTATCCCGAGGGTAAATTTACCCTGGCGTTTATCGGTTATGGTGATGAATCTACCCATACCGTCATTGAACTTACCTACAACTACGGTGTGGAATCCTATGATCTGGGCAAGGGTTATGGCCACATCGCATTGGGCTGCGATGATGTTTATGCAACCTGCGAAAAAATTCGTGTAGCCGGCGGGAAGATTACCCGTGAGCCAGGGCCTATGTTGCACGGCTCAACAATTCTCGCTTTTGTGGAAGACCCTGACGGCTACAAAATTGAATTGTTGGGTATCAGGTAATGGTGTTGTTCGCGAGTGAATCGCCCCTGCGTGAGTTGTCATTGGATGAACTGGTATTTGATAATCGCCTGGTGCGTGAAATGCCCGCTGATAGCGAAACCGAAAATTTTCGCCGTCAGGTATTTGCTGCGGTTTACTCGCGCGTAATTCCCTCACCGGTAAAAAACCCTCATTTAATTGCCGCTGCCAGTGAAGTTGCTGATTTACTGGAATTGTCCCACGCCAGCTTTGCTAATCCGCAATTTGCGCAAGTATTTGGTGGTAATGAATTATTGCCAGGTATGGCGCCACATGCGTGTGTTTACGGCGGGCATCAATTTGGCAATTGGGCTGGCCAACTGGGTGATGGTCGTGCGATTAATCTGGGCGAGGTGAAAAATTCGCGCGGTGAACATTGGACCCTGCAATTAAAAGGAGCCGGGCCCACACCCTATTCACGCACAGCGGATGGCCTTGCGGTATTGCGCTCTTCGGTGCGCGAATTTTTATGCAGTGAAGCCATGTTTCATTTGGGGGTTCCCACGACCCGTGCTTTGAGTTTGGTTGGCACGGGTGAGTTGGTAAGGCGCGATATGTTTTATGATGGCAATCCGCAAATGGAACCTGGTGCGATTGTTTGTCGTGTTGCTCCAACATTTACCCGGTTTGGCAATTTCGAGATTTTTTCTGCGCGCAATGATATTGCATTACTAAAAAAATTTACCGATTTTACCCTGCGCACCGATTTTTCAGATCTATTTCCCGATGCAAGTATCGATTTTACCAAAAGCGATTACCTGCGTTGGTTTAATGAGATTTGTATGCGCACCGCACAGTTAATGGCGCATTGGATGCGTGTGGGGTTTGTGCACGGTGTGATGAATACCGACAATATGTCCATCCTCGGTTTAACCATTGATTACGGTCCTTATGGCTGGCTGGAAGGTTATGATCCGGATTGGACTCCCAATACTACCGACGCTCAGGGGCGTCGCTATCGCTACAGTGCTCAGCCGCGCGTGGCCTTGTGGAACCTGGCGCAGTTGGCAAATGCTATCTATCCATTGATTAATGAAGTGGAGCCGCTGCAAGCCGCGCTGGAAAACTATCACGCGGAATACGAGCGCTGTGCGCAGCGCGATGCAGCCGCCAAATTGGGTTTACGTCAATTTGATCCGGCACAGGATCAATTGCTTACCGAACAGTTGCTGGCGTGTTTTCACTTGGTCGAAACTGATCTGACCATCTTCTATCGCACGCTGGCGCAGTTGAATGCTGATGACATTCCTCATTATGCAGATAGTCAGTGTGTTGATATTGTGCGCGACAGTTTTTATACCCCGGTTGATGTACCGGCGGAAACGCAATGGGCAAACTGGATGCGTTTGTATGCCGCACGTTTGCAGCAGGATTATGTGTTAAACGGCAATACACATACGCAAAAATGTGATCGTATGAATGCGGTCAACCCAAAATATGTATTGCGCAACTATTTGGCGCAACAGGCTATTGATAAGGCGACGCAAGGTGATTATTCCGAAGTGGAAAAGCTGCTGCAGATTTTGCGTAAACCCTATGATGAGCAACCGGAATATCAGGATTATTTTGCCAAACGCCCTGAGTGGGCACGGCATAAAGCGGGATGCTCCATGTTATCCTGTAGTTCCTGATTATTTCTTTTGCAGTAGCACATTATGATTGGAAAAATTATTGGTTTCGCCATAGGTTTGGCTTTACTTAATCCTTTTACCGCAATTCTTGGCGCAATCCTGGGGCATTATTTTATTGATAAGCCGCGCCGCCTGGCTCCCAAGATTCCCCCTCAGCAGTTGCATGCAATTCAGGAAAGTTTTTTTACGACTGTGTTTACTTTGTCGGGGCATTTGGCCAAAGCAGATGGCCGTGTCAGCGAAACAGAAATCCAGTTGACTGAATCACTAATGGCGAAAATGGGCCTGAGCACAGACCATCGCCGCGAGGCAATTCGTTTATTTAAAGTAGGTGCAACGGCGGAATTTAATCTGGATGCAGTATTAGCCGACTACAAACGCATCTGCAGCGCTAGCAGTAACCTGAATAACATGCTGCTGGTCAATCTGGTAAATTTGGCTATGGCTGACGGTGAGCTGGACGAGCAGGAGGCCCAGGTGTTGCGTCAGGTGGCTGAACGTTTAGGCTTCTCGCGCTTTGCCTTTGAGCAATTGTTGCGCATGCTCAATGCACAAAATGCGTTTAAGCGCGAACAAGGTGGTTACCAGTCTGGCGGTTATCAACAGCCTATTCGCGCCGACGAATTAACGCTGGCTTATGAAGCCTTGGGGGTGGAGAAGACAGCGACAGATGCAGAATTGAAAAAAGCCTATCGCAAACTCATGAGCGAATATCATCCGGATAAACTGATTGGGCAGGGTATGCCAGAGGATATGATTAAAGCCGCGACCGAGCGTTCACAAGAAATTCAAGCGGCGTATGATCTGATTAAAAAATCCCGTCAATAACCCTCTTATTCCGCTGCTTATAAAAAAACACATACGACTCTGACCAAATTAAATGGTGTTTTAACCATTTATTTATAAGGGTCCCGAGACATTGCCCGATGTCAAAAAGCCAGCTCTAACCCATGACTGTGACGCGTAAAACATTTTTCTGATAAATTGTTGACAACGTTGTCCATGTGGATGTATGTTTAAATCGTTTTCTGGTTTTACATAAATTAACGATAAGAACAACCGTTCAACCAAGGAGCGACGCTGGGGAGCTTTATCCTATAGCAGGTACTCCTGCACTGGCTGTAGCTCACCCATTCCAATTTCCATTCAGGATCAGATTCAACCCTGCGCAAGCGTGGGGAGTGTGCTGTTTTTTCTCTAAATTTCTTGCAAATTTTCAGGGTGATGACTCAGGGCTTGCTATTGCCTGAAAAAAGTCACGCTTGCAAAAAGTGCGCGAAAAACCGGAAGTACTTGTTAAGAGCGGAACAAACAACAACAGATGGACGCGGGAAGACACCGCCAGCCATGACGTACAAGGTGCTTTTTAAAAAGGTATTTTGTAACAAGGTGCGGCGTAGCAGGGCGCTGTTAAAACACTGGGAGACTGAACCGGAAAAAATACAATTTAAAAAGTATTGCCGGTTTAGTGAGATGAAAAATTAAAACGATTCCGAGGAAAATCCAATGAAATCGCTCAAACTAATAATGCTGTTATCAACGGCGGGATTAATGGCAACGCAAGCTCAGGCATACAACTGCGCCGGCGTCGCAAATTATCAACAGGGTACATACGCTACCGGGGCCATAGTACAAAATGGCGGTACTGCTTATTCATGTACGGTAGGTGGTTGGTGTACGGTTGGTGGGCCTTATGAGCCGGGTGTGGGTTGGGCCTGGAGCAATGCCTGGTCAAGCCTGGGTGCTTGTTCCGGCACGACGACGTCATCCGCTGCTAACAGTGTTGCTGCCAGCTCGGTAAAAAGTTCTGTTGCATCATCGATGGCAACTTCAGCAGCAACCTCAGCAGCGACTTCAATTGCAGGTTGTAATGGTGCTGCCGAGTGGAATACTGCCACTGCCTATTCTGGCAATGCGCAAGTCAGCCGCAGTGGTTCGCTCTATCAGGCCAAATGGTGGACGCAGGGGCAAGATCCGCTGAACAATTCCGGTGCGTATGATGTGTGGGCAAATAAAGGTGCTTGCGGTACAGCGTCTTCTGTCGCGAGTTCAGCAGTTGTCAGCTCTACAGCGGTTAGTTCAAGTTCGGTAAAAAGTTCTGCTGCAAGTTCAGTTGCGACTTCCGTGAGTAGTTCTGTTGCCAGTTCATTAGCGAGTTCTGTCGCAAGTTCAAAATCCAGCACACCGGTGTCCAGCAGTTCAAGTTCAGTCCCTGCTGTGGGTGGTAAAAAAGTGGTTGGCTATTTTGCCGAGTGGGGCATTTATGGTCGTAACTATCATGTGAAAAATATTGCGACTAGCGGATCTGCTGCGCAACTGACACATATTCTTTATTCATTCGGTAATGTGCAAAACGGTAAATGTACGATCGGCGATTCTTATGCGGCGTACGATAAAGCTTATGATGCAGCGGGCAGCGTAGATGGTGTTGCTGATGCCTGGGATCAACCTCTGCGCGGCAATTTCAATCAACTGCGCAAACTGAAAAAGCTGAATCCGAATTTAAAAGTCATTTGGTCATTCGGCGGTTGGACCTGGTCTGAAGGTTTCCCTCAAGCTGCGCAAAATCCAGCTGCATTTGCCGAATCTTGCTATGCCTTGGTTGAAGATACGCGTTGGGCCGATGTATTTGATGGTATTGATATCGATTGGGAATACCCGAACGAATGCGGTTTGAAATGCGATACCACCAGCGGTTTCTCCGGTTACAAAAACCTGATGCAAGCATTGCGTGCACGTTTCGGTAGTGGCGCATTGATTACTTCTGCAATTGGTGCGGGCACTGCAAAAATCAATGCAGCCGATTACGCTGGCGCTGCGCAATATATCGATTTCTATATGCCCATGACTTACGACTTCTTCGGTGCCTGGGATAAAACCGGCCCAACCGCACCTCACTCGGCACTTTACGATTATGCGGGAATTCCCATTGCCGGCTACAACTCTGACAATGCGATTCAATTGCTGAAATCCAAAGGTATTCCTGCCAGTAAAATCCTGTTGGGTGTTGGTTTCTATGGTCGTGGTTGGACTGGTGTAACCCAGGCAGCGCCAGGTGGTTCTGCAACCGGTGCAGCAGCGGGTACTTATGAAGCGGGCATCGATGATTACAAAGTATTGAAATCAAAATGCCCGGCAACCGGTACAGTGGGTGGAAGTGCTTACGCTTTCTGCGGCAATAACTGGTGGAGCTACGATACACCGCAAACTATGGTTGGAAAAATGGACTACGTCCATCAACAAGGTTTGGCGGGTACGTTCTTCTGGGAGTTGAGTGGTGATACAGCAGATGGTGAATTAATTCGCGTGATCGGTAATTCCATGCGTTAATTGTGTTTGAGTTGCGTTAGAAAAAATCCGGCATTTAATCACTGCCGGATTTTTCTTTTTAATGGATGTAAAAACTATAAACCTAACACGATTGACATAAAAAAACGGCGATGAAATCATCGCCGTTTTTTTACAACGAGTAACTACAAACCATTATTCGTGGTTCAGCACCATCACATCGGTATCAACCGCAGCGATCAATCGCTCGGCAGTATTACCGCGACGGGTTTTGGTCATGCCGTTCTGTCCGAGGGTTCCCATTACAATCAGGTCTGCCCCAATTTTTTCAGCCAGTGCAGAAACGACATCGGAAGTGTAGCCATTTTCTACATGGATTTTGTCATTGGGCAGGCCAGTCTCACTAACCAGTTTGCCGCGATCAGGATAGCTCATTGAATCCAGGTAGCCGTTGATTACGTGCAGGTCAGCACCGTAGGTTTCCGCGTAGAATTTCGCGGACGCAATGATTTTTTTGTTCAATTCAATTTGCACATCGCGTTGGGCCTGGAAGTTTACCGCTGCCAGAATTACTTTGCGTTGTGCCTTCGCGCCCGGGCGAATCAATACCACCGGGCAGTAAGCGCCTTTCAACAATTCCCATTTGGATTCAGTGAAGAAGAAACGGCTGTTGCTGGTGGAGCTTGCATGTACTGGCAAATAAATCAAATCGGCATCGAAACGCTTGGCAGATTCCATAATGGATTTTTGCCACTCGGATGACCAGGAAACTTCCAGTGTGTATTCAATACCAGCGTTAGCCAGTGGGCTTTTAATATTTTGTTCAAACCAGGTCAGGTCGCGGAACAAATGATCGTTAACTGAGCGGGTGTCTACCGCGTCGCCATCTACTGCAACAAATGCGTGAACTTTTGGTTTTGGGCCTTGAATCAAGGAAGAAACGATAATCGCACGCTCAAGGGCGATGTGGTGGGTATCGTTGGGATCTACAACAACGAACAATTTTTGTGACTTCGACATACTGGCTCCTACTGGTTCCCTAACAAGTTTTAGGTAGTTATTTTCAAGCTTGGCCTAGCATAGCAACCCCTCGGGGGTTTTTACAGCGCGATTCCCCACCCGTGCGCCGCGAAAGGAATAAAAGCGCTTGATATGGATTAAACTGTACGTTGTTTTTACAAGCCCCAAGGGATAAGTCTATGAGTTTGCTTGAAAATTGCCCAATTGCAGCGATAGTGGTGGGTCAAACCGCCAACTACAGCAAAACCCTCACCGAGCAGGATGTGATTCTGTTTGCTGCCTGTTCGGGCGATGTGAATCCGGTGCATCTGGAT
Source organism: Cellvibrionaceae bacterium (assembly GCA_021151615.1). Taxonomy (GTDB): domain Bacteria; phylum Pseudomonadota; class Gammaproteobacteria; order Pseudomonadales; family Cellvibrionaceae; genus Cellvibrio. The sequence goes on along the minus strand of JAGKXA010000051.1, from coordinate 5,266 downwards.
AAGGCCTACGCGGCAACCACACCTTTTGGTGAGCCTATCGGCCACGGTATGTGGACTGGCGCATTGGTATCAGCCGCTATAGCCACGCGTTTACCAGGGCCGGGTTCGGTATACCGTAGCCAGAGTCTGAACTTTAAACACCCGGTGAAAATTGGCGATACAGTGACCGTTACTTTGACGGTTGCCGAAATCAAGGAACGTGTGAAATTGGTAACCCTGGATTGCGAAGCGCACAATCAGGATGGAAAGTTAATTGCTAAAGGTGTCGCCGAGGTAATTGCTCCGGTGGAAAAATTATCCATTGAGCCAGGCGCATTACCATCAATCAGTTTCAATTAGTCGATCTATTTTAATTAAAACTGCATGAGGATCGCGAGCTATATTGAGTAAATAGTTAGCGATCTTTTTCCATGGACAATAATAAATTGGCTACCGTTTTTCCCAGTCCTTTTACCACCAGCTTATAGGAATTATCGATCATACGTTTCACTTCCCCATCGGGAATTGAACCCTTGATGATGACTGTATTCCAATGTTTTTTATTCATGTGGTAGCCGGGGATAACGGCATCGAACACCATGCGTAATTGTTCGGCTTCTACCGGATCGCATTTTAAGTTGATGCGTATTTCTTTGCTTTTCGCATCTTCTTTTGGGCTTTCTGCACTCATTAACGCGAACATTTTGTCGCGCACTTTATACACGGCAACCTCAGGGCCAAAGGGAAAATCCTCTATGGTCTCGGGTTTATTGAGCAGGTATTGTTTGATATTAAATGCCATGAAATCCGCTCCGGGAATGTGAGTGGACGATTTATCCTACTGCCTCATCAACTTCATCTTCACTGGGCGACCAGCCGCCCAATTCCCTCCAGCGGTTGACAATCAGGCAAAATAAATCGGCGGTTTTTTCAGCATCGTATGCGGCTGAGTGGGCAGCAGAATTACTGAATTCAATACCGGCTACCTGACAGGCTTTGGCCAATACTGTTTGACCAAAAGCGAGGCCAGAAAGCGTTGCGGTGTCGAATACTGAGAACGGATGAAAGGGGCTGCGCTTGATATTGCAGCGCTCAATCACGGCGTTAACAAAATTCAAATCAAAGTGCGCGTTATGGCCAACAATCACCGCGCGCGTGCAGCCATTTTCTTTGACTGAACGACGCACAGCGGTGAGCAAATCAGTCATCACCATTAATTCCGGCTCTGCAAGGCGATCCGGATCATCCAGGTCTATGCCGGTAAAATCCAGCGCGGCCTGCTCGATGTTGGCGCCTTCAAACGGCTCCACATGAAAGGCAAAGGTTTCATGGCGATGCACCTTGCCGTCTTCATCCATACGGATGGTGACGGCGGCAATTTCCAACAGTGCATCGGTTTGCGAATTAAAACCGCCAGTTTCCACATCGACAATTACTGGCAAAAAACCGCGAAAGCGTTGTGCCAGTGGCGAGTTGGGGTCGCGGGTATTTTCAGGTGGATTCACAGCTATCCCTTAAGCAGTTTGCAACTGCCAACGTAAAGTTTCACCTGCGCGCAAGGGCACTAATGGCTGCTCATTAAAACTCAGCGTATCGGGCACCTGCCATTCTTTTTTCACCAGGGTAATAGTTTCGGTATTGCGTGGCAGACCGTAAAAGTCTGCACCGAAATGACTTGCGAATCCTTCGAGTTTATCCAATGCATGGGCATCTTCAAAAGCCTCTGCATACAGCTCAATAGCGGCGTAGGCGGTGTAGCTACCGGCGCAACCGCAGGCCGCTTCTTTTTTGTCTTTGGCGTGTGGGGCCGAATCTGTGCCCAAAAAGAATTTTGGACTGCCGCTGGTTGCCGCTTTGATCAGCGCTTGCTGATGAGTGCTGCGTTTTAAAATCGGCAAGCAGTAATAGTGCGGGCGAATACCACCTGCGAGCATATGGTTGCGGTTGTACAGGAGGTGATGCGCCGTAATCGTTGCTGCAACGTTTGCTGGTGCGGCTGCAACAAACTCGGCGGCATCCGCGGTGGTGATATGTTCCAGCACCATTTTCAGTGAGGGGAAATTCTTAACCACCTGGCTAAAGGTGCGATCCAGAAATTCTTTTTCGCGATCAAAAATATCGATCGCAGAATCGGTCACTTCACCGTGTAATAAAAAGTGCATACCGGCTTTTTCCATGGCTTCCAACACCGGGTAGATTTTTTTCAGATCAGTCACACCCGATGCTGAGTTGGTAGTCGCACCGGCCGGGTAAAGTTTGCAGGCGGTGACACCAGCGGCCTTGGCTTTGGCGATTTCGGCCGGGTCGGTATTGTCGGTCAGGTAGAGCACCATCAGCGGCTCAAATTTGCTACCAGCCGGGCAAGCAGCCTGGATACGCGCTTTGTAGGCAAGGGCCTGTTCGGTGTTCATTACTGGCGGTACCAGGTTGGGCATCACAATCGCGCGGGCAAACTGGGCTGCGGCGTCGCCTACGGTGCGAGTCAGAACCGCGCCGTCACGCAGGTGAATATGCCAATCATCGGGGCGGAGCAGGGTTAATTGCTGGGTCATGGGAGGGGGATTCCGTAGCAGTAAATCAAAACAGGCGAATGTGGCGGCATGCTACCAAAATCAGACTGCCTCCGCAGCCTTATCGGTTGCGCGCATTTTGAGCAGGGCTGGCTATACTCGGAAGAATCCTTTCTTTAACAGGGCAAATAGTCGCCCTGCAAATTGTTTGTTGGTGGATGGTTACATGCGTGTGGTTTCCCGAGTTCTATTACCTTTGATGATGTCAGCTTCTGGCGTGCTGGCGGCTTATGCTGATGCCCAAACTTACATCACTGCCTTTTCCGACTCCCAATGGAAGGCACAGTCTGGCGCTTTTGCCTGCAGCCTGAGCCATGAGATAGCGGCATTTGGCAGTGCGCGTTTGGTGCGCAATGCCGGCAGTGCCGAAGTGTTGGAAATAAAAGCCAAAGGTAGCAACCTGCGGGTTGGCCTGGCGGCGCGCAACTTCAGTGCGGCCTTCGCCAGCTATAAAGCCTGCGTCAAAAACCTGATTCCCTACACCTTTGATCAGTTGTCGCGCACCCAGTTAAGTTACACCCGCGAAGCAGAGGATTTGAGCCCTGCGGCCAAAGCGGAGCTGGATAAAATCGTTCGTTATGTAAAGGCGGACCAGAAAGTGTTGGGGATCATTATTGATGCCCACAGCGATAAGTTACCCAAGCAGGAAGAGAGTGATGCCTTATCCCAACGACAGGCGGAGTTTGTCACCCGCTATTTGATCGAAAAGGGCATTGCGGCTGATAACATCACCACCCGCTGGCATGGTGATAAATTTCCCATTGCCAATAATCAGAACAAAGCCGGGCAGGCTAAAAATCGCCGTGTGACTGTGCGCTTGGAAAGCGAGCAAACCCGTAAGGAAATGGAGAAAAAAATTGCTGCTATAAAAGAAGCAGAGCAAAAAGCCGCAGCGGAAAAAGCCGCAAAAGACGCGACGGAAAAAACTGATCCGGGGATTAACCCTGCTGAACTGGAAAAACTGACTGAACAGCAAAACTTGTCATCTGGCAAGCAACCGGAAATTGGTCTGCCCCGATAACCTCCAAGAGAGCAAACCGGCGAGGTGAGAATTATTCACCTGGACTTGCATTTTTTAACCACAATTCCCAAATCATTCTTAACCCGGATTTTACGGCTTGGGTGGAATTATTTAGTTTCCGTTTAGTCTTATGCTGCGAGTATGCGCTGCGCCTTGGCGGGTGCAGCCAACGAATTACTGATTAAGGAGTTAACTATGCAAGTATTGACCCGCCAGTGGGCGAACACAATTGCTGTTTTCAGCCTGGCATTTATTTCTATCACTAGCATTGCGGCGGAATTGCCTGATTTCACGCAACTGATTGAAAAACATTCCCCGGCGGTGGTGAAAATTACCGCGACTTCCAAGGCATCAGTTGCGCGTATGGACCAGCAACAGCTGCCGCCCAATATGCAAGGCTTGCCCGATATTTTCCGCGAACTGTTAGAGCGCCGTCAGGCCCCGCGTGATCGTGGCTCACTTGGCTCCGGTTTTATTATTTCCAGCGATGGCTACGTGTTAACCAATGATCACGTAGTGGATCAAATGGATAGTATCACTGTGATTCTGAATGACCAGCGCGAATTTACGGCCAAGCTGATCGGCAGTGATGAGCGCTCGGATTTGGCGTTGTTAAAAATTGAAGCGAAGAATTTGCCCACTCTGTCATTAGCGAATGATGAAAAACTGAAAGTAGGGCAATGGGTAGTGGCGATTGGTTCGCCCTTTGGCCTGGATTATTCCGCGACTGCGGGGATAGTGAGCGCTATAGGACGCAGTATTCCATCGGCGCACACTGAAAGTAATTATGTGCCTTTTATTCAAACTGACGTAGCCATTAATCCGGGTAACTCCGGTGGGCCTTTGTTTAATATGGATGGTGAAGTGGTAGGTATTAACTCACAAATTTATTCACCGAGCGGCGGTTCGGTTGGATTGTCATTTGCGATTCCCGCATCGCTCGCGCAAGACGTGGTGGCGCAGCTAAAAGATAAAGGCCGTGTAGATCGCGGTTGGTTGGGGGTGATGATTCAGGATGTGGACAAAGACCTCGCAAGTTCTTTGGGTATTGATAAGCCTATGGGCGCCTTGATCAGTGAAGCTGATCCAGATGGTCCAGCGGCAAAATCCGGTTTGAAAGCGGGTGATCTCATCATTAAGTTCAACGGAAACGATGTGCACACCTCGAGTGATTTACCTTATCTCGTTGGTAGAACAGCCCCAAAATCCAAAGTGCCTGTAGTGATTGTACGCAAAGGTAAAGAGCAGACACTAAGCGTTACTGTGGGTATTTTACCGGTATCACCGGAAGAAGCCGTTGAGCGTCCTGCCAGCGCGCCGGTAGAAAATTCGGTGGATATATTGGGCTTGGTGGTTGCACCCCTGGATCGTAGTACTCGCGGAGGCGCGGAAGCGGGTGTAATAGTGCAGGATGTTAAACCGGATAGCCCAGCCGCCGAAGCGGGTTTGCAAGCCGGTGATGTGATTACGCAGTTGGCATTTAACGATATTAAATCCGTTGCGGATTACAACAAGGTAGTAAAAGGCTTGCCGAAAAATGAGCCTCAGGCTGTTCGCTTCTACCGTCAAAATCGTCCGGTATTCAGGTCGATTGTTATCAAGTAATTTAACTTTAAAGTTGGATAAAAAGCCGCCGGCAGGAATGCCGGCGCTTTTTTTAATGGAGATAGCATTTAATTGTGCTGTTACAGAAAAT
>JAGKXA010000261.1 GCA_021151615.1 Cellvibrionaceae bacterium | reverse complement strand
CATGGTGGTTTGGCCGGTGACGCCCAATGTCCCACCTACCGTGGCGTTACCAGTATTGGTCCATGTACCTGAGTTGGTGATGTTGCCCGTATTGCTGACACCATTGGTCCTTGTTTGGCCGCCTATGGTTGCCACGCCAGTATTGTTTAAGGTGGTGGAACCTAGCTGGTTGATATTCGTCACGTTTTGTCCCGCCATGTCCCATGGACCAGTTGGTTTGGCAGTGCCATCGCGACGGGCGAATTGTAATAAACCTGTCGATCCGTAGCCTGAACGCATGCACAAAATCCCAGCGATGGGGGTGCCTGTTGATGACAAGATGGGATTGGTTTCAGTCCAGCTACCGTTTAGTCCACTAATCACGCCAGGGGTGGCGACACTGCTGTAACCACTATTGCCACCCGCACGTGCCAGCGCTGCGCCTAGCAGGGGCGTGTCTGGGCGACTGTTGCTCGGGTTGGTGATGGGTGTGGTGAAGCAGGTCAAGCCTTTTAAGTCGACTCCAGCCTGTGGGCCGGTGAGGGTGACGGTTTGAACGGCTAATCTGTAGGTACCACCGTAAACAGTGTTGGCTGAAAAATTAGTCAAGAAACCAATGTTGCTTAATTCAGCGATTGTTGGTGCGAGTGGATTGGCGAAGCCATCAACATTCTGGCCGGCCGTTAGTTTGTCAAAGTAGGTGGTTTGGTAATTGCCTAGGGCTGCGCTCAAGGTTGCCAGGTTATCTGCCTGTCCAACTACGACTTCTTCATTCATGGTGCGAATTTCTTTCCATAGCCCTATCGTCGCCATCACCATGGCAACCGTCATAGCAAGTGACAACTGCAGTAGTAAAAATCCCGCTGCGCTTGTTTTATGTTTGATCTGTTGATAGAGGAGGGGGTATGGATGCATTCAATGACCTAGTGATAGGTTTGATAAGTGTGCTCGCTTCACCGTTTTATTATCCAGATTTAGTGATAACTCGGGTGGCGTAGTCAAGTTTTATTTGATTTAAATCAAATTTAAATCAGGGTGAGTGGTGCGGTGATTGTGGGTAAATAAGACTAGCAAACAAGAAAGCAAACAAGAATTTGCCTATTATTTGCCTATTTATGCTTGTTTTCTAAAATAACAGGTTCACAAACACGTTTTTATATTGACATCTTTTTAGGTTAATATTGCGGGTCAACTTGGGTGAAAAAGGAGAGACTAATGCGGCTATTGAACATGATTGCTGGTCTTGCCGCAATTAATGCGCAATCTTCGCATTTAAGACAGGCAGATCGTGGTGCATCTGCGCTGCAACCTATTCCAGGATTACCGCAATTTTCGCAACCATCTCATCCTCCAGAGTTAACCACTAAGCAGGATTTTTTACCTGCGTGGAATCAGACTGAATTCAATGCGACGCATTGGCAAGATACGCAATTTGGACAGCATGATTTGGCATCTTCTTGGTCGCGGCTTTGTGATGATCAGTATCAAGCTTTGGATATTGACAACGGCTTTTCCGATGATGCTCAGCGTTTAACAGAAGTTGTACGACACAACGACGTAGACGCGGCGCATTGTTTATTGCAAAGAGGTGCCAAATTGCAGGATTGCGATGTGCTTGAGTACATGCAGCCCGAGATGGCGACTTTGTTTGAACAAGTGGCGTTACAAAGGCAGTTATACAGCCAAACAGAAATCACATCCCCAACCAAGTTGGATCAGTTATTAATAGAAGGCAAGTTCGACGCTGCCAAAGACTTGTTGCAATCGCATCATGGCCATTTGCGCCGAGTTGACGATCCAATCAGAGTTTGGCAAGAAGCGGTCAGCAATCAACAGCTGGATGTGTTACGCGCAGTCTTGCTCCTCTCCCAACCGTCTACCATCGCCGTCTTAAACCAAGCTAATTTCGAACAGGGTTTGTTTACGTCTGCAAGGGCGTTGAATGACACGTCTTTGAATCAGGTGTTGGATCGCATTGAGGAGAATTTTTCGTCTCATGCGGATAGAGGGGAAGAATTATGTGAGTCTTTGCGTGCGCCTGATACGCATGTGCAGCGTAGGTTGGCAGCGAATGCAACTTCAGTTGTCCCGACAGAGAATCCTACGGTAATGCCGAGTCAGTTACCGACAGTGACACCATCGGCGATACCGTCTGTTGCTCCTAGCTTATCGCCTACGGTTTCATCGAATCTTATTAGTTATGGGCAGGATTTGACTAATGCGGTTTGGACGAAAACTGGCATGACCGTTAGTACACAGACAGGAATTGGGCCGGATGGTAGCTCGGTGACGTTTAATACTCTAACCACTGTTCAAAGTAGCAGTCCTAATTTTATTACTCAAAGTGTTCCTGTGATGAACGGCGCACTTTATCGCATCAAGTTTTACGTTAATGTGGATGCAGCTTTTTTTGCTGCTCAGTATTTCTACATATCAGAGACGTTTGCATATGTAAAGGTTAGCTATGACCTTAGCAATATTCTTGCTTATACGATATGGGGTAATCCGATAGAGAAAAATATAGCACTAGTTGGAAGTTTGTATGAGGTGTCGGTTGTCTTTGCTGCATCAGGAACCACAGCAGATATAACAATCGAGGGTAGTGGTTTGAGTAACTATTACTTGAATGTATGGGATGTACGGATGGAGTTAGTTGGATTGCCACCAACAGTTGCTCCGACAACAGCACCGACAAGAATACCGACAAGAGCGCCGACAAGAGTACCGACAACAGCACCGACAAGGGCTCCAACAGCACCGACAAGAACGCCGACAAGAGCTCCAACAGCTCCAACAATTCAACCGAGCATTACACCAACGGTGAATCCTACGGAGTTGCCGACGGCGATGCCGTCTGTTGCCCCTAGTGTTGCTCCGACAGTGAATCCTACGGTCATGCCGAGTCAGTTGCCGACAGTGACACCATCGGCGATGCCGTCTGTTGCCCCTAGCGTTGTTCCGACAGTGAATCCTACGGTCATGCCGAGTCAGTTACCGACGGTGACACCATCGGCGACGCCATCTGTTGCCCCTAGTGTTGTTCCGACAGAGAATCCTACGGTCATGCCGAGTCAGTTGCCGACGGTGACGCCATCGGCGATACCGTCTGTTGCCCCCAGTGTTGCTCCGACGGTGAATCCTACGGTCATGCCGAGTCAGTTGCCGACAGTGACGCCATCGGCGATACCGTCTGTTGCCCCTAGTGTTGCTCCGACGGTAAGTCCTACATCGTTGAATTTGCTTAGTTATGGGCAGGATTTGACTAATGCGGTTTGGGTGACAACTGGCACAACTGTTGGTAAAGAGACAGGAATTGGGCCGGATGGAAATGCGTTAACGTTCGATTCTCTTGGCAGCTATACCAGCAACTATAACGCCGTTCAGCATTCAAGTATTTCTGTTATAAACGGCGCATCCTATCGCCTCAAATGTTATGTCAGAAGCGATTACAGTGGTAGCGATAATAGGGGAGTATACCTATATCATGGTGGGAATACTAACCCCGTAGCTGTTAATTTTGTTTTTGCTGGGGGTGCTATGACTGGTAACACCATGACTAGTACACCTGCAAGCGAAATAACAGTCGTACCAACAGGAGTAAACAACTGGTATCAAGTTTCATTTATTTTTACTACATCAGATGCAACGATACAACCGTATTTCGGATTTGATACGGCTGGCTTTTACGTTGGCGTATCGGATGTATGGTTGGAGTTGGTTGGACTACCGCCGACAGCTGCCCCGACAAGAGTACCTACACGAGCTCCAACAGGACCGACAAGAAGGCCGACAGTAGCTCCAACAGCCCCAACAATTCAACCGAGCATTACACCAACGGTGAATCCTACGGTCATGCCGAGTCAGTTGCCGACGATGACGCCATCGGCGACACCGTCTGTTGCCCCTAGTGTTGCTCCGACAGAGAATCCTACGGTCATGCCGAGTCAGTTACCGACGATGACACCATCGGCGATACCATCTGTTGCCCCTAGCGTTGTTCCGACAGTGAATCCTACGGTCATGCCGAGTCAGTTGCCGACGGTGACGCCATCGGCGATGCCGTCTGTTACCCCTAGTGTTGCTCCGACGGTAAGTCCTACATCGTTGAATTTGCTTAGTTATGGGCAGGATTTTAGTAATGCGGTTTGGACGAAAACAGATATTACTTTTCGCACATTGACAGGGAATGGTCCGTACGGTGGCTCGGTAGTGTATGGTTTCTTTTATAGTTCTCCCCAGTCTTTTGGAACGCTTGCTCAAAACGTCGCTGTGATAAACGGAGCATCCTATCGTATCAAATGCTATTTTAAAATAACTAATGGATATCCGATATTCAATAATCCGGTGCTCTATGTTAGTAGTCCAGGTGTTGGTCGAACAGGAGCTTATTTTAATTTGAATACTGTTACCAGTAGTTTGTATTCTGGTAGCCCTAGCCAAATGACGATGGTATCCATTGGTGTGGACGGATGGTATGAAGCTTCATTTGTTTTTACTGCATCAAGTACAACAATATCGTCAGGGATTGAGGTATCGTCTTCCGGTTTTTATTTGTCTGCATACGATATGCAGCTTGAATTAGTTGCATTACCAACAACAATGCCTACTGTGTCGCCAACCCTGGGACCAATGATCAACCCTAGTGTGACACCGACAGTCGCACTAACAACTGCTCCCACAATCGCACCAACCAGATCCCCAACAGCCGTACCATCAGCATTGCCTACTTTGTCGCCAACGGTTCAACCTAGCGCAGCCCCGACAGTCAATCCCACGGCGGTACCTAGTCAGTTGCCGACGGTGACACCATCGGCGATACCGTCTGTTGTTCCGAGCGCTATACCGACGTCGCAACCAACATTACAACCGACGGGAAGGCCGTCATCGCAGCCTAGTGGATCGCCGTCTGTGCAACCATCATCGGTACCATCAGGTCAACCGAGTGGATCACCAACAGGACAGCCGACGTTGCAACCGACGGGAAGGCCCTCATCGCAACCTAGTGGATCGCCGTCTGTGCAACCGTCATCCGTACCGTCAGGTCAACCGAGTGGAGTGCCGACGGGGCAGCCGACGTTGCAACCGACGGGAAGGCCTTCATCGCAACCTAGTGGATCGCCGTCTGTGCAACCATCATCGGTACCGTCAGGTCAACCGAGTGGGGTGCCGACGTTACAGCCGACGTCACAACCAACGGGTGTGCCGTCATCGCAACCTAGTGGATCGCCGTCTGTGCAACCGTCGTCGGTACCGTCAGGTCAACCGAGTGGGGTGCCGACAGGACAGCCGACGTTGCAACCGACGGGTAGACCTTCATCGCAACCTAGTGGATCGCCGTCTGTGCAGCCGTCGTCGGTACCATCAGGTCAACCGAGTGGATCACCGACAGGACAGCCGACGTTGCAACCGACGGGTAGACCGTCATCGCAACCTAGTGGATCGCCATCTG
>JAGKXA010000260.1 GCA_021151615.1 Cellvibrionaceae bacterium | reverse complement strand
GATATTGAATGAGCGTTGGGCGAGTATGCTGGGCTACCAACTCGAGGAGCTTGCACCGATTTCGCTGAATACCTGGCTAACACTGTGTCATCCGGAGGATTTGCAAACTTCCAATAAATTATTGGAGCAACACTTTAGTGGCGAACTGGATCACTACGAATGCCATTGCCGTATGAAGCATAAAAACGGTGATTGGATTAGTGTTTATGCGCGCGGTCGCGTAACCAGTTTAACCCACGATGGTAAACCGCTTTGGATAACGGGAACCCACGGTGATATTACCGAATTGCAGCGCTCGCGCCTGCAATTGCAATATAGCCAGGAACGCCTGCAGAGCATGCTCAACAATTTCCCCGGCGCAGTCTATCGCTGTCGCAATGACGCGCGCTGGAGCATGTTATTTCTGAGCGAAACAGTTGCCGATTTAACAGGCCATCACTCGCACGAATTTTTTGGTGAGCAGGCGCTGAGTTTTACCGACATTACCCATGCCGATGATGTGCAGCGAATTTATGACGAGGTACAACACGCGTTAGCAGAGCATCGCTCGTTTGAATTGGTGTATCGCATGCAACATGAGCAGGGGCACTGGATTTTTGTGCAGGAAGTTGGCTCAGGTGTGTACGGTAATTCCGGTGAATTAAAATATATCGATGGTTTTATTTGGGATATCACTGAAACCAAACAAGCACACGATGCTATTGAATTAAACGAACAAAAACTATCGACTCTTTACAGCCAGGCACCTATCGCTATTACCCTGAATAACTACAGCGATGGAAAATTTATTGAATGTAACCCGGAGTTTTGCCGGCTGTTGGGTTACTCGCATAGCGATATTTTGCACCTGGATAACCGTGCGATAACACCTGCCGAATATATGCAGGAAGATTTCCAGCAACTGGAAAGTTTGCATATCAGCGGGCGCTACGGACCTTACGAAAAACATTTTATTCACAATGATGGCCGCTTGATTCCGGTGCTGCTCAATGGGGTTTTAATTGAAAGCCCGAATGGCGAGCGGCAGATCTGGTCGTTTATTCAAGACATCACCGAGCGCAAGCGCATCGAGCAAATGAAAAATGAGTTTGTCTCTGCGGTGAGCCATGAATTGCGCACGCCGCTTACGTCTATTTCCGGTTCACTGGGGATGGTTGTTGGTGGGATGTTGGGTACTTTGCCATCCAATATTCACAGCATGCTGACTATCGCCCACAAAAATTCCATGCGTTTGACATTGCTGATTAACGATCTGCTCGATATGGAAAAATTGCTGGCGGGCAAAATGCAGTTTGAACTGCGCGCGCAATTATTGCTGCCGATCCTGCAGCAATCGGTTGAAGGTAATACCGCCTACGCCGATACGTTCGGCATTCGCCTGCAGCTGCTGGCAGATGCTGCGGTGGAAAAAGTACAGGTCGATATCGATGCACAGCGCCTGCAGCAAGTCATGGCCAATTTTATTTCCAACGCGGTGAAATTTTCCCCGCCGAATGGACAGGTGGAAGTGGTGGTGAGCTTGCAGGACAACCGGGTAAAAATTGCAGTGGTCGATCACGGCCCAGGCGTGAGCGATGAATTCCGTGCGCGCATATTTCAAAAATTTTCCCAGGCGGATTCATCAGACTCGCGCCAGCGCGGCGGTACCGGTTTGGGGTTGGCAATTAGCAAGGCGTTTGTGGAGCGTATGCAGGGTAGTATCGGGTTTGATTCTGAATTGGGCAAAGGCGCCACTTTCTATGCAATCTTTCCGCTGCACAGCGCCACCGATTAAATTTTTTATTAACAGGAAAACACAATGACTCGCGAACTGACCCGTATTTTGTATGTGGAAGATGATCCCGATATCCAGGCCATTGCATTGATGGTGCTGGAAACAATCAGCGGTTTTACTGTAGAACCCTGCAGTGGCGGCAGCGAAGCTTTGCAGAAGGCGGTTCCTTTCAAGCCGGATTTAATTTTGCTGGACGTGATGATGCCGGGGATGGATGGCCCCGAGACGTTAAAAGGCCTGCGCAATTTTGCCGAGCTGGAGCAAACCCCGGTAGTTTTTATGACCGCCAAGGTGCAGCCACTAGAGGTACAGGGATATCTCAATCTGGGTGCAGCCGGTGTGATCGCCAAGCCCTTTGATCCTATGACGCTGGCACAGGAGCTGCGCGATATTTGGGCCAGGCATTAGTTTTCGTACCAACTAATTGCCGGTGTTTGGCTGTTGTCAGGCCATGTCTGACCAGAGTAAATCGAGGTTTTTAAAACCCCAGTCGTCGGGCGATTCGCGGCCGATGATTTTTTCCTTGCCTTGTAGTGTGGCCAGATCCAGCACTTCCTGGATGATGGGCATTTTGGTTTTGGCAGAAAAAAAGATTTTCACCTTGGGCAATAGCAGCGAAGCTTCGTTTTGTTCAATCACCACTGCAAGGCGCCCGCTTTCCAGTCGCACTAACGAGCCGGTGGGGTAGATACCGACGGTTTTTACAAATGCCTGGAATACCGCCTCATCAAAATGGCCTTTGCTCCACTCGGCCATCTTGCGAATCGAGTCGGCGGGTGACCAACCTTTTTTATAGGGGCGGTTAGAGGTTATCGCATCGTACACATCGCACACCGCCCCCATCTTGGCAAACAAGCTGATGGTGTCGCCTTTTAACCCGAATGGGTAGCCGGTACCATCGACCTTTTCGTGATGATGCAGGCATACGTCCAGCGCCATTGGTGGCACCTGATAATTTTCAATCAGAATCCTGGCCCCCAGTTCGGGGTGGGATTTTACAATCGCGAATTCCTCATCGGTTAACTTGCCCGGTTTGTTTAACACCTTCAGGGGAATACCGACTTTGCCTATATCGTGTAGCAGCCCGGCCATGCCAGCATCGCGCACAGTTTCTTCATCCAGATTGAGTTGTCTGGCCAACGCAATCATCAGCGCGCAGACCGCCACTGAATGCAAATAAGTGTACTCATCGGCCGTTTTCAGGCGTGCCAGGCTGATCAGCGCATGAGGCTGACGCAAAACGGATCTGGATATTTCATCCACCAACTCGTGAGCTTTCTCTACCTGAATGGCTTTACCCATACGGGCATCACTAAACATTTCGATGACGGATTCTTTAGCGCGGTTGCACAGGCGTGCAGCGGATTTTAACTCTTCATCCATTGGCACCCGCTCGGCATTGCCTGGCCTTTCGGCTTCTAATAGCAAGGCTTCGGTTTCGTGTTCCACTTCGGCTTCGGTCTTCCCGGTGGTGTCCGCACTGGCATCCAGCCCTTGGCTGACATCAATCCAGAGCTCTTTAATACCGCTGGCGAGAATCGCACGCAGATCTTTTTCATCCTCCAACAGGAAGCGGGTTTTCCAGAAGGGGTGTTCCATCCACGAGCCGCAGAATTCGCAGATAAACATGCCGAGCTTGATGTCTTTGACGGCGATTCGTTTCAGCATGAGATCCGTGTGGCAGTTCGGTGAAAGATTAAGGGTTATTGGGCTGAGTATAGTCAGGCTTTAATTGGAGTCTGTGGCCAGGGCACAGAATTTTTTTCCCGCGAAAGCAAAATTTTTATGCTGAATTGCAGTTGTGAGGTTGGTTGATGCAAACCAGCCAGTTGGCTAAACCCCTATTTCACACCTATTATTCAGCTTAATGATTCGAACGACGTTGGGTGAGAAGCAACAGGCAGATGCTCATGTCGGCCAATAAGAAATCCTCTCCTTGAACAGGCCGTTTTCCCATGGATAAAAATGCTGATATTGCAGCTAAACTCCAGGCATTACGCGACGACTATGCCCAGCGCTTGCCCAATGAATTGACGCAATTGCGCGCTCTGGTAAACGATCTGAGCGATCCTGAATTACGCACCCCTGCGCTAAATCAACTCAATCATCGCCTGCATAAACTGGCAGGCTCCGCTGGCAGTTTTGGCTTTACCGATCTGGGTAAACAAGCCAAGAAACTGGAGTTGCAAGCCCAGGAATGGCTGGCAAGCGATCATCTTGATATGGGCATATTGCGTGTATTTTCGGTTGCAGTGGCGGCATTGGGTGGCGATTTACAGGCCGAACGCAATCACAAACCCATGCCGCTGGTATCGCAGACCACACCGCAAAAAACCAACACCCTGATTTATGTACTGGAGGATGACCCGGATATCGCCGAAGAGGTCTGCATGACCCTGCGCCACTTTGGTCACCAGGTGGAACACTTCGCGACTATCGCCGCGGCCGAGACGGAGGTCTTGCGTCGTCCACCGGATTTTATGATCTGCGACATTATGTTTATCGAAGAGGGGCGAGAAGCACCCGAAGCGGTGATGATCCTGCAGCAGCATTTGCCTGCTCCTATTCCGGTTATTTTTGTCTCTACCCGCACTGACTTTGAGGCCTACCACGCGGCGGTAAAGGCCGGCGCAGTGGGTTATTTTGTCAAGCCGCTGGATATTATCCGCCTGGTGGATTGCTTTGAGCACTATCTGGATCGCAATCGCAGTGCACCCCATCGGGTGTTGATTGTTGATGACGACCTGGCACTTGCCGAGCACTATAAGCTGGTATTGAACGCCGCCGGGATTCATGTGCAAATCAGCAACAATCCCCAGATTATTTTCGAGTTGTTGCAGGATTTCCACCCGGATCTGGTGCTGCTGGATATCAATATGCCCGGCTGCAACGGTATTGAGCTAGCGCAGGTTATCCGCCTGAACCAGGATTGGTTGCGGGTGCCTATCACTTACCTCTCGTCCGAGCAGGATGTAGAAAAACGTGCGCTGGCACTGGCAAGGGCGGGCGACGACTTTCTCAGTAAACCCCTGAATGACCGCGAGCTGGTCTCGGCGGTCACCACCCGTGCAGCGCGCAGCCGGCAACTCAGCGATGCGCTGGATCGCGACAGCCTGACCGGCTTGCTCAAACATTCGCGTATAAAAGAGCAAGTGGATATTGAACTGAGCCGCACAGTGCGTGGTGGGGGTGACTTGAGCGTGGTGATGCTGGATCTGGATCATTTCAAACAAATTAACGATACCTATGGTCACCCGGCGGGCGACAAGGTGATTAAAGCCATCGCTCATTTGCTGCGTCAGCGGTTGCGCAAAACAGATGCCGTGGGACGTTATGGCGGTGAGGAGTTTGTTGCAGTGTTGCCACGCTGCGGCAGGGAAGAGGCTGTGATGCTGATGGAGGATGTACGTCAGCGGTTCCGTGAAATCAGCTTTAGTGCCGGAGAACTTACTTTTAACGTGACCCTGAGTGCAGGGATTGCCGCCTATCGCCCGGGTATCGAACGGGCCGAGCAGCTCTTGCAGGAGGCAGATGCGGCGCTCTATCGTGCCAAATCGGAAGGGCGCAACAAGCTTTGCACCAACACCTAGGGTTTATCGCCTTGGACTCGCTCCAAGAGCTTAACCTGAATAGCCTGGCGCTGGCAGCCAAACCAGAATCAATAAACAGATATTTCT
>JAGKXA010000259.1 GCA_021151615.1 Cellvibrionaceae bacterium | reverse complement strand
ATGCAGGTTTTACCTTTGGTTAAGGGGCCGAGGCTGGCCGGATCTGGCAACAATGCTTTTAAAAATTGCAGCGGAACTATTTCGCGCCCTTCAAACATAATCGGCTCGATGCCTGTCATTCCTACGTTGCCAAGAACTTCCAAATGTTTTAAATAATTGTCTGAAAAAGTCATCCAAAAACGCGCGCGTTTAATTTCTGGAAAATGTTTTACCAACGATTCCAGCTCTTCGTGGTACATCATGTAGATTTTTTTAGGGCCAATATCGGCAGGAAAATCAAATACGCGATTAATGCTGAGCGGTGCAGTTTCAACCCAATTACCATTTTCCCAATAGCGGCCATTGGCAGTGACTTCACGGATATTGATTTCCGGATTGAAATTGGTAGCAAATGGCAAGCCATGGTCACCAGCGTTGCAGTCAATGATATCCAGATAATGAATTTCATCGAAATAATGTTTTTTCAAATACGCGGTATAAACGTTGGTTACACCTGGATCAAACCCGGAGCCGAGCAACGCCGTTAATCCTGCATGTTTAAATTTATCCTGATACGCCCATTGCCAGGAATATTCAAATTTTGCCGTATCCAGCGGTTCGTAATTTGCGGTATCAAGATAATCAACGCCGGCCTCTAAACAGGCATCCATAATAGTCAGGTCTTGATAAGGTAATGCCACGTTGATTACCAAATCCGGTTTTTCTGCATTAATCAGTGCAACCAATTGCGGTACATTATCCGCATCTACCTGCGCCGTTTTAATGGGACGATTTAATTGCGCCGCGATTGCTTCACATTTAGCCAAGGTACGGCTTGCCAATACAATTTCTGAAAACACCTCGGGCAGCTGCGCGCATTTATGCACCACTACGCCACTGACACCGCCCGCTCCAATAATTAACACTTTTGCCATTCAGCTAGACTCCACAGATTACATCAACACTATTTTTCAAAGTAAGTATAGCCACGCAGACTCTCAGAATATGCAGCCAGCATTTGCTGACGATCTGCCAGCGTAATAATGCCATCGCGCACAGCATTCTCTGCGGTTTGCCGAAACTGTTCGTAGAGAACATTTGGATCATATTCCACATAGGTCAGCACGTCCGCAATACTATCGCCATGCAACTCATGCACAAAATCAATACTACTGTCAGGATTAATACGCACGCTGGCGACATTAGTATCGCCAAACAAATTATGCAAATCACCGAGCGTTTCCTGATACGCCCCCACGAGAAAAACGCCAATATAGTATTCCTCTCCCGGTTTGATCGAGTGCAATGACAAGGTAGTTGATTCGCCTTCAGGGCTAGCAAATTTCTGCAATTTTCCATCACAGTCACAGGTTAAATCAGCGATGATTGCCTGACGAGTTGGTTCCTCATTCAAGCGATGAATCGGCATCACTGGAAATACCTGCCCAATAGCCCATGAATCTGGAAGGGATTGAAACACACTGAAGTTTCCGTAATAGATATCGGCCAAGAGTTGCGGCAATCGTTCCAGCTCAGCGGGAATGCGTTTTACTTGCGGCAGAAGCGTTGCTATTTTCTGCAACCCTGCCCAGTAAATATTTTCACCCAGAACGCGATGGCGTAGATTGATATCGCCGGAATTAAATAAATCGCGAATTTTATCGCGATAGTAAATAACATCGTTGTAAGACTCTTGCAAATTCGCAACAGAGGTAACATTCAGTGTGTGCCACAAATTCGCAATCATTTCATGGCAATTAACAGGCAACTCTGAGGGTAGCGCCATAGGCTCAAAATGAGTAACATCGAGAATGTTAAACAGTAACACCGCAGTATGTGCGACTGTTGCACGCCCTGACTCGGTCACGATAGTCGGATGTGCAATACCTTGTGCATCTAAGCTCTCTTGAATCGCTTCAACCACATCAATGCAATACTCCTGTACTGAGTAATTGCGACTGTGTCCATTCGTACTGCAAGTACCATCGTAATCAATTGCCAAACCGCCGCCCAAATCCAAATAGCCGAGTGGAGCGCCCTCGCCCACCAATTCAATGTAATAGCGGCAGGCTTCCAGCACACCGGCACGAATGCTACGAATATTAGGAATTTGTGAGCCCAAATGAAAATGTAACAATTGAAAACAATGCAACAAATTAGCGTCACGTAATGTATCAATAACAGCAACCAATTCATTGGTATTCAAACCAAATAAACTCCGGTCACCGCTATCTTCGCTCCAATGGCCTTCCACTTTAGTCGATAACTTGAGGCGCACACCAATCAATGGCTCAACATTCATCGCGCGACTGCGTTCAATCACAGACTGCAATTCACTCAGCGTTTCCAAAACAAAAAAGCAGTTAAATCCTAACTTACGCGCTTCTAATCCTAATGAAATGAACTCGGCATCTTTATAACCATTACAGATAATTAAGCTCTCGCGATTCGTCAGGGTGGCCAGCGCGATCATCAACTCAGCTTTACTACCCGCTTCCAAGCCATGATTGTAGCGCTCACCAAAACGGGCGATTTCAGCAATTACGTGCTTTTGTTGATTGACTTTAATTGGAAATGCGCCGCGATACTGCCCGCGATAACCGCTCGATTCAATTGCCTGAGCAAAGGAATCATTAAGAATGCTGATACGTGAATCGACAATATTTTCAAGGCGCAACAACACCGGCATTTGCAAACCGCGTTGTTGCAAACCATCGACAATCTCCATTAGCGACACATTAGCCTCTCCTTCAGGCGTCGTCGTGCGCACCACAACGTCGCCCTGCGGTGAAACACCAAAATAACCGCTGCTCCACTCGTCAATACCGTAGAGATCAGCCGATTGGCGTACAGACCAAATTTTGGATTCCTCTGAATTATTCAAAATACTTCCGTCCTGTGTAATTAACAGATTGTGAGTATTAACAGTCGCGTTAATACCTGGGGCGAGAATGGAAAATGGCGCGCAATTTTCCACATTTTTCGTGAAAAATAAAGTATCACTTCTCAACATATAAACGAAGTGAAAATAGTGCTGGATTCAACTTACTGGGATTTTGCGGCCGAAGAACATATATCAAAAATATTACTGCCACTTCCAAGCACAGTAACTGATTTTGTTATTAAGAAATGCTCACCCGAGCACAAGGATCGATAGTAAGCAGCAAGATAGGATTGACATTTTTTATCGCCGAAAAAATCAGCAATCAATTCAGCGCAAGCTGTGGAAAAAGCCCCTTGACGCCGCCTGCAATGAATTCCACTGCAATGGCCACTAGCAATAAACCCATAACTCGGGTCGACATTACAATGCTGCGTTTACTCAAATGCTCGGCAAACCAGGGGAGGAATTTAAAGCACAGTATCAACGAAGCGCTAACGAGCAGGATACACAGAGTGACCGCAAGGTAATGCGTAACCGAGCTGGATTGGTGAGCATAGACAATCACCGCACTCATTGCCCCTGGCCCCGCAAGCAGCGGCATAGTGAGCGGCACCAGTGCGATTGTTTCATCTTGCGCCGCTTCGATTTCTGCGGCTGTGTGGCCGCGCGATTGCAACATGCCCAAGCCCATCAGCAGGAGTATCACACCGCCTGCGCAGCGAAACGCATCAACACTGATACCAAAAGCCCAAAGAATCCACTCGCCAAATAAAAGCGCGACCATCAATGCAAAAAAGACAGAGACAACCGTGAGACGCGCTGTCTTTAGCCGCTGTTCTTTATTTTGGTGAACCGTGAGTGCGATAAAAACAGGGATGGCGCCGAGGGGATCGACTATCGCCAACAGGCCGATCAGGAATTTTGTGTATTCAGTGATTTCTAACATGATCATGCTCTACAGCTGACAGTCATGCTCAGAGTTTAGGCTAATTTTGCGCGTATCGCATCGCGTTAAGATCAGGCACCAAACAAATCGATTTGGGCAACCGATGGCACCTTGGCATCAAACTTATGCGTGTTTTTCGCTCGTTTTTGCCTCATGCGGGAGCCATGCTTAATCAGCACGCGCTGTGCACTTTCCTGGCCTTGATCGCTCTTGCGTATAACACTAAGTTGCGCGCGCCGTTCATTGACCACCTGAACACTCGCCCACTGAATCCGATCATCTAATAATTGTGGTGCAAGCTCCTGCAACCGTGGAATCTGATAACAATCATGCTGATTAATAATCAGTGGTGGCAACAAGGGTTGGGGTATCGCTGTGGTACGACCAGCAACTCAGACCCGCGCACTCGCAGTGAATGTTGAAGATCAGCCAAGGCAGTAAGCTGTGCGTGTAGATGAAAGGCAGAAGCGTCTTGAGCAAGATAAATATCCGACTCAAGAAAAAAAACCGGAATGACTCGGCCACACTGAGTCAATGCCGCATGTAAGGCAGCATTATCATCAAGGCGAAAGTCACGTTTAATCCACCAAAGCGCGAGCATAACGAGACCAAAAATACAAAATTACTGGTCTTTACGCTAAAGGAAACGCGTCAGATCTCTGTTGATAAAGAAAAGGGAACTAAAAAACCAATAAAAAAGGCGATCCGAAGATCGCCTTTTTCAACTAGCCGGATGAGATTACCAACCAGTGATTTCTTTCAGTGCTTTGCCGATATCAGCCAAGCTCTTGACGGTTTTAACACCCGCATCTTCCAGTGCAGCAAATTTCTCGTCAGCAGTACCTTTACCGCCAGAAATAATCGCACCAGCGTGACCCATGCGCTTACCAGCAGGCGCAGTTACACCCGCAATGTAAGACACAACAGGTTTGGTCACGTTTGCTTTGATAAATGCTGCAGCTTCTTCTTCAGCAGAACCACCGATTTCACCAATCATTACGATTGCTTCGGTTTGTGGGTCAGCCTGGAACAACTTCAGAATGTCGATGAAGTTGGAGCCTGGGATTGGATCACCACCAATACCTACGCAAGTAGATTGACCGAAACCGTAATCAGTCGTTTGCTTAACGGCTTCATAAGTCAAAGTACCTGAACGCGATACGATACCTACTTTGCCTGGCTTATGGATGTGACCTGGCATAATGCCGATTTTGCACTCGCCTGGAGTGATAACGCCAGGGCAGTTAGGTCCAATCAAACGTACGCCCAACTCGTCACATTTCACTTTTGCGTCAAGCATATCGAGAGTCGGGATACCTTCAGTAATACACACGATCAACTTGATGCCGCCGTTAGCCGCTTCGAGGATTGAGTCTTTACAGAAAGGAGCTGGAACGTAGATAACTGATGCAGTTGCGCCAGTCGCTTCTACTGCTTCAGCAACAGTGTTAAACACTGGCAGGCCGAGGTGAGTTTGACCACCCTTACCTGGCGTTACACCACCAACCATTTTGGTGCCGTAAGCAATCGCTTGTTCAGAGTGGAAAGTACCTTGTGCGCCAGTGAAGCCTTGGCAGATTACTTTGGTGTCTTTGTTAATTAAAACGCTCATGTTCTTCGCCCCTTATTGATTCGCAGCAGCTGCAACAACTTTCTTGG
>JAGKXA010000258.1 GCA_021151615.1 Cellvibrionaceae bacterium | reverse complement strand
ACTGTGACTTTTCCGGCCCTCACTTTGTGATGGCCGGATTTTTATTGTCAGGAGTATCGATTTTTAAATTCATAACGATTGTTTTCAATGGGCCATTTTTTTGCGCGAGTGATTCATTGAAAAAAATCTAACAACACAGCGGGCTTTTTTGAGTTTTGATCAATGCCTAAGGTTATTCAGGTCAACACACCGGGATTTGCAGTATTCACGGAATTGAACGATTCATAACAACAATATTTTCCAATACCAGTCCAGGAGACTATGGCCATGCAATCTGCGTTTATGAAGAAAACGCTGGGTGTTGCAGTGGTTGTGAGTGCCAGTTTTTTTGCATCACAATCTTTCGCGCAATCAGCAAACTGTAGTTACAGCATTAGTAATGAATGGAATACCGGCGTGACTGCCGCAATTACCATTACCAATACCAGCACTACTGCTATCAATGGTTGGACAGTAGGTTGGCAATATGCAACCAATCGATTGTCAGGATCCTGGAACGCTAATGTTTCAGGGAATAATCCTTACACTGCAAGCAACGTGAGTTGGAACGGTACTATCCAGCCTGGCCAAAGTGTGCAATTTGGTTTTCAAGTTGAGAAGCGCGGCGGTAGTGCGGAACGTCCGGTGATTACCGGTAGCATTTGTGGCGGTACAAGCTCGTCGGTTCCTAGCTCAACTCCTGCTTCCTCAACCCCGGCCAGTAGCGCAAGAAGTTCATCATCGCTTGCTGTGACCAGTAGTTCGGTTGCAACGAGTATAGTGAGCGGGCAGCAATGTAATTGGTACGGTACTCTCTATCCATTGTGTGTCACTACACAAAGTGGTTGGGGGTATGAGAACAACAGAAGTTGCATTTCACGTTCAACCTGCGCCAGTCAGCCTGCGCCTTATGGTGTGGTTGGCGGTAGTTCGAGTGCGGTACACTCCAGTGTTGCTTCCTCAAGTGTTGTGCCGTCCAGTGTTGCGCCCTCAAGTGTGGCTCTATCCAGTTCAAGCGTTCGTTCGAGTGTGGCACCTTCAAGTGTTGCCCCCTCTAGTGTCGCATCATCAAGTGTTACTAGCAGCTCAGGTGGTTCGGGTTTGAAATCTCTGGCTGATTTCCCGATTGGTGTTGCAGTTGCCGCTGGAAGTGGTGCTGCAGATATTTTCACTAACACTGCCCGTCAAAATATTGTGCGTGAAGAGTTCAGCCAAATCGTCGCTGAAAATATTATGAAAATGAGCTACATGTATTCTGGTAGCAATTTCTCATTCACTAACGCTGATCGTCTCGCAAATTGGGCAGCAAGCAATGGCAAATCATTGCATGGTCATGCGTTGGTTTGGCACCCGAGCTACCAGTTGCCAGGTTGGGCTACTGATACCAATGCCAATTTCCGTACCGATTATGCACGTCATATTGATACTGTTGCAGCGCACTTTGCCGGCAAGGTTAGAAGTTGGGACGTGGTAAACGAAGCATTGTTTGATGCTGCAGATGATGATGGTCGTGGTTCGGCAAATGGCTATCGCCAATCCGTGTTCTATCGCCAATACGCTGGCCCTTCATACATCGATGAAGCCTTCCGTCGCGCGCGCGCTGCAGATCCAACGGCAGAGTTGTATTACAACGATTTCAACACTGAAGAAAATGGAACCAAAACCACTGCATTGGTGAATTTGGTGCAACGCCTGTTAAGTAACGGTGTACCTATTGATGGTGTTGGTTTCCAAATGCATGTGATGAATGATTACCCATCGATTGCCAATATTCGTGCGTCTTTGCAAAAAATTGTTGATTTGAGCCCAACGCTCAAAATCAAAATTTCTGAATTGGATGTACGTCTCAACAATCCATATGATGGAAATTCAAATAATGATTTTAAAAACCGCAGTGATTGTGCGATCTCATGTACTGGTCTTGATCGTCAAAAGGCGCGTTATAAAGAAATTATCCAGGCCTATTTGGATGTAGTTCCGCCCGCACGTCGCGGTGGGGTAGTTGTGTGGGGTATTGCAGATCCGGATAGCTGGTTCTATACCCATCAAAACCTGCCGGATTGGCCGTTGTTGTTCAACGACAGCTTGCAAAAGAAACTTGCTTACCAAGGTGTTGCAGAAGCATTGGCGACTGTGCCACGCGCCAGTTCAAGTGCAATCTCCAGTTCGCGCCCAAGCAGTTCTTCAATTGCAACTACCAGTTCGGTGATTCCAAGCTCGGTTGCTCCAAGTTCGGTGGTGGCAAGTTCGGTGGCGCCAAGCTCACGCTCATCCCTAGCCACTACCAGCTCGATTGCACCCAGCAGTTCAAGTGTTGCTACTACATCATCGGTACGCTCCAGTATCGTAAGCTCAAGTTCACGCTCGAGCGTTACTCCTGGCGTGCGCATGGATAACCCGTTTGTCGATGCGCGTTGGTATGTAGACCCAATCTGGTCTGCCAAAGCTCAGGCTGAACCCGGTGGTTCCAAAGTGGCGGGTTACAGTACCGCCGTGTGGATGGATCGCATCGGCGCTATTGCACCGACGGATGGTTCCTGGGGATTGCGTGATCACTTGGATGCAGCCATTGATCAAAACGCCAACGTGATCAAAGTGGTGGTTTATGACCTCCCGAACCGCGATTGCCATGCGCTTGCCTCTAACGGTGAGTTGAAGCAGGGCGTAGAAGGTTCAACGCGTTATCGCACCGAGTATGTTGATGCCCTGGTCAATATTTTCTCGGATCCCAAATATGCTTCGCTGCGTATTATTGCGATTATCGAGCCTGACTCATTACCAAACCTGGTAACCAACCTGAGCACGCCGGCCTGTCAGCAAGCGGCTGATGCAACCTATGGTTATGTTGCCAATACCCGTTATACCCTGAGCAAGTTGTACCCGCTGACCAACGTCTATTCGTATGTGGATATTGGTCACTCAGGCTGGTTGGGTTGGACGGATAACTTCGGTAAAGCCGTGACCCTGATTGGTGATGCCATTAAAGGCGCAACAGGTGGTGTTAACTCCATTGCCGGTTTTGTTTCCAACACCTCTGGTTATACCCCATTGTACGAACCCTTCCTGGATTCGCTGGCGAACAGTGCATTCCCGGGCAGCGGTGGTGGCACCCAAACCCGTCAAGCCAAGTTCTACGAGTGGAACCCGCATTTCAGTGAAGTATCGTTTGTACAGGCATGGCGTACGGCGATGATTGGTGCTGGCTTCCCGTCCACAATTGGTATGTTGGTAGACACCTCACGCAATGGTTGGGGCGGTGCGAATCGTCCGACGGCGCAATCAACCAGCACCACACTGGACACCTTCGTTGACCAATCGCGCATTGATCGTCGTGCGCACCGTGGCAACTGGTGTAACCAGCCTGGTGGTGTGGGTGAGCGTCCTCAATCGGCACCAGTTGCGGGTATAGATGCGTATGTGTGGGTCAAGCCACCAGGGGAGTCTGATGGTGCGGCTTCGAAAGAATTGTCGTTCGATCCATTGGATCCGGCGAAAGGTTTCGATCGCAACTGTGACCCGACTTACACCAACGCGGCAGGTACCACTACCGGTGCAATGGCGAATGCGCCTGTCGCCGGTCGTTGGTTCAAAGAGGGCTTTCAAGTGTTGATCAATAACGCTTATCCGCCTTTGCAATAATTCAGAAATTCCTATCTTAGTAAAAAACTCCCGGCCTGAAAGACCGGGAGTTTTTTGTTTTTGCGGTGATAAACAGTGGCGATAATGGTGTCCTGTGCTATTTGTTAACAGTCCATACACTGCTTAACCCGCTGTCATTTCAATAGTCCCGCTGTCACTCAATAATAACGGAGGCAAATTATGCCCATCAGTGCCGAGATAGTTGCCGAACTGCAAATCCTGCAGATGTTTGATTCTGCTAATCACCAGGCTGGTTTAAAGGTGCATTCGAATGCTGCGCCTGATTTGATTGCTGCCACCTGCAGGCTCTACGAAAAACAACTCATTACCCATGTGGATGGTGGATATCCGACACCTCTGGGTAGTGAATGTTGCGAGCATTTACAGAAATTGCTGCATATCTTAAATACCAAACCCTTGCTGTAGCTTTTGACCTTAATAAACTGACCATCAACCAGTGACATCTGCGAATGGTAATGAGAGCATTCGCGCCGTCTATTTGCTTTACTCATAAAAGTAGCTGCGCCCGATAAAAGTAGCTTTGCGCAAAAAAAAGCAGCCTGCTTAGGCTCAGGTGCGCGAGCGAATAATTGCTTCCGGTGAGAGATCAAACATGTCCAAAACATTTATTTTTTTGATAAGGATTTTTTTTCTTATGCTTGTTCCTTTAGCGCTTTCGGCCCAAGCTGAAGTAGAAACTATTCGTCTTGCTACCGATACTCTTGCAGTGGAAATTACCCCGGATATCGGTGGGCGTTTGTTGTCTGCTCATCTGCTTAACAAACCCAATTTTTTAAAAGTGGGTGGTGCTGTTGTCACTGATCCCAATCCGGATGTTTCACCAACGGCGAATAACATTGCTTATTTTGGGCATGAAATCTGGGTGGGGCCGCAAAGCCAATGGTGGCAACAGCAATTGCTTAACGACGAACGCCGCGCGGCAAAAGCCGTATGGCCTCCAGATCCGTATTTGATTTTGGCGAAAAACGAAACCCGGGAAAAAAATGCGCAACGAGTGATTTTGCAGAGCCCCAACAGCCCGGTATCTGGCGTGGTGGTAAAAAAGACCTACAGCTTGGTCGATGGCAATTCAAACCAGATAAAACTGGATGTAGAGGCAACCAGTATCCGCGATTCCAATGTTGCCTGGGATATCTGGTTTAACTCGCGTGTACCTTACACCTCACAGGTTTATGTGCCTGTCGCGACTATGAGTGATGTGCGCGTCGAACATTTTTCGGATGCAACCTACGATGGCTTAACTCATCACTTGAGCGATGGCATTTTCACATTGGAAAATGCGAACTCAATGCAAAAACAGGGGCGTAAAGGCAAGGTGTTTATCCAGCCATCACAAGGGTGGATGGCGGCATTTCGCGACGACCAATTACTGATTATCCAATTCTCCCTGCAGCCCAAAAATGCTATTCACCCCGAGCAGGGGCAGATTGAGCTTTATCAGGAGTTTTTGCATGCAGAGCCGGACGCTGGGCTATTGGAATTGGAAGTGCATGCGCCTTACAGAGTGCTGGCACCGGGTGCAAGCATGGCAGCAGCAGAACTCTGGACCTTGCTGCCCTATAGCGGTGCTAATACTCACGCTGCACATATCGCATTTCTGCAGCAGCTAAAGGCTTCCGGCAGTCTGTAATTCCTCAATCGTTTCCCCTGTCTATCGGGTTTGATTCCGCTCGTCACGCTGTTAACGCTTTTAATCTCCTCCCAGCCCCTCTCTGTCAAAGAGGGGTAATCTCCGGCTGTCCACGTCCAACCGTTCACAAGGCCTGGTTGGGATGGGTTTGGGATGCAATCCTCAATAACACTGACAAGCTGGAACATATATCCAAAAGTAAGTAGGAGTCTAATTGACAATAACAAAATAATGTTTTGCTAT
>JAGKXA010000050.1 GCA_021151615.1 Cellvibrionaceae bacterium | reverse complement strand
ATAGTCTTTGCCTCCTTCGCTGTAGACCACCAGTTTATCCATCTCCGAGCAGCGCGGGCACACGGCGCCCGCGACAAAACGGCGTTTGCTGCTATAGGCCATCAGGCTGCCTCCTCCCCTGAAGTATTAGCGGGAGTGATGCCGGAATGACGCAGGAGCGCATCGATTTGCGGCTCGCGTCCACGGAAATTTTTAAACAACTCCATAGGTGCTCGGCTGCCACCCTGTTGCAAGATCTCCTGCAGGAAACTCGCGCCTGTTTGCGCATTGAAAATACCTTCCTCTTCAAAACGTGAATAGGCATCAGCCGATAAGACCTCTGCCCATTTATAGCTGTAATAACCCGCCGCATAGCCGCCCGCAAAAATATGGCTAAAACTATTTTCAAAACGATTGAATGCAGGTGGTTTGATAACCGCTACCAATTCGCGCACTTCATTTAATACTTCCTGCGCAGATTTAGGTGTGGCCGGGTTGTATTCCGCGTGCAAGCGAAAATCGAACAGAGAAAATTCCAGCTGGCGAATCATTTGCAAACCCGATTGGAAATTTTTGGCGGCAAGCATCTTATCCAGCAAACTTTGTGGCAATGGCTCGCCAGTTTGATAGTGGCCGGAAATTAACGGGATGGCCTCCGGCTCCCAGCACCAGTTCTCCATAAATTGACTGGGCAGTTCCACCGCGTCCCAGGCCACGCCATTAATACCGCTCACCGCCGCCACATCGATTTGCGTGAGCATATGGTGCAAGCCATGGCCAAATTCATGGAATAAGGTGGTCACTTCATCGTGGGTTAATAGCGAAGGGGCATCGCCTACCGGCGGAGTGAAGTTGCACGTTAAAAAGGCGACAGGCAATTGTAAACCTGCGGATGTTTTACGACGCACACGACAATCCGCCATCCAGGCACCGCCTTTCTTCTTATCGCGCGCAAACAGGTCGAGATAAAAACTCGCAATCTGTTTGCCATTTTTTTCAATGTGAAAAAAGCGCACATCCGGGTGATAGGTATCGAACTGCGCAATTTGTTTTACCTGAATACCAAACAAGCGCTGCACCACCTCAAACATACCGGCAATCACTTTTTCTGCGGGGAAATAAGGGCGCAACTCTTTCTGAGAAACGGAATATTTTTCTACACGTAGTTTTTCGCTGTAATAGGTGGTATCCCAGGCTTGTAAATCCGTGCAACCTTGTGCAGCCGCAAATGTGCACAACTCGGCGTAATCCTGTTCAGCAAAGGGTTTGGATTTTTGTGCAAGCTCATTTAAAAATTGCAGCACCTGCGCAGGCGACTCCGCCATTTTACTGGCCAGTGACCGCTCGGCATAATTCGCAAACCCCAGCAACTGCGCCAGCTCATGACGCAGTGCAAGTGTCTCTGAAATCAGAGCACCATTATCAAATTCAGCGGCCGAAGATCCATCTGCTTTTTTTCCAGAGGCAGATGCACGGGTAACATAAGCGGTATAAATTTCTTCGCGTAATGCGCGATTATCGGCGTACATAATTACCGCGTAGTAGGAGGGGAAATCCAGTGTCACTACATAGCCTTGGAGATTTTTCTGTGCAGCAGCCTGGGCCGCTTGTGCTAACGCCGACTCAGGCAATCCCGCCAGCGCATCGGCAGTATCAAATTGCTTGTACCATGCCTGGGTTGCATCCAGAACATTATTGGAAAATTGTGTGGACAATTCCGACAAACGCTTCTGAATTTCGCCGAAACGTTTTTTATCGGCTTCATTTAAGGCAACACCGCCCAAGCGAAAATCGCGCAGCGCATTGTTAATAGTTTGCTGTTGCGCCTGGGTGAGTTGCGCAAACTCGCTGCTAGCGGCCAGTTGCCGGTACGCATTGTATAACGCTTCGTTTTGACTGAATTCAGTCGCATAATCGGTCAGCAAGGCGATGCTTTTTGTATAGGCTTCGCGCAACTCCTCACTATTAACCACCGAGTTTAAATGGCTGACCGGCGCCCATGCCTGATCCAATTTATCGCCCTGCTCCTCTATCGGTGCAACCAGATTGTTCCAGGTCGGTACTGTGAGCCCGTCCAGCAAGGATTTTAACTGGGTGCGTCCCTCATCGATCAGTTGGCGCACCGCCGGTTCTACCTGTTCGGCGCGAATGGAAGAAAAAGGGGGCAGGGTATGAGCAGCAAGCAAGGGATTGGTCATGCAATAACTCCGTCAGGCGAAAATCAAACGCGGTTTCGCGTATCATACACCCAAGATTGTGTTGGATTTCGAGGAATTATTAATGGGCGCAATAAGAAGTTTCCAAGGTCATACACCACGCCTGGGCGAGCGGGTTTTTGTGGATGAATCCGCTGTGGTTATCGGTGATGTGGAACTGGGGGCGGACGCGTCTGTATGGCCCTGCGTCGTGATTCGCGGCGATATGCACCGCATCCGCATAGGTGCACGCACCAGTGTGCAGGATGGCTCGGTGCTGCACATCACCCATGCCAGCAGTTACAACCCCGCCGGCCACCCGCTCACAATTGGCGATGATGTGACCGTGGGGCATTCGGTATGCCTGCACGGCTGCACTATTGGCAATCGCGTATTAATTGGCATTGGCTCCACCATTCTTGATGGTGCCATAGTGGAAGATGACGTGGTGATAGGTGCCGGCTCACTGGTGCCTCCCGGCAAGCGACTCGAATCCGGGTTTATGTATATGGGTACACCGGTAAGACAAATCCGTCCGCTAAAAGATTCCGAGCGTAGCTTTTTTACCTACTCGGCCAATAACTATGTGAAATTGAAAAATGCTTACCTTGCGGAAGATAAATCTTCACAAGAAAGCTCCAGTCTCGATTAATTCCTGGTTACTTTATTTATCGTTACGTTATTAACCGCTGCTTTAATTAACTTACCCATCAAAGGATTTTTATGTTGCGCTATTCACTGCCCGTTATTGATAGCACGGAAGTATTCCCCGTTAATAAAATTATTTGTATTGGTCGCAACTACGCCGAACACGCCCGCGAAATGGGTCACGACCCCGAGCGCGAACCGCCTTTTTTCTTTTTTAAACCACAAAGTGCGTTAGCGCAAAACGGCGACGATTTTCACTATCCTGATTTTTCACAACAGGTTGAACACGAACTTGAGTTGGTGGTGGCGATTGGTAAATCCGGCAAAAAAATTCCAGCCGACGCCGCCGCCGATTATGTGTGGGGTTTTGCAGTGGGGTTGGACATGACTTGTCGCGACTTGCAAAAAGAAGCCAAAAAACTCGGCCGCCCCTGGGAACTGGGCAAAGGCTTTGATGGCTCGGCACCCTGCACCGCCATCCAACGCGGCAAGCTCAATAATCTGGAACAATTCGGCGATTTGGTATTAACACGCAACGGCACTGAAGTACAACGCGGCAACTGGCGCGATATGGTTTGGTCAATTCCAGAACTGATTGCGCAGGTGTCGTGCTTTATAAAATTGGAAGCAGGCGATTTGATTTTTACTGGTACGCCGGCTGGCGTTGGACCGGTAGTTGTTGGCGACGAATTAATTGCCAGCCTGGACGGTTTTCCGCACAAATTAAGTTTGCGAGTGACTAAATAGCGACCTCAGGAAAAATTCTGGTGAAAACTATTCACCAGAATTTTTCCTCTACCCGCTACGGCAAGTCAAACACCAAGGCTTTTACCCGTTGTTTGGTTGCGTTTAACTGCAGCGCACTTATATCAGACAGTTTTGCACCATCGCCTAGTTTAACTGTTTCGCCGGCAATTTTTAATTCACCATCGATCACATGCACATAATAGTGACGTTTGGTATTGGTATTTAATTGTGCCGTCTCACTCGGTGCCAACAACAATTGATAAACGCGTGCATCCTGCTTGATAACCAAACTGCCTGCTTCACCATCCGGACTTATCGCGAGGGTTAATCCCGGGTTACTGCCAAAATCTTTTTGCTGGTAACCGGGAGTTTCACCGTACACATTTGGTTGAATCCAGATTTGCAAAAAATGCAGGCCTTTAGTGCGCGAGGGATTGAATTCACTGTGGCGAATACCGCTGCCAGCAGACATCAACTGGAATTCACCCGCCGGCAGGGTTGCCACATTACCTTCGCTATCTTTGTGGGCAATTTCGCCATCGAGCACGTAACTGATAATTTCCATATCGCGATGACCGTGCGTATCAAAGCCTGCTCCGGGAGTCACGCGGTCATCGTTAATGACACGCAGCGCAGAAAACCCCATATGACGCTCATCGTAATAACTGCCAAACGAAAACGTGTGTTTGCTATCCAGCCAACCGAAGTTGGCACCACCGCGTTCATGGCTGCGTCTGATACTGATCATGATTTACCTCCGTTGCTCACTGCGCAAACCAATTTCCGCGCAGCATTTTTTTCAATTAACGGGTGGAGAATATTTTACTTCCACTCACTATGGTTAGCGTTTGGTAATCAGGCTGTCCACACTCGCGCGGCCACCACCGGAAATCAGCAGAGATACCGCACCAGCCAATAACGCCAGGCCAAACTCATAACCGTTGTTGCTCATAAACAGGCCGTTATTGATATGCACCGACAAAATCGCCACCACCATAGTCACTGCTAACACCAGCACCGTTGGGCGAGTGAGCAGGCCAAGAATCAGGAACAGACCGCCAAAGAATTCTGCTGAGCCTGCCAGGGCCGCCATCACCACACCAGGTCCCAGACCGATTGAGTCCATCCACTGGCCGGTGCCTTGCAAACCGTAACCGCCAAACCAGCCAAACAATTTCTGGGCGCCGTGGGCGGCGAAGATGATACCCAAGGGTAAACGCAAGGCCAGTTGCGAGAAGCTGTTGTTAGTTGCTACTACTTTAGTCATTACACTCATGATTATCTCCAAAAAATTTGAATGCTATCTATAGGGTTAGGGTTTATGGTTTGGCGCACTGAATTTCAGTGTTCGCCTCACTTGTTGCCAGAATAGGCTTGTCACTGGCGATAAAAAAGCGGAAGATTTTGACCTTTTAATTCAAATTTTTTGAACAAATAAGAGACGGCCGAACCATGCACCACGCTATCACCCTGGAAGCCTTGCGAGTACTGGACGCTATCGACCGCAAAGGCAGCTTTGGCGCCGCCGCTGAAGCCCTGTTCAAGGTGCCCTCGGCACTTTCCTACACTGTCCAGAAGCTTGAGTCAGATCTCGGCATCAGTTTGTTTGATCGCAGCAAGCAGAAGGCCCAGCTGACTAACGCTGGGCGCCTACTCTTAGAGCAGGGGCGCCAACTGTTGCAAGCGGCTAGTGCTATCGAGGAGGCCGTACAGCAGTTGGAATCCGGCTGGGAAACGCAGTTGCGTATTGCCATTGACACTGTGCTGCCACTTGCGCCCTTGCTACAGCACATCAACGCATTCAATCAATTGGATAAACGTGTAGCTATTACCATTAGCGAAGAAGTATTGGGCGGCACCTGGGATGCACTAATCGCCGAACGCTGCGACCTGGCACTGGGCGCCAGCGGCGATTTACCCAAAGGGATTTTTGAGTATCGGTTGATAGGTGAAGTGGAGTTTATATTTGCTGTTGCGCGCGAACACCCACTGCGTTTTCATAATGGCCCCGTAGACGCCGCCGCCATAGCCGCATTTCCCACCATAGTCATTGCCGATTCATCGCTCACTACACCGGGGCGCTCATCGGGTTTATTGGAAAGCCGGCAAATTATTCGCGTCCCTAACGTCGCCGCAAAAATTCAAGCACAAATTATGGGCGTGGGAATTGGATTTTTACCCAAACATTTAATTCACAATGAAATTGCGCACGGGGATTTAGTCGTTTTGGATTGCGCAGTACCGCGCCCAAATATTCCACTTTATATCGCCTGGCGAAAAAACAATTCGGGTAAGGCGCTGCTGTGGTTTATCGATATGTGCATGGCGGAAAGTTGGTTTTCTCAAATTCGCAAACCGCGCTAAAACTGAAAATAAATAAAAGGAATGGTGACATTCCTCACCATAAAAATGTCAATCAAACACAACACCAATCCCATGCTTAAAATATATGCATTCCAGGAAATCCCTTGCTCCAAATTTTTATCAATGATTTTATGGCGATCCACAAACATATAAATAGCAGAGAACCCGATAACACCAAAAATTACAGCTGGCAAACTGTTCGTTCTAAAATTCCATATCGCCAGAAAGTCGCCAGTAACACGCAACGCCTGCTCAAAATTTGTTGCCCTAAAAGGTATCCATCCCACAAAAACACAGAGAATGGTTGTGAACCAGCCAATCACCAACCCCGGCTTGCAGGTAAAAAATAATTTTAATTTTTCACCAGCAATATCAACACTTAATTTGTGGATACTTAATAGTAATCCATGCCACAAACCCCACAATGCAAATCCCCAACTAGCACCATGCCATAGACCACCCAGAATCATCACAATAAAAAGATTGCGATGAATTTTCCAGACAGCGACCCGGCTTCCCCCTAGCGGAATGAATAAATAATCACGTAACCAAGACGACAGTGAAATATGCCATTTGCGCCAAAACTTGCTGATATTGTGAGCTAAATAGGGTCGATCAAAGTTAATGGGTAATTGAATACCAAACAGACGCGCACAACCACGTGCCATGTCAGTGTAGCCAGAAAAGTCAAAATAGATTTGCAACCCGAATCCAATTACACCTGCCCAAACACTAACACTGCCATCACCCGCAAAATACTGGTTGGCATAAGCTGCAACCGAATCTGACAATACCAACTTTTTAAATAGTCCTTTTATAATTTGATATCCAGACCATTGGATACTCGCGCGCGTTAAACGCCAAGACTGCTCCAGCTGGGGAAAATAATCATGAGGCCGAATAATTGGACCAGCAATCAAGTGCGGAAAAAATGAAATAAACAATGAAAAATTAAGCAGGCTACGCTCGGCACGTATATCTTTTCGATAAATATCCATTGCATAAGCAATTCCTTCAAATGTAAAAAAACTGATTCCTACAGGCAGGACTATATTCAGCATCAATGATTGTCCATTCAAGCCAAATAGTGCACTGAATGAATCAATAAAAAAATTGCAGTACTTGAAGAAACCTAACAACGCAAGATTGGCTACTATGGCAATAATCAGGAACATGCGTTTCCGCTTACCTGCGCAACCATCAATTAAACGTCCCAGATAATAATTACCTAAAGTGGAACCGCCCAGCAGCAACAGGAAATGAACATCCCAAAAAGCATAAAATGTATAACTTGCTACCAACAAAACAATACGAGCATTACGCTGCTGCTGAGATGCAAAAAGTAACAGGACAATAAAGAAAAACAGCCAATAACCAAAAGTATCAAATTGCATAATGATCAATCTTCCAGCTGACTTACAATGGCGACAGCCAGATTTTTAGAGAACAGGTTTCGGCCTGCGCCATTGACATGCAGATGGTCAAAAAAGTATTCAGGTTTTTCCAAGGGAATTGCTATGTCACTGGGGATAAGATCAATACGCCCCTTGCGATGTAGTGATGCCAAGCTACCTTTTAACCTAGATTCACACCCCAACTGATTGTGATAGGGGCCTCGCGGAATCATAAACACTCCCAAGTGAACTGCACTTCTGGAGTAGTGCGAGCTAATTGCACCAAACCAACGTGAGTTGTAACGAAAACTATGCAAATACTCCTGATTACATCTGGGCACGGCCTGAAAATACCATTCCATCCCCGGCCTTTGCCAATCTGCCAATTGAGTTAAAATCGCGGGAGCATTTTCCAATTGATCCAAATCCGGTAGTCGTTCTGACCGGCCGGTATAATCGGCGATCCATTTTATATAATCCTGTCGCCACAGTTGTACTTGAGTGATACGTGCGTATGGATTTTTTAGAAATTGCAAGATATCTTTTTGCAATGATGCTATGGGAAATACAATATTACGAAAGGCATCCGCTGATTTTTTTTCGTCATCAAACGAAGCGGGATAGGTCGACAAATCGCCCAGAGTGAGTATTGCAGCCAAATAGGAGGTATCTATTTCACGGTCATTGTAATTCTCTTCGGCAGTATCACTATAATTTTCAGCCATTAAGTAAACAGCAAAAAATTTATTCGCGTCCTTATCAAGACTATTTAGTACATAAAACCAAATTCTAGGCGTCGTACCAGGAAGACCAAGAACGACAAAATTGTATTCATTATTATTAATGGCATTATTCGCTTGCTTTGCAGAGACTCCTTCACCAATACGAGAATTGCCAATAATAAGAATATTTTTTTTCTTTGGATCCCATTGCTGCTGGACAGCTGAAGCAGCCATCATCACAGTTCCCGCTGTCGATTGCGGCTCTAACCATTGCGTGTACACATAACGAATAATTAACTGGCTGAATCCCAATGGCACAGCAATTACCAGCAACACAAATAAAATAAACTTTGGAAGGCTTACTTCTTGAATAGTATCCATATTGAGAAAACCAACTCCTAATAATAACCTTGTTCTGATACAGGCAGCGTATGTTATTCATACGATCAAGCTACAGCTGACGGGATTGAACCACCAAAACTATTGACAATTTTTTCCAAGAATTTATTACCACAACAATAACGAGCTAACCAAGACCAATCTGTGCAAGCCAAATAACCACCGCATAACGCACCGCCTTACCCAGCAAAACCAACACAACGAACTGAGTAAAAGGCACACGCATAATACCTGCAACAAACGTTAATGGATCACCAATTACCGGCACCCAGGCAAACAGCAACGAAAAAGGCCCGTAGCGTTGGAATCGCTGTTGTGCCCGAGCCAGTTGTAGTGGGGCAACTGGAAACCAACGCTTATCTTGCCACCGCAAACATTGCCTGCCCAAATACCAGTTCACACAAGAACCTAAGCTATTGCCCGCGGTTGCAGCCAACCACAACAGCAAAAGAGAATATTTTTGGTAGATGAGCGCCGCAAGCAGCGCCTCTGATGAAAGGGGAAACAATGTAGCCGCAATAAATGCAGTAAAAAATAATGAAAGATAAGCCATAGCACCACAACATCACTGCCGAAAACACACCAGCACCATAGCAATAAACCAGTAAAACTTACTGTTTCTTCTCCGCAATTTGACGACGCAGCGCAGTAATCACTGGCACCACTTCCGGGCGAATTTGTCGCCACAGATAAAACGACTCTGCCGCCTGTCCAATCAACATTCCCAAACCATCGGCAACGTGGGCTGCACCATGATTTTTTGCCCACTGCAAGAAAATTGTTGGTTCTGAACCATACATCATGTCGTAACAACTTGCTGACATTGCCAATAAATTATCCGGTAAGGGCGGTAACTCACCTTGCAAACTGGCTGACGTGCCATTGATCACGATATCAAAACTATTGCCGGCCAACTGTTCAAAGGATTTAGCCTGGATATCACCCAGGTCGAGGAAATTTTTTGCCAGCTCTTCTGCTTTGCTCAGGGTGCGATTGGCGATTGTTACACGCGCCGGATTTTCCTCCAGCAGCGGCTGTAAAATACCACGCACAGCACCGCCAGCACCGAGAATTAAGACGCGCTTCCCCTGAATTTCCCAGCCCAGGTTATGCATATCATGAATCATACCTATGCCATCAGTGTTATCCCCCAGAATAGTGCCGTCACTCAGCAATGCGAGTGTATTCACCGCGCCTGCGCGCTCAGCGCGCGGCGTGCGCTTTGAGGCAAAATCAAACGCATTCAACTTGAAAGGTACAGTGATGTTTAAACCTTTACCACCTTGCGCAAAAAAATCCTGCACCGCTTGCTCAAATTCGCCTTCATTTACCAATTGCTTGGTGTAATGCATATCCTGGCCAGTTTGCTCAGCAAACTGGCGATGAATTGCCGGCGATTTGCTGTGATTGATTGGGTTACCAAATACCGCGTATAAATCTGTCATGAGAATTCCAAAGAAATCAAGATATTGCCAATAGTTGCACAGCTTTATTGCGCTTTAGCTATTTGAGCCACTCGCGGTGCGGTAAAAATTTTTCGTAGAGCTCCGCTTCAGGACTGCCTGCTTCCGGTTGCCAGTTGTACTCCCAGCGCACCAACGGCGGCAGAGACATTAAAATAGATTCGGTGCGTCCACCAGTTTGTAAACCAAATAAGGTACCTCGGTCATAGACCAGATTAAATTCCACATAACGGCCACGACGATAGAGCTGGAATTCGCGTTCGCGTTCCGTAAATGTGGTGGCTTTACGTGCATTTACAATCGGTACGTACGCAGGAATGTAGCTGTCACCAACAGCCCGCATGAGGGCAAAACTGTGCTCGAAATTTTCGGCATTGTAATCATCGAAAAACAATCCACCCACGCCGCGCGCTTCACCGCGATGCTTCAGGAAAAAATAGTCGTCACACCATTTTTTGAATTTGGGATAAAGATGCTCTCCTAGTGGATCGCAAGCATTTTTAGCAGTCTGGTGCCAATGAATAACATCCTCTTCGTTGCCATAGTAAGGCGTGAGGTCATAACCGCCACCAAACCACCACACAGGGGCAGCACCTTCTTTCTCGGCAATAAAAAAGCGCACATTGGCATGACTGGTGGGCACATGGGGATTATGCGGATGAATAACCAGCGAAACCCCCATGGCTTCAAACGAGCGCCCCGCCAACTCCGGGCGATGGGCAGTCGCCGAAGCAGGCATTTGGGTGCCGTGAACATGGGAGAAATTAACCCCGCCTTTTTCGATCACCTTGCCATTGGTCAACACCCGTGAGCGGCCACCGCCGCCTTCGGTGCGAATCCAACTATCTTCGAAAAATTCGGCCCCGCCATCTTCGGCTGCCAGTGCCTGGCAAATGCGATCCTGAAGATCCAATAAATAAGCTTTTACGGCGGCTTTATCCGGCCCGGAAACAAGTGTCATGACAAGGTCCTTAGACGGGGGAGGGAAAGGGCCGCTATTCTACGCGGCCTAATCACAAAGGGGAAAAGTTAGTGCCAATGAATATTCCAATCAGCCGGGGCGCACAATTTCACCTGAAAGCAGATCGCGAATTTCCGAGGGACTGGCACGCTTGCCAACTTGTCCGGAAGTGACGGCATCCAACTGGTTGCCAAAATAGCGGCGCACTTGATCAATTGCGCGCGCCGGTGCCAAACCTGCCGGATTGCAGGAGGTGGAAACTATGGGCCCGCCAAACGCACGCGATAAACCGGCCGCAACCGGGTGATCAGTCACCCGCAGGGCAACACTGGGAAATCTGCCAGTAACCCAGGGCGGCACCAAACCATTGTTGGGCACCAACCAGGTGTAAGGGCCTGGCCAGGAGTTTTTCAAGCGCTGACGCTGCAGATCATCCAGATGGGATAACAGAGGCTCAAACATACGGATATGGGCCGCCAGCAAAATTACCCCTTTTTCGACCGGTCGACCCTTGAGCGCCAGTAACTGCATAACTGCCATTTCGTCATGGGGATTGCAACCCAAGCCCCAAACAGCTTCGGTAGGGTAGGCCACCACCCCACCCAGGCGCATTTGCCGGGCAGCGAAGCGAACACGTGGATTGAGCGACCATTCAAACATGGATAACACCTTTCGTTTTTAAGCGGATAACAGCGATCACTATTATCCCAGCTTAGCCGCTAAAGATGCACCCATTGCTTCGCACGTAGCTCAATTAAACCCGTTGATAGCACGCACCTATCTGCTGTACCAGGCCTTTAATCTCAAGCGTTATCAGACCTGCGGACAAGCTGCCTATGTCGGCGCCAGTTCGCTCCGCCAGCAGATCCAGCGGTAGTGGATCGAAGCCCAGCGCATCCAGCAAGGCCTGTTCGCTGGCATCTAGCAACAGAACGGCTTCATTGGTTTGAGGTTCATCAAACAGGGATTGGGTAGAAAAAGCACACTCCTGACGTTTATAGCTGATCAATCCAGCCAACTGATCGACTATGTCCTGAGCGGTTTCAACCAACGTTGCCCCCTGTCGGATCAACTGATGGCAACCCCGCGCCAACGGGTTATGGATAGAGCCGGGAATTGCAAAAACCTCCCGATCATGCTGCAAGGCATAGGAGGCAGTGATTAGCGAACCGCTTTGAACCGCCGCTTCAACTACCAACGTTCCTCCGCTTAGCCCGCTGATAATTCGATTGCGCTGGGGGAAATTCGCAGCCTGTGAGCTAACCCCCAAAGGGAATTCACTAACCAGAGCACCGCCACTATGCAAAATAGCCTGGGCTAACCCACGATGACGGGAGGGGTAAATTAAATCTATACCTGTTCCCATCACTGCAATAGTTTTACCACCCGCATTCAATGCACCCTGGTGGGCAGCCGCGTCAATTCCCAACGCCAGACCACTGGTAATAGCAAAACCACATTCGGAAAGATAGCGAGCGAAACGCTCGGCATTTTCAATACCACCGGCCGTAGGATTGCGGCTGCCCACCATGGCGACCTGCGGCAAACTCAGGCAATTGGGGTCGCCACGCACAAATAACAGAGGCGGTGGTTTAGGGATTTCGCGCAACAAACGTGGGTAGAGAGGATCATCAAAAGTCAGGCAATGTAAATCCGGCTGGCTTGCGATATAAGCGAGGTCTTGCTGCAACCTTTGAGTCAGTGGTGAACCAGATCTAAATGCCAAAAGCGCTTCCAACGCAGCGGGGCGCAAAAAAGATTTTAGCGAAGAGACCGGTTTATCCAGCAAGGTTTCAATATCCACGCCCTGTTCATGCAACTGCCAGTAAGTACCAGCACCAGTTTCAGGCAAACGTAGAAAGAGTAGATATTTGGCGAGGGAAGAATCCAGCAGAGCTTGCATTATTATCGTCCTTGAAAAAGCAATCGCCCCGAAGCGGGGGCGATTATTTGAGATCAATCAGGGGTTTTTTACCTTGTCGTTTACTGCCAGCGCACGATCCGCTTCCAGCACCAAACCAAAACTCAGTTTTTCAAAGGTACGGAAAACCATTAGCAGTCCTGCGCGTTCATCTGGCAAGGCTACTCTACCACCCTGGACCCGATCACGTACTACCTCACCTGTTTTATAAATCGCGAGCACATTACCAATCTGCAGACCTTCTCGCTCACCGCGGTTAATAATCACCACATTGAACTTACCCACCTGGGTGACGCCACCTTCAACGGCTATAATCTGGGCGTTGATATCATCATCTGGTGCGCTTGGATAAAACATAGACTCAACCGCTCGATCTTCGCTGGGCAGCAACTGATCTCCGGGGCGTATCTCTTCAAAAGTGCGAATTACATCAACACTAGCCACTTCACCTTCAATATTATCAACTGCAACAGTACCGATACCCTGGGCATAAACACCCAACAACTCTCTGGTAACAGGATCCTTGAATACCTGGCCCTTACGGTAAATCCCGTAGTTGGAAATACTGGAGTCAAAACTGCCTCGTGCATAAGCCTGATCTCCAGCACCTACAATCACGTGTTGTTGCTGGCCTGCCAGCATATAGGGCGCGGCTTCAAGTACGCCTGGTTCCACAATACGGCTACGCGATAAAAAAGCATCCACCCTATCCAGCGGGATTGAGGTAATCGCCTCTTCTGTTTTTTGAACACGGATACTAGGGCTTAATTTAGTTGCGCCATTGATACCGCCACCTGCTGCACCTGGAACCATTTTAAGGGTGCGTTCAACGGTCAGGCGTGGCTGACCATCGAGATATATCAACTTAATCAGATCGCCCGGAAAAATAAGGTGAGGGTTTTCGATTTGGGGATTAACATGCCAAATCTCCGGCCACAGCCAGGGGCTGTTTAAAAAGGTGGCAGATATATCCCACAGAGTATCGCCCTTTTTAACAGTGTATTCGTCAGGGTGACCCTTTTTGAGCACTGAATCATCAGCCCAGGCAAACAGACTGATCAGGGATGCGGCGGCGAGCGCCAGGAGTATTTTTTTCATAGAAACCGATCCTGTTTTATTCGGTCCTGAGCCAGATAGACGTATAATGGATTTATTAAAGCCCATGCTGTTTCCATTTGCACCGCATAAATCCTGTGCGATCATCATGTTAGCAGCGGTTATTACCTTTTTACTAGAAGTTTGTCACAAACACTATGGCCTTGTTACCGATACTTGAATTTCCTGACCCACGCCTGCGCACTGTCGCCAAACCCGTCACACAAGTGGATGACAGTATCCGCAAGTTGGTCGACGACATGTTTGAAACCATGTACGACGCCCCCGGTATCGGTTTGGCAGCTTCGCAAGTCAATGTACATAAGCGCGTAGTAGTTATAGACGTGAGTGAGGATAAATCCCAGCCACTGGTGTTTATCAACCCGGAAATTGAAGTATTAGACCCGGAAACCAGTGAATACGATGAAGGCTGCCTGTCAGTACCCGGCTTCTATGAGACTGTTGTTCGCCCCGGCCATATTCGGGTAAAAGCACTGGATCGTGACGGCAACTCCTTTGAAATTGAGCCTAAAGGCTTGCTGGCGGTATGCATCCAGCACGAGCTGGATCACCTGAATGGCAAGCTGTTTGTCGACCATATTTCCCCGTTCAAGCGCTCGCGTATTCGCGCTAAGCTGGAGAAAAAACATAAGGCGGAAGCGCGTTAATAATGCACACTGCCACCTGAGGCGCCATGAGCGCCTTTTTTATTTTTGCGAATTCGTTTTTCATTCGTTGATAGGTCAACCATGAGCCAAGGTTTGCGCATCATCTTTGCCGGCACCCCGGAGTTTGCCGCCGAACACTTAAAAACCCTGTTGGGCAGCCGCCACCAGGTAATTGCTGTCTACTCCCAGCCGGATCGTCCGGCCGGTCGCGGCAAGAAACTCACTGCCAGCCCGGTGAAAGAAGTCGCTCTCGCTCACCAGATTCCCGTTTATCAACCAATAAACTTTAAATCGCCCGAAGCAGTCGCTGAGCTTGCCGACCTGAACGCCGATCTGATGATCGTGGTCGCCTATGGTTTGATTTTACCCAAGGTAGTACTAGAGACACCGCGCCTCGGCTGCATCAATGTTCACGCCTCAATTTTGCCGCGCTGGCGTGGTGCGGCGCCGATTCAACGCGCCATTGAAGCCGGCGACAGCGAAACTGGTGTGACCATTATGCAGATGGATGTCGGTCTGGACACCGGAGATATGCTAATTAAAGCATTTTGCCCGATTTTGGACGATGATACTGCCGGAAGCCTACACGATAAGCTAATAGCTATTGGCAGCCCGGCCCTGCTGGACGCCCTCGATCAAATTCAGGCGGGAACCAGCCGGCCAGAAAAGCAGGATGATTCCTCAAGCAACTACGCACCCAAACTCAGCAAAGAAGAAGCGGCGCTCAACTGGCAGCTACCGGCCCAGGAGTTAGAGCGCAAAGTGCGCGCTTTTAACCCCTTTCCCGTTGCTCACACCAAAGCCGCAGGCAGTGCTGACGACCAGCGCATCAGGGTTTGGGCGGCCTCAGCTTCCGACAAAACCACCAACGCCATGCCAGGCTGCATCACCCAAATAGGCGCCGATGGGCTTTGGGTGGCCTGTGCCCAGGGGCAACTGGTGATTCAGGAGTTGCAACTGCCAGGCAAGAAAGTTATGGGCTTGGGTGAAGTGTTGCGCGGCCACCCGAATTTATTTAAAGCCGGCGACCTGCTGGAGCAACCGGCATGCTGACAGTTCGCGCCGCCGCCGCACAGGTACTCGCGCAGATTCTGAACGCGAAAGGCTCGCTTTCAAGCCTATTACCAACCATTTCGACGAAAATGGCCGACAATGACCGGGCTCTATTGCAAGAGCTCTGCTTTGGCACCTGTCGCTACTACCCGCAACTGCAAGCCTATACTGAGTGCTTGCTGGATAAACCTCTGCGCGCCAAAGACAATGACGTCCAAGCGCTGCTGCTGCTCGGGCTCTATCAACTGCTCCACACCCGCATTCCCGATCACGCCGCCATTGGTGAAACAGTGGAGGTCGCCCGCCTTATCAACAAACCCTGGGCAACCAAGCTGATCAATGGCGTACTGCGTAGCTTCCAGCGCGATAGCGTCAAAATTAACGAATTTCTGGCTGGAAATCGTGCATTTAAAAGCAACCATCCCGCCTGGATGGAAGCCATGATCAGCAAGTGCTGGCCGGAGCAATTCGACAGCCTGATTTCGGCCAACAACCAGCACCCACCCTTTACCTTACGCCTGAATCTGCGCAAGCAGCCACGCGATGCCTATTTGCAACAATTGGCAGAGCTAAATATCGCCGCCAGACCCACGCCCTTTAGCCCTTATGGAATCACTCTGGAGCAGGCCTGCGACCTGCGCAAGTTGCCAGGATTTGCCGAAGGCTGGATCAGCGTACAGGATGAAGCGGCGCAATTAAGTGCTGATTTACTGCAATTATCGGCCAATATGCGCGTTTTGGACGCTTGCGCTGCGCCCGGAGGGAAAACCGGTCATCTGCTAGAGCTGGAACCAAGCCTGAAGGTAACAGCGCTCGATGTAGAAGAACGCCGCCTGCAGCGGGTGCGCGAAAATCTGGCGCGATTGAATGTAAACGCCGATATTCGCTGCGGTGACGGCACACG
This sequence comes from Cellvibrionaceae bacterium, assembly GCA_021151615.1. GTDB lineage: Bacteria > Pseudomonadota > Gammaproteobacteria > Pseudomonadales > Cellvibrionaceae > Cellvibrio. The sequence continues at coordinate 6,036 of JAGKXA010000050.1, read as the reverse complement.
CCCATGGGATTGGTGGGATGGCGAATTATTTGACCGCATACTGCTGGACGCCCCCTGTTCCGCCACTGGCATTATTCGCCGCCACCCCGATATCAAAGTCCTACGCACACCAGAAGAGCTCGATAAACTGGGCGAACTGCAACAACAGCTACTGAAAAGCCTGTGGCCATCGCTCAAGCCGGGCGGCCTATTGCTCTATGCCACCTGTTCAATCATGCCCAAAGAAAATACCCGCGTTATTGAGGCCTTTATGGCGCGCAATAAAGACGCCAGCTGCGACTCACTTGACGCAGACTGGGGGCTGACACAGGCCCGCGGCAGGCAATTACTGCCGCAGTTGGATGGGCACGATGGTTTTTACTACGCGCGCCTGCGCAAAGCCCTTTGATATTGAACGAGCTAATTCGATGCAGATGACAGCAAACTAAAATCATAAGCACTAGAATTGGCATAGATTAGCGAGCTACCCACCTAAGGGAATCTATGAAAATCATTATCCTCGGCGCCGGACAAGTCGGCGGCAGCCTTACCGAACACCTGGCCAGTGAAGCCAACGATATCACCGTAGTGGACACCGACGAAGCGCGTCTGCGCGAACTGCGCGACCGGCACGATATCAGTGTCGTAACCGGCGAAGGCTCCCACCCGGACGTACTGGCCCAGGCGGGTGCGGAAGATGCGGACATGCTGGTTGCAGTAACCAGCGACGATGAAATCAATATGATCGCCTGTACCGTTGCCGAAAATTTATTCCACACCCCCACCAAAATCGCCCGGGTGCGCGCCACCTCCTACCTGACCCATCAAAAGCTGTTTGAGTCGCGCGCCATCCCCATTGATGTGCTGATCAGCCCGGAGCAACTGGTTTCTGAGTATATCTTTCGCCTGTTGGAGCAACCCGGAACCCTCCAGGTGGTGGACTTTGCCGATGGCAAAGTGCAATTGGTGGCAGTGAAGGCCTACCACGGTGGCCCGTTAGTCGGCCAGGAGTTGCGTTTTTTGCGCGAGCATATGCCGTCAGTAGATACGCGTGTGGCCGCCATTTACCGCCGTAATCGCGCCATAATGCCCACCGGAACCACGGTGATCGAAGCCGACGACGAAGTTTTCTTTATCGCTGCACGCACCGATATTCGCGCCGTGATGAGCGAGTTGCGCCGGTTGGAAGTGGCCTATAAACGCATTACCATTGCTGGCGGCGGCAATATTGGCCTGCGTCTGGCCAAGATGTTGGAAGGCAAGTACAACGTGCGCGTGATTGAGTACAACAAACAGCGCGCGATTCGCCTGTCGGAGCAACTCGAGCGCGCGATTGTGATTCAGGGCAGCGCCTCGGACAAAGACCTGCTGATGGAGGAGAGCATCGAAGATACCGATGTATTCCTCGCCCTGACCAATGACGATGAAGCCAATATCATGTCGTCCATGCTCGCCAAGCGCCTGGGTGCGCGCAAGGTGATGACCCTGATCAATAACCCCGCCTATGTAGACGTGGTGCAGGGCGGCGATATCGACATCGCCATTTCCCCACAAACCACTACCATCGGCAGCCTGCTCACCCATGTGCGTCGCGGCGATATAGTGAACGTACACTCACTGCGTCGGGGCGCTGCTGAAGCGATTGAAATTATTGCCCATGGAGACGCCAAATCCTCCAAGGTGGTGGGCAAAGCGCTGGAGGATATAGATCTGCCCGAAGGCGCCAACATTGGTGCCATAGTGCGCCAGGGGCCCGATGGTGATGAAGTGGTCATTGCCCACGATGACGTAGTCGTGCAGTCGGGCGACCATGTGATTATTTTCCTGCTGCAGAAAAAACATATCCGCGATGTAGAAAAGCTGTTCCAGGTAGGTTTTAGCTTCTTCTGATTATCTATCCCAGTCACTTTAGGCACTCACCTAAAGTGGCGAGCACCAGCTCTCGCTAATCCCCTAGCATCCGCACACCAGTCATCGACTGGATAACAACAGCGACAGGGGATTCACAATGACCGTAAAAACTATCTTCACCATTTCCGCCCTCGCCCTGGGCTTACTCGCCGGCTGTGGCGGTGGTGGTAACGGCAATAGCAACAAAAGCTCATCCACACCGACAACATCGAGCCAGCCAGCAGCAAGCAGTTTGGCGGCCAGCAGCCTGCAAAGTAGCGCCGCCTCTTCAGCCACTCTTAACGGGCTGCTAATTGAAGTCGAAGACTACTTGCGTTTTTACGACACCACGCCCGGCAATACCACCAACGAATACCGCCAGGATGCAGTGGATATTGAAAAAACCAGCGACCAGGGTGGCGGTTATAACATCGGCTATATCGATGCGGGCGACTGGCTGGAATTCAGCCTGGAGGTAACCACCCCGGGCACATTCTCGGTCGAAAGCCGCGTAGCCAGCGCGCAGAGCGGCGGAGCATTTGCAATTGAGATAGACGGCCAAGCCGCCACCGAACAGATCGCCGTTAGCGCGACCGGCGGTTGGCAGACATGGGCGAGCATTAACACCGCTATTGGCGACCTTGCCGTCGGAAACTATGCACTTTGTATCCAGATGAAAAGCGGCCCATTCAACCTTAACTGGCTGAAGCTAACCTCTGCCAACGGCGGCGTCGTTGCGCTGGGCAAAACACCCAAAGGCGCAGAAAGCAGTTGTATTCACCCTGTTGAGCCCCCCAAGGTCACTGTGCCGGAGCGCATCAAACTCAACCAACTGGGCTTTACCCCCAACGCGGAAAAACTGGCCGTAGTTCCTGCAGTCGATGCCACAAGCTTTACGATTGTTAAGGCCGGTACCAGTGAACAAGTCCTTAGCGGCAACTTGAGTGCGGGCGCCATCTGGGAGCCCGCACTGGAGTCGGTAAAGCTGGCAGACTTTTCCGGCCTTACCTCGGCCGGTAATTATGAGCTGCGGGTTACCGGGGTCACTGAGGCCGCGACATTCAGTATCGCGAACGAAGCCTACAAGGCAGTCAATGCCGCTGCACTCAAAGCCTTTTACTTTAATCGCGCCAGCGCCGAGTTGCTGGAAACTCACGCCGGTATCTATAAACGCGCTGCCGGCCACCCAGACATCAACGTACTGATTCACACCTCTGCGGCCGATGCCAAGCGTCCGGAAGGCACAGTAGTCAGTGCCCCTAAAGGCTGGTATGACGCCGGCGATTACAACAAATACATCGTCAACTCGGGTATCACCACCTACACGCTACTGGCCGCGTTTCAACGTTTCCCAGGCTTTTTCACCGCCCAATCGCTGAATATTCCCGAGTCCGGCGATGCGGTACCCGATATTCTCAATGAAGTTATGTGGAACCTGGAATGGATGCTGTCCATGCAGGATCCGAACGACGGTGGCGTCTACCACAAGCTGACCAGCAAAGGCTTTAACGGTTTTGAAATGCCGGAAGCCGATAAATCCGAGCGCTATCTGGTGCAGAAAACGACTGCCGCCACACTCGATTTTGCCGCCGTTATGGCCGCTGCCAGCCGCATTTACAGCGATTACGAAAGCCAATATCCCGGAAAGTCGGCGCAGATGCTCGCCGCCGCTAAAGCCGGATGGGCATGGGCCAAGGCCAATCCGGCCATTTACTACAGCCAACCGGCCGATATCCAAACTGGCGCCTACGGCGATAACAATGTCAGCGATGAGTTCTTCTGGGCTGGTGCCGAGCTTTATATCACCACCGCTGACAACAGCTACTACACCGGTTTGAATACGACTGAAAATGCGGATGTCCCTGGTTGGGGCGGGGTGAAAAGCCTGGGCTGGATGTCGCTCGCGCAGCATCTGGATTCACTCACCGCCGTGGCTGATAAAACACTGATCAAACATCGCCTGGATAAGCTGGCGGCGGATATTACTGCCAAAAAAGCTACGTCACCCTACGGTGTTTCGTTGGAAACGGGCGATTTCTTCTGGGGCAGTAACTCGGGTGCACTCAATCAGGCCATGATGCTGCTCGAGGCCTATCAGTTGGATACCACCAAAACCGCCTATCGCAGCGCCGCCCAAGCCTTGTTCGACTACGTACTCGGGCGCAACGCTACCGATTATTCGTTTGTGACCGGGTTTGGGGTTAAGTCGCCACTCAATATCCATCACCGCCCTTCCGGTGGCGATGGAATCGCAGCACCGATTCCCGGCTTCATTGTTGGAGGGCCGCACCCCGACCATTACAACGATTGCGGCAGTTATCCCTCGCCCCTTCCGGCAAAATCCTTTGTGGATGAGCAGTGCAGCTATTCCACCAACGAGATTGCCATCAATTGGAATGCACCTCTGGTGTATGTCTCAGCCGCCTTGCAAGTGCTGGCGCCCTGAGTGAACAAAACCGCTGCCGATATGACACGGCAGCGGTTTTTCAAATAAGGTTCAAGTGCGTAAACACCAAACAATCGCTTATGATGCGGTTCCTTTCATGATCAAACCGGCACAACCAAACCGGCGAACCCGCACAGGAGCACCTCATGGCAAACGTTAAGACCCAACTCGTTGTACTCGGCAGTGGCCCCGGCGGCTATTCTGCTGCCTTCCGCGCCGCTGACCTCGGCCTGGAAGTTACCCTGGTAGAGCGCTACTCCAGCCTGGGTGGTGTCTGCCTGAATGTGGGTTGCATCCCCTCCAAGGCGCTTTTGCATGTGGCCGAAGTGATCAATGAAACCAAACACGCCGATAACCTCGGCCTGAGCATTGGTTCGGTCACCCATGATCTGGACAAAGTGCGCGCCTACAAAGATTCGGTGGTCAGCAAGCTGGTTTCGGGCGTGGGCGCCATGGCCAAAGGCCGTAAAGTGCATGTGGTAGAAGGCTATGGCAGCTTCATCGGCCCCAATCAGTTACAGGTAGAGAAAAACGGCGAAATCACCCTGATCGACTTTGAAAATGCAATTATCGCCGCTGGCTCGCGCAGCGTGAAACTGCCGTTTATCCCCGAAGATCCACGCATTTTTGACTCAACCGGCGCACTCGTATTGCGTTCAGTTCCCGGCCGCTTATTGGTGATTGGCGGGGGTATTATTGGCTTGGAAATGGCGACGGTCTATGAAGCCCTGGGCAGCAAAGTGACTGTGGTGGAGTTTGCCGACCAGTTGGTCCCCGCAGCGGACAAAGACCTGATCGCCGTGTACAACAAATACAACAAGGGCCGTTTTGAAGTGCTGCTCTCCACCAAGGTGGAAGCAGTAACCGCTAAACCTGAAGGCATTGAAGTGGCCTTCAGCGGTGCACAAGCACCCGCAGCCCCCTTGCAATTTGATGCGGTATTGGTTGCGGTGGGCCGCAGCCCCAATGGCAAGCTTATTGGTGCAGAAAAAGCAGGCGTTAATGTGGATGAGCGCGGCTTTATCCCGGTCAACGAATACCTGCAAACCAATGTGCCGCATATCTACGCCATCGGCGATATTATCGGCCAGCCCATGCTCGCCCACAAAGCCACCCACGAAGGTCATGCGGCTGCCGAGGGGGTTGCCGGTCATCCGCACAAGTTTGAACCTATGGCAATTCCCTCTATCGCCTACACCAGCCCGGAAATTGCCTGGGTTGGCCTGACCGAAAAAGAAGCCCAGCAAAAAGGCCTCAATTTCAAAACGGCCGTATTCCCCTGGAGCGCCAGCGGCCGCGCCATTGCCGCCGACCGCAGCGAAGGCAAAACCAAACTCATCTACGATGCAAAAACCGATCGTTTACTGGGTGCCGGATTAGTGGGCGTTCATGCCGGAGAACTGCTCGGTGAATTGACCTTGGCGCTGGAATTTGGCGCGAGCGTAGAAGATATCGCCCTCACCATTCACGCCCATCCAACCTTGCATGAATCGGTTGGGCTGGCAGCGGAAGTCGGCGCAGGCAACATCACCGATTTACCTAACCCCAAGGCCACGTTGAAAAAATAAGTGTGCGGACTTAAAAAAACAAAAGGCCGATCAGATAGCCCTGATCGGCCTTTTGTTTTTCGTCACAGAGATTAATGAGCAGCTACGGATTTTTCGGTTTTAACCGGCAAGCATTTATTTAAAAACGCATCCATCGCATGGAAAGTGTCAATA
>JAGKXA010000257.1 GCA_021151615.1 Cellvibrionaceae bacterium | reverse complement strand
CTCGTAGAGTGGTTTATGAGGCGCCAGAAACGCCCGTAGCGCGGCGGCTCACACCAAGAGAAAATGCAGAGTTGCGGGGGGTGGAGTACCTTGGAACCGATTGAGCCAGTAATTACGAAGTACCTGGTTTCCATTGAGGCGGAAACGGCGGTGCTCGGCGCCATGATGCTCTCGAAGACTGCTTGTGATGAGGCGATTTCGGTTCTCACCCCGAATATGTTTTGGCGCGAGGCGCATTCAATCATTTTTGATGCTATCAGTAAGACACTCAACGATGACGGCGCTGACTATCGCCTAGTCAAGCACCAATTAGGGACAAGAATTAAGGATGTCGGAGGCGAGGATTACCTTATTCATCTTGCCGACACCTGCTGTCCTTCTCCCGCTAACTGCTTGTACTACGCCGATATCGTCAAGTCGTGCTACGTTCGCCGCGAAATACACAAGCGATGCCTACAGATTGCGCAAGCTGCTGAGGGGCCGGACCATACGAATGATTCACTCATGGGCGACGTTGCCGCCATCGGGAATATGGACGGTGCGGTAAAGGTGCCATTCAACCACTTCAAAGACATATCCGTCATCGGCGAGGACAAGGGAGTAACAACCGGGTTTCCTGAGCTTGACGAACGGATTACTACTAAGGGCTACCCATCCGGCCAAATGACAATCATTGAGGGCTACCACAAGTCGGGCAAGTCCACCCTCATGATTAGCTCGTACCTGCGCATGGCGGAATCTGGACTTAAAGTGCTCTACGCGACGTTCTCCGACCTTTCGGCGCAACAGATCAAACGAAGGATGCTTAGGTCGCTATGCGGGTTTGTAGATCGGCCACGGTCGGATTATCTTGCGCAGCAATTCGACTACGCCTGTCGGCAAATTGAGGACGTGTGGGACGTGTGGGTTTACGATGCGTCCGACCTTGACACCGGCAACGACATTGAGACATTTTGCGCTTGGTTCAAAGCCAAGCATTCCAAGATCGGATTTGATGCCGTGTTTATGGACTACGCTCAAGAGATCCAGACCCGCAAAAAGACGCACAACGAAGAAGAGAGGCAACGTGAGATAGCTACTCAAATTCGAGTGCTTGCCAGTAAAACCGGAGTCGCGGCAATCGTCGGCTCGCAGGTCACTCCCGGCCAAGGGACAAATAAAACTATCTCCAAGGGATCTAGGGCATGGGAAGAGAAGGCGGGCTGGGTTCTACTCATCTCGGAGGATCGAACTAACATAGGTCTGGAATGGTCCCGGTTTGGCGGGGACAGATGCAAGATTCCGATTTGCTGGAACTCGCGGTATCTGCGGTTTGAATCAATGACTGAAGAGCCGCAAAACGAGCTATGAATAGCGCACAATTGTCTCCTACTACATGAATACCGTGGCAATAGTGTAGGGAGATATTCAGGGGATGGAAAGCGAATTTATGATAACGTTATCACAACCTATGGGAACGTTATCATGTTTGGGGGAACACAGGGCAAAAAGCATGACAGAATCGGAGTTTTTAAGGGAGTGGAAACAAGTAGAACCAAAGGTCCGAACGGTTCTAAAAAGCAGGAAAACGAACCTAGACGACATTGAAGATATCGTGATGGATACTTGGTTGAAATGCATGAGTAGTCGGCATACGTGCGACCGATCCAAGTTCAAACAATGGGTGATCATTGTTGCGATAAACAAGGGTGTAGACCTGCTACGTAAGCCAGACTCAAGAGCTTTTAGGCTTAATGCTTGCAAGGTGTTTGATTTTCCAGGTCAACACGAGACGGCGAACTTGTCGCATGAATTAGAGGACCGTAAAGTAAGCCACAAACCTTTCGCAGAATCGTTGCCGTTTTGGTTCTACAAGCTGCCAAAAGCTTATCAAACCGTAACCCGTTTGCGGGCGTGCGGGTGCTCGATCGCGGAGATCGCGGCCATGACCGGCGATACCACGGGATCAGTCAAAACCAGGCTTCATCGGGCCAAGAAAGAGGCCGCGCGGTTGATCGCCCTTGACAAGCAAAAAGACCCCACCGGGTAAGGGTAGGGTCGGTAGTTGGGCAAGTTAGTAGTTAAGCTACTCTTCGTCTTTCGGTGCCTAGTCGGGCGGGTCGCAGTGGGTCATTTTTCTTACGCTCCATTCTTGACTTTCAATGTTTGGATTTGCGATGCCAACGAGCTAACTTGTAGCTCTAGGTCGCGGATGCTTTGGCTCATAGCGGCAAAAATCTTCATCGCAGTCAAATCAAAATTGAGTGTCGATTCACCGAATTCGGATTTGAAATCGTTAATGATGTCTTGAATCTCTGGGGTCATTGTTTCTTTCTATTTCTGTCGGGCAGCCACTTTCCAAATTGCTCAGGGAGTAGCCAGCGGTTGCCGATTCGAACCCAACCGGGCCCCGCGCTAGGTTGCCCTTTGCGTAGGTAGGAGGCTAGGGTGTCAGGGTGGATTTCCCGAAATTCAGCGACCTCGGGAATGGTTAGGAATTTGCTAGGTATTTGGCTCGCTCCTTGCGCTCGGTGTCGGTAATTTCCGGCGCGTTGTTTTGTTCGAAGATTTGCCACGAGTAATGACTACACAGCATCCCGTAAGTAATGCCAGTGTTCATGTACCGGCTCAGTGCTTCGCGGTCCTCAATGTCGGGTAATGGCTCTTCGCTTTTGGACACAAAGCTACAAATTTTGGTGACCTCGCGACCTTCGGCAACCCATTTGTAAACCCAGTGGCCGCGTGAATTCTTGCGGTCTGTCTTGACGCTTCGCCCATTCTCGTGCGTGTTGTGCCGAACAACTTTACCCGTCAGTTTTTCAAACAAGAACACGCATGCCCAGTAGTCGGCGTCGGTCGCGGTCCGGTTTACAAACACGTAATCAGATCCAAACCGAACGTACCGGCACCCGGCGGCGTGAGGGTCTCCGATTTCCGAAGCGTGGCTACCTCGGCTGTTCTCAGTGCCCGAAGAATAAGCGGAAGATGCGCTGCCGTCTGGCGCGAGCCACGAGTGCCGACAATACGCCATGTCGATGCTTCCATCGAATCCGCCGCCGGCGTAAGCGTTTGTAATGGCTTCTACGGCGCTAGTTGCCGGGCCGCCGGTGTACTTAATGTTGATGCTTGCGCCCATCGAATAGGATTCGCTGACGACGCTGAATTTCTGGCCGGGGAACGCTTTCTTGAGCGCGGCGCGGATAAGTTTCGCGGTCTCGGCAACTCCGATATATTCGGCGCTGGGTGTGTTGATCGGTGTGTCTAGTGTGTTCATTGTTCTTTTCTCCATTCCCTTTCGGAACACTCCCATTATACTCGAATTCCTAGTAAATGGGAGTGTGTTTTCAAATTATCGGCTGGCCTTTTCCTTCCGCGCCTGCGGCCACTGGTAGCGCGTCGATCCCGTTGCAAAGCGTCGTCAAGTGTTCCGCCATTTTGGTGTCTTCAGATCGAACCGCCAGATAAAAACAGGTAAGCCACGCGGTATCGGTTGATGCTCCCTGAAAAATCTCGGGCATGTTCAGACGGTTTGCGACGCGCCAGATTTCCTTTTCATAATCCTTTCGCGTTCGCTCAATGTTGCAAGCAGTTTGGTTGTTCATTGTTCCCTTTGCCCTTCGATGGGCCGAGGGCGCTAGGCCCTCCGCACGATTTTCACGCCTGGGTTAGTTCGGCAAGTAATTCGCCGTCGGTCAGCTTTTCAATAGATGCGGGTTGAATTTCCATCGCGGCTTTTGCTTCCGCAATAGATCGGTCTAGCGATCCAATAGCTCGGCACCACTTCACGTAAGATGCGGTAGCTCGACAGCGGCGGAGCTTCATTTGGCATTCGTGCCGCGCCATTTCTAAAGCGTTCAGTCTTGATTCCATTTTGCTTTTTTCCTTCTTGCCCCTCTCTTCGGGACACCTATACAATACTCGAATTCCTAGTATATGCAAGGGGTATCGGTGAATTTTCTTGACTTTTTTTGAAGAGTGCGCGGAATGTCTACCGATATCGTATAATTCGGGAATGAGTCCAACAAAGCGCGAACCGAAGAAGAGGCCAGTCACCTTAACACGATCCATCGTTTTGCGCCTTACTCCCGAGCAGCACGAGTTCGTGATGTCGATGGGTGGAACGCGGTGGGTACGGTCGCTGATTGTGGGATGGATCAGGGAAAATAAACCATGAGCAACCTCCCCCGCTTCGCAGAATGGGACAACGACGTATCCCCTGATCCAGTAACCCTTATCGAAAGCAGCGATACACCGCCATTCCTGAAAATCCGACCTATAGGACAACACGGTCGGAAATTCATCATTGACCTGGACCAATGCCAAGTCCACCTCTTTGGAGAAGGTGAGGCAACCTTGGTGATTCAGGTTAGGCCGAAGGAAGAATAAAGGACTTTCTTTGCAGTTCGGTATCCTAGGTGACGCGATGGTGACGACATGAGCGAGCAAGATCTTTCAACCCTTCTCACGCTATTTAAGCGGGAGCGCAAAAAGATGATTCCGATTGTCGCGGCGATTTCTGCCATGGGGGGAGGGCTGATTACCGCCGGCGCAACGTTCATTAACTGGCACGACCGAAACCGCGACAGTGCGGCTCACGAGATCAAACAGGACGAGGACATCGTGGCGCTGAAAACGGAATCAGAGGCCACTAAATCGCAAGTCTCGCAGCTGTCGTCGGACGTGAAGCTGCTGGTTCGCTCGATGCAAGACGACCAAACCAACGCGAAAGAGTTTCGGGAGTTTGTTAGGGAGCGATTGAAATAATGTCCCACTTCAAAATAACCCCAAAGAATGCAACCGCGCTTATCTCGTCGGTCCTCGCCTACCTTGTCTTGAAGCGTCGAATCTCGGCGGATGAAATGGGGGCTTACTTGCTGATTGTTGGGGCGTTGCTGGCGTTTTTGATGCCGACGAGGAAGACAAAGGAGAATTGAACTATGAGCAAACGAAACGCAATACTAACCGGCGAATGGCATGTGCTTTCTGCCGGGTTATCGACCGAACCGATTCAGCTTTCTATTGGCGAGCGGTGGAATCTGCTGTCGGAAACGGTGGCACTTGGGTTTGACCCGCCTGAATTTGCAGTCCTCAGCGAGATCGTGAACTCCATCCGCGAGATTGGACCGTGTGCATCTGTTTCCATTCGCAGCAGCCGCGATGTCATCATTTCGTGCCCTTGCGACAACGCTTTCGGTTTTGCAAAAGTCGGGTTTTCGGTAATCGGCGGGAATGTAATCGTAGGTAACGGCAGTAGTGTTGAAGTGCCGACTCTGGTTGACTTTGCCAAACGCGTGTTTCTTGGCGGCGAAGGGTACGTGGTATATAGGGAGACAACATGAAATACCACGTCCGCGTCTATATCAAGGTCCTGCCGTTTTGGAGTCCGTGTGTGGCGGTCAACGTGCATATTGACGCATGGCCCAAGCTCAAGACCGGTTTGGACGTGGTGGGCGCCCATTTCCGCGAGATCAGCTACACTTTTGCGCTGGTGTAGGCGGTAGGATATTGGCAAGCCGAAAACCGAGCAGTTGTTCGCTGTTTCCGCCGCGCCTCCTTCCCCTCAAGCAATCTCCAGGCGTAGGTATCGAGAAGTAGG
>JAGKXA010000256.1 GCA_021151615.1 Cellvibrionaceae bacterium | reverse complement strand
TTTGGTAAAAACGAAAGAGGAAGCGGAGAAGATCAAACAGCTTATTGCTAAGGGTGCCGATTTTGGTGCTATGGCAAAAAAATATTCGAGCTGTAGCTCAGCTAAAAAAGGCGGCAATCTGGGAGAGTTTAGCCCGGGCCAAATGGTAAAAGCATTTGATAACGTGGTCTTTAAGTTGCCTACCAATGTAGTTCATGGCCCGATCAAAACGCAGTTTGGTTTTCACCTGATTGAAACAATCTACCGCAGCTAAACGTGCGTTTTATTTGCGTGAATGCTAAATACATTTCCAATGAAAATATTTCTACTCACACATGAACGCGAGTTGTTGCGCGGATCTAATACGGGCGCATTGGCAGCGAGTCTTGCACCGGAAATAGTAGAGCGAATTATTTGGGCGAGAAACTCTCCTGATCCGTCTTTGCTGGATGCAATCCATAGTGAAAATGTGGTCTTGCTTTATCCCGCCGACGATGCTGCTGAACCGATAGAATCCTTTGAAAATATCATTTTGTTAGACGCCACTTGGCAAGAAGCTCGCAAAATGTTTAACAAAAGCCCCTATTTAAAAAACTTACCTAAAGCCCAGTTTAAAACTCAGACGATTTCCCGGTATAAACTAAGGCGCAATCAGCCGGACGGAGGTTTGTGTACCGCGGAGTGTGTAATTGAAATACTCAGATCAAAAAATCACACGAACACTGCGCAGCGGTTAGAGGCAGAATTCGCAATTTTCAATTCAAAAATAACTCACACCTAAACGTAGGTTGGGGTGAGGAACGAACCCCAACATGACCATCTATCCGATTATATAAATGCTAAATCAGGCAATTGAATTCCCCTTCAAAAACCCAAGCGCTCTTTCAGCAAACCCAATGGCAGGCTCAAAAATAACAGCGTGATCACCGCCGGGGATTAGCCACAATTCGGAATTGGGAATGGCGCGATACATAGCCTGCGGAATATCAACAGGGAAGAAACGGTCATTATCGCCAAGGACAATCAACGTACGGGCGCGAATGGGCGCTAAATCCTGCTCGGTAAAATTCATATCCTCGTTGTTGTCGGCCAAGGCGTTGAACTGGGCAATGAGTTGTTGAATCTGCCCATCGCCCCGCGTTGCGCAGGCGCGATACATTTCTTGCACCGGGCGCGGCATAGTCGCCAATGACGCGTTGCGTATTATGGCGCGGGCTTGCGCGGGGAAATGCGTGGTTGTGCTGACTAACACCATCGCCGCAATCCGCTCGGGCTGGCTGGTCGCCATATGCAGCAGCGTCATACCACCACTGCTCATTCCCATTGCAGAAAAAGAATGTATTTCCAAGTGATGCAACAATTGAAAAACATCCTGCGCGGCAGCTTTGTGCGTAAACAAATTATCGGGATTAGTGGAATAACCATGCCCGCGTAAATCCACCAGAATTAACCGATAGTGTTGCGCCAACGCATCAACAAACGGATACCAATTCTGCGTACAACCCCCAAACCCATGCAAAAGTATCAGCGGCTTACCAGCCCCGAATTCTTCGTAGTGGATATCGAGGTTGGTGAGTTTAGTCATTTTTCTCTGTGGTGGATTTGGTTTTTACGAACGGGTAAAAGACATTTAAAAACAATTTCTGTTTTCGGCCAGAAGCGGAAGTTGGTGCAGTCCTATTGTCTGCTCGAATTACCAGTTTGAGTGCCAATTAAAGAAATTTTTCTCACAATCGATTGTTGGGCGAGTTTAGCTCCATAATTTATTCAGCTCATCCAATGCATTCATTCCTTGAGCATTATCATTATTTTTCTTTTTGTCTTCTCTCCAAACTTTGAACCTTAAATACATGTCGCAGTAAACACCGCTAAATGCTTCTTTTAAAATTTCAGAATTTACCCGATTTGTAACGATAGACTTGTAAATTTCCTCCCAAAAATTAAACATTGTAATTACAGATCTCTCTGTTGACTCGCACCCTTGAATCTTTTTTAGAAGATCGTCATCTGACATGGCGCTTTTTGCCTTTTTTATTTCTCTTGTTAGATCCCTTGCTTCTTTTAAGCTCTGATTATCCCATCTTTCAAAGTACTTGAAAGAGTTTTCATTTTTATCAAATAAAATTTTGTCAGTGATGTTCTTAGATGCCTCCAGTGCATTCCAAATATTTAGGAGCGTAGAAGATATGACACCATAACCTCCCAGGGAAATAACAATGAACCTCAATGATTCAAGTTTTGTTGGAGCGTCCATCATGGCCCATGTTGCGAGGCACCATATTACAAACAATATCAGTAAATATATTATTCTTGTTTTCATTTTTCCTCTCAAATTGAAGTGTTTTTTTCGCCCAACGCCGCGATAAATGGTGGTTTTTAAGTTGCTGTCATCGTAAATAGGATGGAAGTATGAGCTTTGATTCAATTGTAGTTTCAGCAGCATCAATACCTGTTGGAATAATTGAGTCAGCTTTCCATCTGGATTCTTGGATAACTCGGTTTATTGAAATTTCTTTTCTAAGCAAAGCAACAACGATATCAAAATACCCTTTGAGAGTGTTTTTAATTTCGTGCTGAATTTCGTCTGGGTTAACGAGAGTGGCGAAGTGGTGTTGAGAAACTTTTTTTTGCACCTCACCCCAATCACCATTCAAGTCAAAATACAACACAGGGTAGTGGTAGTCTTTGATATTTGATACTACATACCTAACACCATCATGACTAGCTTTTATTTGCAACCCAGCAGGCTTAGCTCCCACATTGTTACTTGGGCTAATGCATAGAAGTTGATTCTCAGTATTGTCTCTTTCGACCCAAATTATATCTCTTTGTGTATCACATGGATTATAGTGCTGAGGGAACTCGTTTTTGGCCCTCATCGAGCCTGTCGCTACTGCTACGTAGTCATCTAGTTTTTTATGAGGCCGTTGACCGAATCGAGCATACATTCCAAGAGTTCTGTTCACTTCTGGATGCGAGTTACATAAATTTACGACTAACGATTCAGCGATGCTTCCAATTAGTCTTGTTGCATCTGCATGGGCGTCACCAGTAAATATCTGTTTTAACTCCAAATCCTCTGAAATATAGGATTCTTCAATCAACACGTCTAGCAGCGTACTGCCATATGTTGCCATCTGTAAATCAATAGAGGGTTTTCGTAAATAATCTGAAAGCCCTTGGGAGTGCTTCACCTCTCCTCTTTCACCCTCAACGATTACTTTTATATTTGGTGGGATAAATATTGACAATTTTACTTCTCGCACTTTCCTATGGTGTTAGTGATTTGGTAACTAATACCATGATAAATGGTGGTTTTTAAGCTGCACTTTTGCTATCAAATGAAGCAAAGTGAAATGGCATAAAGGGAAATTAAAAACCATCCATTTGATTACTTTTTAGGATTTTTCATTTTTAAAATACACTTTTAATTGTATAACCACATGCTTTCAATTCTTTTGCAACCTCGTTCTTCCAAGCGCCAAAAGGGTCTAAATTCACGTACACAACACCATTAATGTCATTAGGTGTTTCGATTTCCCCTTTCACAAGAGCACACACATTTTCCCTTCCTAATTTAGCCATGAAATAGCCATGCTCTAGAACTACATTTTGCCTTGCTCTATTTTTCGGCGGTAGATGTGATTCATGAAAACCTCTTCCTTGGTCGCAGGGGGTGTATAAAACAAGAGCAAAGTCGGCATCATTTGAATAATGCTCAATTTTTTCTATGATAGTCATTCCAGAGCTGGCCTGTTCATGCAGAATAATTGCTTCCAGTCCAATTTTTTCAATAAATCGACTTACTTCTTGCTTAGCTTCGTTGTCTCGACCATGAACAATAAATACTTTTCTCTTATTTCTTGCAACAGGCTTAGGTTGAGGTGCTGTATTTTGAGTTGGACTTTTAGGTGTGGGCTGCCCAAATTCAAGCAAATCAAGGAGTGGAGTAAATTGTTCAGAAAGGTAGGTTCTCCGCTCTGCATAACTTTTGAATTTTGGCTGAATAAAACCCCAGAATGAGTCCAAGTTTCTATGTTGACGAAGCCATTGGGGTAGATGTGGTTCGAGATTTTTATTACTTAGCAATTCTTGACGCAATATTTCAAATTCTCTATTTTCAGCAGCAAGTCCCGTGGCCCTCGCAGTTAACAAATTTGCAAGGTAACTTACTTTGTCATAGTCGGTTTTTAGAAACTCAATGCTCAAATTATTCTTCCTTCTGAAGTGTGCGAAATACTATTAGTCTAACATTTTATTGAATTGCACCAACTATATAACCCACAGAACGTTATCCCAAATAATGTGGTGTAATACCGTTAACTCCAAAAAATTAGATGGCCTCACAATAATTTATCTCGTGGCAAATCAAAGAATTAACTACCACGCTGAATTACTTATGGAGTTATATAGCACAAACAACCTCAATTAGTTACTGCAAGCATATGACTGACCGGGCAGAGACTGTGTAAAAACCCAAAAATACCCACAATGATTAATTTTTTATTCGCGCAGCCATTTAAACAAAAGAAGCTAGCGTTGGGGCTAATTTAGTAATTACTTTTTTGGACGACGTTTTTAATTTTTTTTATTTCTAAATCGACCTTATACAACTGCAAATATCCGCCGTATAAAACGTTAAAGGCCTTATCTGGCCTCTAATGCCATTATTAATGAATCAATACCAATAATTTTCATCACACGCTTCATGTTATACGCTAGCACATGCAAACTCATCTCCGTGGAAACATGTTTTAACGTCTTCATCTGAAAGTGTTGTGCTCCCATCCAGGACTTGATGGTGCCATAGGGATGCTCAACTGTTTCTCGTCGAATGCGCATCGCTGCTGGAAATTGATCAAGGCGTTTTTGCATTTCATCTAACACGGCTTCATTTTCCCAGCGAGTTACACGGCGTTCCTTACTTGGCGTGCATTGGCTTTTTAATGGACAATTTTTACAAACTGTTGTCCAGTACCTGTGCATGGTTCCTCCACGCTCTATTGTGGTCATACGTCTGATAAGTTGCTGTCCTGCGGGACAATGATAGACATCAGCCTTTGCATCGTAAATAAAGTCGTCTTTGCCAAACCGCCCATCTGCTGTCGCATTCGAAGTCACACTTTTTGCAACAATTGCTTTTATGTTGGCATTGTCACAGGCCAGAATTTCAATATTTTTGAAATAACCTCGGTCAGCTATAACGGTGAGCTGCTCTACACCCATCGCTTCGCGGGCTTTGCTAGCCATATTAAATAGCTGGTCACGATCATTAGCTTCATTGCTCACCTCATGAGCAACAATCAAATGGTTTTTGCTGTCTACTGCGGTTTGCACGTTATAACCAACAACACCACTGCCACGTGATCTCATTGAACGAGCATCGGGATCAGTTGAAGATATCTGGTGATCCGGGGCATCATTGAGCTGCTCTTTAATTGCAGACAGCTGTTTCATTTGCGTTTTAAGCTTGGCAATTTTTTCCTGAAGCCTTACCGTGCGATGCTGCTTAATCTCCTGCTCATGGCGATCCGCTGTTTCAAGATCTTTCAGATATTGATTGATGCTGGATTCAATTTCTTTCATCCGTAAATCTACTTTACCCTTCGTAAAATTTTTGTCGCGATTGTTGGCTGCCTTGAATTTACTACCATCAACTGTGACAAGCGTGTCGGCAAATAGATTGAGGTTTTTGCATATCACAACGAATTGGCTACAGACCTTGCGAATAGCCTTGCCATTGTCTTTGCGGAAATTAGCGATAGTTTTGAAATCTGGTGCCAAGCGACCAATCAACCACATCAATTCGACATTGCGCTGCGCTTCACGTTCGAGCCTGCGACTGGATTGTATTCTATTGAGGTAACCGTAGACGTAAAGTTTTAAAAGAACAGCCGGATGATAGGAAGGCCTTCCTGTAGCTGCTGGCGTCACCCCGTCGAATCCTTGTTGGAGAAAATTAATGTAGTGAAGTTTACCTCACTCTCAAAAAATTACCGCACAAATAGTTTTGAGCTGTGGAGGCGTTTTGACACAGTCTCGGCACAAAGAGGACTCTGCGTTTTAATTTGATTTCAATGATTTCGTATCGTATTAGTATCCAGACTAAACCTATACGGCATTTCCAACTCCTTCCCGGCAATCTCCAAAAAAACATCTTCACCATTTCATCCTTCGCTTGCGCTTTTATCTTCTCCGATAACACCACCCTAAAATTTTCATCAAACGAAATTAAGTGACGGTTAAAGACTTTATCGTAAAGTGCGTAGAGCACAATTCCGTTGGTGGGGTTTGCTTGGCGTGCGGCCAATAGCGTGCGCGAGCTGAATTATCTCGGAATTGGTGTTGTGCAATTTGCCGAAGGGCGTTCGGCAATATAAATGCAGAGTGAGCAATAGCTCATCGGGTTGCCAATCTTTAGCCATGCGTTTTCCCCTTGGGTGCGGTGGCTAAGATCCTGTCGTTATTCATGCGTATTTCCTTTTCCATCTTCTGGCACAAGTTTCTACTATAGCCAAGGATTTTGAGAAATACATCGCATTACACGCGAAGAAATGTCAGTGGCCTTCAAAGATCAGCGAGCGGTGTGCGGCGAAGCCGGCGAGGGCGCCGTCGCCTACGGCGAAGGTCACGCTGCCCATGGGACGCGCCAGGTCGCCGCAGGCAAACAGGCCGGGGATGGAGGTCTGTTTGAATTCGTCGGTTTTGACGTAGAAGCCGACGGGACTTTCGGCGATCTCGCAGCCGAGATCCTGAGCGATGCGGTTGGAGGGCTGGGTGAGGGAGGCGACAAATAATCCTGCCAGTTCAACCAATCGCCCATTGGCCAATTTCACTACCGCCCGTTGCTCGCCTGCAATTTCGGTCACACTTTCGGTTTCGATGGTGACGCCGCGCGCGGCGAGTTGGGCGCGCTGGGTATCGTCGGGTGTGAAACAGTTATTGGTGAACAGGGTGGTTGGGCCCCAGTCGGGAATCAACATGGCTTGGTGAAAGGCTGCTTCGCTGGTGGCGAGTACGCCGAGTGGGCCTTGGTTCAGTTCGTAGCCGTGACAGTAGGGGCAGTGGAATACGCTGGTGCCCCAGCGATCCTGAATGCCGGTGATGGCGGGGAGATGGTCGGTGACGCCGGTGGCGAGTATCAAGCGCTTGGCGCTCAGGGTTTGCTGGTCGCGCGTGGTTACAGCGAAACCGGCGGCGGTGTTTTCTACTGCATCGACCATGGCTTGCAACCAGGTCAGGTTGGGATATTCCAGCAGTTGCGCCTTGGCATCCTCGGCAATGGCGGCGGGGGATTTGCCATCCTGCCCGAGAAACCCGTGCGAGCGGGCGGCGAAGCGGTTGCGGCGTAGACCGCCATCGATCACCAGTATCTGGCGGCGACCGCGGGCGATTTGCAGGGCGGCGGCCATACCGGCGTAGCTGCCGCCAATGACGATCACATCGTAGGAATGATTCATGGTTTAGTCCTCGGTGCTGCTGGATTCTGGGGGGAAGATGCTGTGGTCGTGGGTGCCGGAGAAGCCGCGCACTTGCATGCGCTGGTGGAAATCGGCGCTGAGCTGGGCGAGGGTGACGGCGCGAAAGCGCGCCAGCAGCAGGGCTTCGGCATCGGCAAAGGCGCTGTTGAGCGCGTTGTTGACCGCCTCTTCCACCAAACAGCCGGGCGCTTCGGTGCGGTTGCCCATGGCGAGCAAGGTGGGTTGATCCAGCGCTTGATAGATATCGAAGAGGGTGATGCTTTCCAAATCGCGGCACAGCTTCCAACCGCCGCCGTGGCCTTTTTCCGAGCAGACCAACTGGTGCTCGCGCAAACCCGCCAGCACCCGGCGAATCACCACCGGATTGGTCTTCATCATCTGCGCCAAGGCGTCCGAGGTCATGGGCGCTCCCACTTCGGCCATATGCAGGAGGACGTGCAGCACGCCCGAGAGTCTGGAATCGCGTTTCATGGATCACCTCTGGTTCGGCTGCAACGCAGCCAAATTCACGTAACTAAATTTGTTACGTGAAAGGTAATCTATGAAATCGAGTTATGCAACTTTTATTGTTACGTGATGCGGGGTTAATCATCCCGAGTTAAAACTTCCAATAATTCAATTTCAAACACCAAATTCGAATTGGGTTTGATCAGCGCTCCGATCTGGCGTTCGCCGTAGGCAAGGTGTGCGGGGACCTGGAGTTTGCGTTTGCCGCCGACTTGCATACCCATTAATCCTTGATCCCAGCCTTTGATGACGCGGCCGGTGCCGATTACGCATTGGAAGGGTTTACCTTTGCGGTGGGAGGAATCGAATTCGGTGCCGTCTTCGAGCCAGCCGGTATAGTGGGTAGTGATAAGGGCGCCTTTGACAACGGCTTTGCCGGTGCCGGGGATGAGGTCCTCGACAATGAGTTCGGGGGAGTTAGACATAGTGGGTTGTCGAGGTGTGGCCTAGTTATCTAAATGCAGATAATCGAGGAAGGCGCGCTCCATGGCTTCCACATCGGGAATTATCGCTTCTTCACCGGCCCAACTGACATGCATTAATTCGAACGGTTTTTTATCGGCGTCTTCGCGCTCAGTAATTTCTTCTTCGGTCACGCGTGCCAAACGCGGCAGGCCCTGGGTAAGGATGGCGATAAAGGGCAGGGCGTCATGTTGCCCGGTGGTGTTGATGACCGCAAAGCGGGAGCGGTTAACGACACCCGGTTTTTCCTCGCCATTCATCACTTCAAAGGAGAGCAGGGGAATGGTTTGTTCGCGCCAGCTACAGTTGCCCAGGTACCAGGCCGGGGCGTCTTGCACGGGAACTACCTGGGACACAGGAACGATTTCAGCCACAGTGACGTTGGGTGCCAGCAGCATGCGCCCTTGCAGTGGAATTAGCAGGCTCGCCACTTCTTCGATTTTCTTTTCTATGCGTTGGGGCGCTCTCATGGTGTTTCCTGTGTTTGTTCTGTATCTGCAATTGTTGTAGCGACGATTTAGGGCGCTGCGTTCTTAATAACCCTGATGGGTGCTCGGGTACCGCGTGTCAGGCGATGCTTGGCAACCAGTTTTGCCAAGGCTTTAGCCAGATATTCCGGTGTGCCCGATAATCCAACACAACCGGTGGCCAGGGCGGATACTGGCATGGAATCGCTGGTGCAATCGTCCGGCCTTTGTACCCAGACTTGCCCGCCGACCTGTTTCATGATGCGACAACTGGCGGCGCCATCATCGCCCATTCCGGTAAAGATAATCAAACCACTGCGTTCGCGATAAATCTGCGCCGCATTGGCCGCAACCTGGTCAATGGAAGGGGCGTAATCGCCTTTCCAGGCTTGACCATAGTTGACCATCAGGGTGCCATTGCCGAGTAGCTCTACCGGATCTTTGGCGGTAATCAGCGTCAGGCTGTTGGCCTCCAGCACTAGCCCCTGGCTGGCAACCAATGCCGGGTAACTGCCCGCGTTGGTCATCATGCGGTTCAGGGTCACGGCCTGATTGGCATCTATGTGTTGTACATACAAAAAGGCGATACCCAGATCACCGGGCAATGCCGCTAAAAATCGCTTTACCGCGGCGGGGCCGCCGGTAGAGGCAGCCAGTACCCACAGCTCTTGCGCTGGCTCGGCCTGCTGCAGATTGATGTCGCCGCGCAAGCGTTGCAGGCGCAGGCTGGTGCGTCTTAGCCAGGCGCTGTGCTCTTCTGACCCAGCGGTAAATTCGCTGCTATCACTCAGAATGACCGGGATGCGGCTGCGGCTGAACAGGTTTTCCAGTAGCTGTTGCTCATCGGCATAGTCTTCGGCCACGTCCACCAGCCAGGCGTCCAGATTTTCATCATCTACCAGCTCCCGGGCGTGGCCCAAGAGCAGTTGATGCGCCAGCTTATGGCCGGATTTGGCAATCAACTGCGCCAGAACCTGTTGCTTGGCTGGGTTATCCACCAGTATTCCCAGGCGAAGCATGGCGGCGCCTTATTTTTTCAGCAGCTCGTGGATATTGGTGAGCAGCAGATCCTCCTGATAGGGTTTACCCATGTACTTGTTCACGCCCAGACTAAACGCGCGCTCGCGGTGTTTTTCACCGGTACGCGAGGTAATCATGATGATCGGCAAATCCTTCAGGCGCGAACTGGTACGTACGTTTTTGGCAACCTCGAAACCGTCCATGCGTGGCATTTCGATATCCAGCAGCATCACATCCGGGATGTGGTCTTGCAGCAACTGCAGCGCTTCCACCCCGTCTTTGGCGGCGATCACGCGGAAGCCTTCGCGTTCCAGGAAGCGGCCGGTTACCTTACGTACGGTTACCGAGTCGTCCACCACCATAATGGTTTTTTCGCTTTGGTCTTCTTCGGCAACTGGCAATACCTTAAGTGGTTCCAATTGGATAGCGTGCTGCCCCAGGGCTAGCTGCTCGCGGATCATGGCATGCAGATCCAGAATCACCACCACGTTACCGTCACCCATTACGGTGGCGCCGGATACACCGCGCACTGCACTGAATTGGGCACCCAGGGTCTTCACTACAATTTCACGTGAGCCTAACAGGCGATCTACCTGCAATGCCACCGTATGCTCGGTGCTGCGCACCAATACCACTGGCAGTGGCAGCAATTGGCCGTCCAGTTTGGGTTGGGCGGCGGAATCCAGGAGGTTACCCAGGTAGCGCACCAGATACTGCTCGCCAGCGTAGTCGAAGCGGGCGTTTTCGTCTTGATAATAATGCTCCAGCTCGAAGGGGCTGACGCGCACAATACCTTCGATGGTGTTGAGCGGGATCGCGTAGAGATCGTCGCCGATCTGTACCATCAGCGCGCGGTTCACCGATACGGTAAAGGGTAGGCGGATAGTGAATTCGGTACCGGTACCCCAGTTGGAGTCGATAAACATGGCGCCGCCGAGTTGTTTGATTTCGGAGTGCACCACGTCCATGCCCACACCGCGGCCAGAAATCTGGGTGACCTTCTCGGCGGTACTGAAGCCGGCGTGCAGGATAAATTGAATGACATCCTGATCAGCAAGCTGCGCATCGGCCGCCATCAAACCGCGTTCAATCGCTTTTTCGCGCACGCGTTTGAGGTTGATGCCGCGTCCATCATCGACCAGGCGCAGGATTACATCGCCGCCCTCACGACCCAGGGTGAGCAGGATACGGCCATTAGGATTTTTACCTGCGGCGATACGCTCATCCGGCATTTCAATACCGTGATCCACGGCGTTACGCAGCATGTGTTCGAGCGGTGCCACCATACGTTCCAGAACGGTACGATCCAGTTCACCTTCGACGTTATCCAGTTCGAAATCGACCTCTTTGCCCAGCTCAGTCGCCGCCTGACGGACGATACGGCGCAAGCGGGGTACTAGGCGGGAGAAGGGCACCATGCGCGAACGCATCAGGCCTTCCTGCAGGTCGGTGTTAATCCGCGACTGTTGCAGCAGCAGGGTTTCGGTATCGCGGGTTTTATCCGCGAGGGTGTATTTCAGGTCCATCAAGTCAGACGCGGACTCGATCAGCGAGCGCGACAGCTGCTGCAATTGTGAGTAGCGGTCCATCTCCAGCGGGTCGAATTCTTCGTG
>JAGKXA010000255.1 GCA_021151615.1 Cellvibrionaceae bacterium | reverse complement strand
CTGTAGAACGCCGCTCGGGCATGGTTACCGCACTGGAAAATCCGGCTGAGCTGCTGGATTTACCCGGCACCTACAGCCTGTTTGTCACCTCGCCCGACGAGCAGGTAGCGCGCGATGTGATCCTGGGCAAGCTTGCTGGCGAACGCCGCCCCGATTTGCTGGTCGCCGTGGTAGATGCCTGTAACCTGCGCCTGGGCTTACGCCTGGTGATGGAGTTGCGCAGCCTCAATCGCCCCATGGTGCTGGCGCTCAACCAAATGGATGAAGCGCGCCGGCGCGGTATCAGCATCAATACCGCAGCGCTCTCCCAAGCCATTGGCATTCCCATCATTGAAACCGTTGCGGTTAACAGCCAGGGGGTCGCGGATTTACGCAAGGTGCTGGATGGCTACGCCCAACAACCGCCTATGCCTGCCGGCGAGCAAGTACTTACCCTGAGCGATCGCCAGGAATCCGTTGAAGCACTCTACGACCAGATCGAAAGCCTGATGAAACTGCATGTTATCCAGCCTGCGGAGATGCCGCGCTGGCAGGATCGCCTGGACGCGCTGGTAATGCACCCGGTATTGGGCCTGGCTGTACTCTTTACGACTCTACTGGTCATTTTCCAGGCAGTATTTGCCTGGGCAACCCCGCTAGTGGATTTAATTGACGGCGCTTTTGTTGCGCTGGGCGAGGGAGTAGCCAGCGTTCTACCGGATGGCATCCTGAAGGACTTTATTGTCGACGGCTTGATTGCCGGGGTGGGCGGAGTGCTGGTGTTCCTGCCGCAAATCCTGATCCTGTTCTTCTTTATCCTTGTGCTGGAAGACACCGGTTACCTCACCCGCGCCGCTTTCCTGCTGGATCGCCCCATGCGTGGATTGGGCTTGTCCGGCCGCTCATTTATCCCGCTATTGTCGAGTTTTGCCTGCGCGGTGCCCGGCATTATGGCCACCCGCACTATTGCGGACCCACGCGAGCGCTTTATCACCATCATGGTGGCGCCACTCATGACCTGCTCCGCGCGCCTTCCCGTCTATGCCCTGATTATCGCCGCCTTCATTCCCCAACAACATGTCTGGGGCATTTTTAACCTGCAAGGCCTCACCCTGTTTGTGCTCTATTTTGCCGGTGTCGCCAGCGCGGCGTTAATCGCTTGGGTAATGCGCCGCAGGGCCGCGCGCGAGGAGTTCCCACTGCTGCTGGAACTGCCCAGCTATCGTTGGCCTATGGCCTATCACCTGCTGATTGGTTTGCGCGAGCGCGCCTGGATCTTCCTGCGCCGTGTGGGCACCATCATTTTGGCGCTGTCGGTAGTGCTCTGGTTCCTCGCCACCTTCCCTGGCGCACCGGAAGGCGCAACCCAACCCGCGATTGATTACAGCTTTGCCGGTCAGCTCGGCCACTTTATGCAGCCGCTATTTGCACCGCTCGGCTTTAACTGGCAGATGTGTATTGCCTTGATCCCGGCGATGGGCGCGCGCGAAGTGGCCGTTAGCGCTTTGGCAACTGTTTATGCTGTGGGTGAGGAATCTATCGATGTAGCACTCGGCACTACCCTGGCAGCCAGCTGGTCACTGCCGGTAGCCTATGCCTACCTCGCCTGGTTCGTGTATGCGCCCCAGTGCATCTCCACGATTGCGGTCGTAAAACGCGAAACCAACTCGGCTAAAGCGACAACGTTTTTCACTGTGTATTTGTTTGCTCTGGCTTACTTCGCCGCTTGGGCGACTTACCAAATCGCCAGCGCAATAGTGAATTAACCCTGGTCAACACCGGAGGCAATGATGTGGCAGGACTTTCCATGGCAAGAAACGATCGTCGGCATTTGCGTTATCGCGGCGGTAGTTTTTTTAATCCGCCGCTGGCTATTCCCTTCCGCCAAAAAATCCGCCGCCTGCGGCGGTTGTGGCGGCTGCGATAAAACCACCGCATCCAGTTGCACCAATCCCACCGAAAAAATTCATCACTGATGTAGGGGCGCGATTTATCGCGCCCTGAACTAACTACGCTATACCTCCATAATTTCATCAATTAACAATCAAGAGAGCGCAATAAATTGCGCCCCTACAGGAATATTTGCCCCCTGAGCCAATTAAAATTACTATTCAACTCACAACATGAGCCAAATAAAGTAATTATTCGGCTCATTAATGAAATGGAGGCAAAAAGTTGACTGATTACAACCCACCCAACCGTTGGATATGGCAGCAACCTGACTGGCCAACTTTCAGCTGGCAAGCAGAGGCCGTCCAGCCACTGCTTGCCAAAGCCCATAGGAGCATAGGCTTACTACTCGGTCGCGCAGGTAACGTGGATTTGGGCCTGGGAGCAGGAGCCGCGTTGGATGCATTACTGCAAAACATCGTCACCTCTTCCGCTATTGAAGGAGAAAACCTTAACGCTGCGTCTGTGCGTTCGTCCCTCGCACGACGCCTGGGGGTTGAAGTTGAGGATGACACACTGGGTTACCCGGTCAGCAACCGCACCGAAGGTCTTGCAGAACTGATGCTGGACGCCGTGCAAAATAGTGCTGAAGACTTAACCCTTGAACGCTTGCTGCGCTGGCATCGTTGGCTATTTCCAGATGACGAGCCGAGATTGGTCACCATTCGCGTAGGGCAATTGCGCGGTGCAGAGCCCATGCAAGTTGTTTCCGGGCGACTGGATAATCCCCGCGTGCATTTTGAGGCGCTGCCCCGCCAACAATTGGACAATGAGTTAACGGCTTTTATTGAATGGTTTAATTCATCGCGCGATGAGGAACCCTTGTTGCGCGCCGCTATAGCTCACTTGTGGTTTATTACCCTGCACCCGTTTGATGATGGCAATGGTCGCATCACTCGCGCATTAACAGATTTAGCCCTGGCCCAGGCAGATGCGCAATCCATTCGTCTATTCGCCATGTCGAGCGCCATTCTTACAAACCGCAGCGACTACTACCGAATTCTTGAACAAACCCAAACGGGTAACTTGCAGATCGATAAATGGCTCAACTGGTTTTTAACCACGTTAAACCAATGCCTGGTGGATGCGCTCAAGGCGATAGACGCAGTTTTGCTTAAAAAAAAATTTTGGCAAGAGTTTCACCATCACAATATTTCCGCCGAGCAACGCAAGGTATTAAATCGACTCCTGGATGGTGGTGAACGCGGTTTTCGTGGCGGAATTAGCGCTGCGCAATACCAAAAAGTAGCTAAAGTCAGTAAGGCCACCGCTACACGCCACCTAACAGATCTGCTGGAAAAAGGCTGCCTGCAAAAATTACCTGGCGGTGGGCGCAGCACTCGCTATCGAATCGTCGCACCATTTAATGGCGCGGGCGATAAGCAATGAGTGACATTAAGCCGGGCGCAATAAATTGCGCCCCTACAATTACACCTATTGTGCCGTAACGGGGGACGCAGCAACCGATTGGTTGGGCCCTGCAGTGAAGGAGGTTAAATCAATCCAATAGCGCGGGTTTGCAAGTGGTGTTTCGGGCGGGAGCAAGGGGTTTTCCAGACGAATGAGATGGCGATTGGTGAGCCGTTCCAACCCGGAACTCACGCGCGGGTGGCTATAAAAAAACTCATCAAACTTGCCGTTGTCGATCAAGGTTTCCAAACCCTGCTCAATACGTTTGGCAAGTGCTTCATTTTTTTTATTGACGAAAAAATACAGCGCTGTTGGATAGTGAAGCAAAATATTCTCTTCGACTACCAACTGCTTTTCGCGGCGTTGCGCCAATTCAAACCAGGCCTCGGAAATACCGCGCGGGAAATAATCGAAGCGCCGCGCATTGATCATGCGAAACAAGGATTCGGTTGTCTCTGCGGTAGTTACGCGCAAACCGTTGTGCTGCATGATGGAAGTATCGGGCCAATGGGTTCCCTGCCCCGCCAACAACTGTGCTAAATCATCCAACGTTTTTATATCCTTAAAACGCGCCTGCTCATCGGCGCGAATTAAAAACACCCGATAACCAAACAAGCCTTTGAACAGGGGGATACGGATCGGGCGCAACTGTTGCTCGCGCTCCTTGTCAGTCATCGTCCAGATAACCAGGTTGCGCGTGTCATTTTGTGCCAGGTGAATCCAGCGCGCCTGGGAATAATCACGTTCGGAAAATTCAATATCAATCACTTCGTTATCGGCCTTGCTGGCGTTCAGGGCGAGCAACAACAGGCTGGTGAAGTAGTCAGCAGGCTGCTCCAATTGGGTAGCCTGTACCTGTATTGCGACATGGACTTTGCCATTGTCGGCGGCCACCACCCAGTCGCTGATGCACAGACAAAGCGCGCAGGCTAATCCCCCCGGTAACAGGCGCCGTAACGCAATAGATCGATTGGAGATGGACTTGGTTACCAACATCAACGAGATGTCCTCACAGCCAGTGAACATTTTCGAAGCATAGAAGATAAGCCGCCGCTTTGCTTTATCGAGGGTCGCCGTGTGCAGATGACACTGGCGCCCTGCTCCCGTATAGTCACCCACCATTCGCCCCGCTCTGTGAAGGACAAACGCCATGCAACAAAAACTGGAAACCCGTACGTTTCTGCTGTTTTTACTGATTGTGACCACCGGCTTTTTACTCATCCTTAAACCCTTCTTTGGCACCATTTTTTGGGCCTGCGCCATCACCGTCATTTTTTATCCACTGCAGCTAAAACTGTTGGATATATTGAAAGGCCGCACCAATCTCAGCGCCCTTCTTACCCTGACCGCGTGCATATTGATCGTGGTCTTGCCAGTTATCTTTCTGATAAGTTCAGTGGTTGCTGAAGGCGCGAACTTCTACAACAAGCTCGAGCAAGGCGAGGTAAACCCGGCCCAGTATATTGAGCAGGTACGCACTGCCTTTCCGGCCGTGCAGCAAACCCTGGATCGCTTCGGGGTGGATATTGCAAAAATCAAGGAAGGAGCGCTCAGCTTTAGCATGACTGCCGGTAAGTGGCTGGCACAGAATGCGCTGAGCATCGGCCAGAACACCTTTAAACTGTTGCTGAATATTTGCCTGATGTTGTACCTGACCTTCTTCCTGTTGCGCGACGGACAACAACTGTTGGAGTTGCTTATTCGCGCCCTGCCGTTGGGTGATGCGCGCGAGCGTATGCTGTTTGCCAAGTTCGGGGAAGTTACCCGCGCTACCATCAAAGGAAATATGGTGATTGCGGTGATTCAGGGCAGCCTGGGCGGGTTGATTTTCTGGGCATTGGGCATTCCCGGCGCACTCTTATGGGGGGTAGTCATGGCGGTGTTGTCGCTGATTCCGGCGGTAGGCCCAGCCATAGTTTGGGCACCTGTATCGCTCTACCTATTTGCCACCGGCGCCAATGTGAAAGCCATTATCCTGATCGCCGTTGGAATGGGCGTTATCGGGTTGGTGGATAACATACTGCGCCCGATCCTGGTGGGCCGCGACACCAAGCTGCCCGACTACATAGTGCTGCTCTCCACGTTGGGCGGCCTGGGTTTATTCGGGATCAATGGCTTTGTCATAGGCCCCTTGGTAGCCGCCCTGTTTATTGCCTTCTGGGGGATTTTTATCCGCGAAGTGCATGTATTGGCGCCTGACCAAAACTCGAGCGACTCCAAAAACTCCGAGGCAGACTAGCCCCTGTATCTGCTAGACTGCCCCACCTTTAAAG
>JAGKXA010000049.1 GCA_021151615.1 Cellvibrionaceae bacterium | reverse complement strand
ACCATTAA
Source organism: Cellvibrionaceae bacterium (assembly GCA_021151615.1). Lineage (GTDB taxonomy): Bacteria > Pseudomonadota > Gammaproteobacteria > Pseudomonadales > Cellvibrionaceae > Cellvibrio. Next base: position 22,675 of record JAGKXA010000049.1, on the reverse strand, counting down.
TAAAATTATTATTATTTCGATCCAGAACTAACAAACCGTCCTCCGGCACAACCCAACTGGTTATAGATGACAATCCATTCGTTTATCTATGATTTTTTTGCAGCTCAGCATACAACGCGAACAATAGCAATCGACACCATTTTGTAAACTGGTTTTAAGCGACTTTCTTCACAAAGCAATTGCCATTATTTACGGACTAGAATAATTAAATAAACACACACCGCCACACAGAACCACAAAAACCCATAATAAAATAATTTCCTTTAAAAGGATCCCGAAAAAATCGGCATCAATATATTGAAGCTTTAATGAATCCTAATTTAATACACCTTCTACCCATAACTTTTGCTTGAGCAAACAGACATTTTTCAAATCGTAATTTTTCAATACAAAATTCCTTGCTGCATTACCGAGTTGCTCACGCCGCTGTTGATTGTTTAGCAAGTGTGTGACTTGCTCGACGAGAGCTTGCTTATCAAAAAAATCCACCAGAATTCCAGTTTCATTGTGTTTAATAACTTCTTGCACCGGGGCAGTATTGCTGCCAACAATTGCACAGCCAACACTCATGGCTTCCAGCAAGCTCCAACTCAACACAAAAGGATAAGTCAGGTACACATGCACCGTGGATAATTGTAATAGCTGAATAAAATTAGGATATGGCAGTTTTCCTACAAAATGGACACGAGTTGAGTCGAGCTGATCACAAACTTCATTTAAAAATAATTGTTTCCATGTTATGCCAGCGGGTGGCTTGCTGCCGTAACTGACATCATCCCCACCAACAATAATCACGCGCGCTTTTGGATTTCGTTTAAGGATTTCCGGTAATGCGCGCATAAAAATATGGTAGCCGCGCATAGGTTCCAGATTGCGATTGACGAAGGTGATTATCTGCTCGTCCCGCGTGATGGTTTTGCCATTCAATTGCATGGTTACGGCGGGGTTAGGTTTTAACAAATCGGTATCTATACCATCGTGAATAACCGATATTTTTGATTGGAAATAACCGGGGAAAACTGAACGTTGGTAATGCGTGGGCGATAGTCCGGCATCGGCCTGTAACAGGTGCAAATCAAAATTGGTATTTTTCAGTTTTAACCGACAGGCAAGGTCTTCCTCATGCTCGGTGAATTCCGGGTCAAAATTGGTATCTGCCCCATGGGTTTGATAATAAAACTCGCAGTAAAGCGCGAGCCTCGCTGCTGGCCATACTTCTTTCAGGAATAGACTCTCACCCCAACCTGGATGAGCAATAATTAAATCCGGTGCAAAGCCCTGCTTTTTTAAATCCATTGCAGCCCAATACGCAGCCTCTGCACGAATGGTTTTGGTTTCCATATCCACCAACCATGGATGGATATTTTCACTGCTACTGCGTTTTATTGCGTAATGGTGAACTTTTACACCCACAGGCACGGGGCGCTTGCTGGGTGTAAGTACACGAACATCGTTTTTAGCATCTGCTGCCAAGGCAGGTACTAGATGCACAAATTGCGCAGGAAAGTTTTGGTGGATAAATAGAACGCGCATTATTGATATTTCCCCGCAATTGTATGGTACGCCGCTTCAGCTCATTAACGATTCTGTTATTTATTTTACGCTATGCAATAACTGCTTACCCATAGCAGCGATGCATAAATCTCTACCGCTCACGAATACTCTCCTGCTTATACCTAAGCAACGGCGACAGGAAATATTCAATCACTCGCCTTTGCGTAGTCTTCACTTCCGCCGTTACCGCCATACCCGGAATTAATTTCACATCTTTCGCTTCTACGCGAATAGTGCTCTTGTGCATTTTTAAATGCATGGCATACACCAGCCCGAGTTTCTCATCAAGGATGGCGTCGTCGGAGATGTGGGTGACGGTGGCATTGATCAAACCGTATTTGGTGAAGGGAAAGGTGTGGATTTTGATTTCAGCGGGCATATCGCCTTGCACAAAACCGATGTCCTGGTTGCCGAGCATGACTTGTACTTCCAGGTTTTCTTCTTCCGGTACCACAATCATTAATTGTTGGGCTTCGGTGACAACACCACCGATGGTGTTGACCGCGAGTTGTTGTACGTAACCGGAGACCGGGGCGTAGAGGATTTGTTTGTCATTCATATCGCGCGCTTTAACCAGCTCTTCGGTGATAGTGGCGAGTTGGTTGCGACTATCCGCAATTTGTGCGAGCAGTTTGCTGCTGGTGTCGGCTTTGAGGGCGTTGATTTGTTGTTGGGCTTCGTTGATCGCGGCGATGAGTTGTTGCTGGATTTGCTGTTGGGTGGCGAGGTCTTGCGTGCGTTCAATGCGCTGTTGTTCCAGTTCCAGGTATTCCGCTTCCGAGGCCATTTTTTTTTGATAGAGGCTGCGCAAGGCGGTAGCGCGCTTGGTGATTATCGGCAGGGTTTGCTCGAGTTTCTTGATGGTTTCCAGGTTGGCAATTTTTTCGCTTTGCGCTTTGGTCAAGGCGCTGTGCAAGCTGCTGAGTTGCGCCTGGTATTGTTGCCATTGCTCCCAGGTTTTTTGCTGATGTAATAATATTTCTGAAGCAGATAATGTGAGTTTTTCATCAATCACCAAGGCCAGCTCACTTGCGGCGACAGGTTTTTTGTGTTGGTTGATTCTTTGATGCTGTTGATTGTTGGGTTGTTGGGAATTTTTTTCTGCCGTGTTTTGCTGGTCAGCTATTAATGCTTGCAAGGCTTCACTGCCCGCAAGATTCAAACTCGCATTGTGCAGCTCCTGTTGCATACGTGCCTGATCGGCGGCAGTAATGGTGCGATCCAGTTCGATCAGTGGATCGCCCTCTTTTACATATTGCCCTTCTTTTACATGGATGGCTTTAATCACGCCTTTATCCAGTGGCTGGATTTGTTTAACGCGGCTACCGGGAATGATTTTGCCTTCCGCGCTGGCTACCACATCCACTTTGCCAAAGATAGCCCAGAGCAGCGTGAGGATAAATAAGGTAATGAGCGTCCAGGCGAGCCAACGCACTAGCGGGTTGGGCGGGGTTTCTTGTAGTTCCAATGCGGCCGGCATAAATTCGGACAGGCTTTGCTGTTTGGAACCATCACCGAGTTTGCCGCGTTCACGCCAGGCTTCACGCAGTAATTCAAAAAAATTAGTCATGGCTAAACTCCATTTCAAGATTTTCCTTTTTCACCAGCGAGTGTGCGGCGGGCTTGGCATCCTGATAGCCATGCAATTGTGCGTAATAGCCTTGTTGCTGGAGTAACTGGTCGTGAGAGCCCTGCTCCACAATGCGGCCTTTGTTCATCACAATAATGCGATTGCAAATGCGCACCGTACTCAAGCGGTGGGCGATGATAAAAACCGTACGGCCTTTACAAATGTGCGCCATGTTGTCCTGGATAATGCGTTCGGATTCATAATCCAGCGCACTGGTGGCTTCATCGAAGATTAAAATTTTGGGGTTGGTTAATAACGCGCGGGCAATCGCGAGGCGCTGGCGTTGGCCACCGGAGAGGTTGCTACCCTGCTCACCGACCATGGTGTCGTAAGCTTCGGGGAGATGCACAATAAATTCATGGGCACCGGCGAGTTTGGCCACCGCGACAATCTGCTCCATGGGTGCGGCGGGATTGGTGAGGGCGATATTTTCACGCACGGTTTGGTTGAAGAGAAAATTCTCTTGCAGTACCACACCAATATTGCGTCGCAGCCAGGCGGTATCCACCATGGCGAGGTCAACCCCATCCACCAACATCCGGCCCGACTCGGGCAAATACAGCCGCTGGATCAATTTGGTGAGCGTGCTTTTGCCAGAGCCGGAACGGCCGACAATACCGATAATTTCCCCGGGTTGAACCTGGAGATTAAATTGATCGAGAATCACCGGGCCGTCATGGCGATAACGAAAGCGGACATGCTCGAAACTCACCTGCCCGGCAATCGACGGCAGTGTGGAGCGATTGGGGTTGTAACCGGGTTCGCGCGGGGTATTTAAAATATCGCCCAGGCGCTCAATGGAAATACCCGCTTGCTGGAAGTCTTGCCAGAGTTGTACGAGCTTTAAGATCGGGCCGCTCACGCGACCGGCGAGCATATTGAACGCAATCAATTCACCCACGGTGAGTTCACCGGCGATTACCAGATGCGCACCCCACCAGATAATGCCCAGTGTCATTAATTTATTAATCAAGCCCGCAATTTGATTGGCCACATTGCCGAGGTTCTGGCTGCGGAAAGACGCATTTACATAATGAGCGAGTTGATCTTCCCATTTGCGTTGCATATGCGGTTCCACCGCCATGGCTTTTACGGTTTGCACACCGGTGACGGATTCGGTGAGAAACGCCGTGTTTGCGGCACCGTATTTGAATTTGTCATTCAGGCGATGGCGCAGTATGGGTGTGATAAACACCGAGAGTAGGATGTAACAGGGAATGGTGGCGACCACCGCAAAAAATAAGGTGGTGCTGTAGTACCACATCACCAGCAGGAAGACGACGGTAAAACCCAGATCAAGAATTAAGGTTAGCGCACTGCCGGTAATGAAATTGCGAATCGTATCCAGCTCATGCACACGCGCGACATTTTGCCCCACTTGCCGCGCTTCAAAATAGGCCATGGGCAAGGCCATTAAATGATTAAACAAGCGCGAACCCAATTCCACATCCACCCGGCTGGTGGTGTGGGACATGACATAACTGCGAATACCGCCGAGCAGCGCTTCAAAAATCGCAATCGCCAAAAAGCCAAACGCGATGACATCGAGCGTGCTGAAGCCGCGATGCACCAGGACTTTATCCATTACCACTTGAAATAGCAGTGGCGTAATCAGTGCAAAAAGCTGCAGAAAAAACGAAGCGATAATGACTTCGCCAAATAATTTCCGGTATTTGATTAACGAGGGAATAAACCAGCTGATATCAAACTTTTGTTGCAGGCTTTCGCGCAAACCCAGGCGGCGGGTGAGATAAATAATATCGCCGGACCAGAGTGATGCAAACTCTTCTGCGGTGAGTGTTTTGGGCGTTTGCTCGCGCAGATCCTGCACCAACACCTTAACCGGTTTGCCCTCCTCTTCCGCCACGCGCGCGAGGATGATGTAATCGTCTTCCACAGTTTTAACAATCGCGGGCAAACTGGAACCGATTAATTTATCGAGCTTAAGCGAAAATAATTTCGCTTTAAAAGTCAGCGCTTTGGCGGCGCGGAGGATTTCAGTATTGCTAAACGGTTGACCGGGTATTGCGAATTGATGGGAGAGTTGTGAAGCATCAGCGGGGAGCTGGTGGAATCCTGCGAGTGCTACCAAGCACTGTAAACCTGTGTCCATGGTTTAGTCCCTTAATTGGAGCGAATGGAAAAAGCGAGCCGATTCTAGTTACTATCGTTCCTGCATGCAAATCACCAAGATGATACATGTGACATTTTATTATACGTTACAAAAACCTAAAACTCATTCATACCAATAGCGATGTTGCACTTTACGATACTCAATAATATTTACTAGCTTCCCTTCAAACCACTCAAACACCAACGCACCCGAGTTCGCTGTATTAAACTCGCGACTCCCCACCGCTTGAAAACGTTTGCGCACCTGGGGATGGGGATGGCCGTGTTGACTGCGATAGCCCGCCGAGTAAACAACAAACGCTGGCTTGGTATTACTGACAAAACGCGCACCGGATGATGTGCGGCTGCCATGATGTGCTGCCAGTAATAACGTCAGCTTAGCGGGAATTTTTTGTGTGCTTAACAGCTGGTTTTCAACCCGCGTTTCTATATCACCGGGTAATAAAATGGTTTGATCCACATAGCGAATCAGCAATACACAGGATTTATTATTATCGTTGGTGGTACGTCCTATGGTTGATGGCAAAAACTCGAATGAGACTTGATGCCACTGCCATGCTTGTTGTTGATGGCAATTTTCTATTGGCACGGGCGTGGATAAATTTTTACCCGTATACTCAATATCGCCCATCAGCAATTTCTTAACGTCAACTTTATCCAAAAAGCTGGCCAAGCCACCAGCGTGATCCATATCCGAATGACTGACAACCAATACATCAATGTTATCAATTGCCTGTGAAAACAAATAAGGTGCGAGAATTGCACCACCCGCATCAAAACTTTCGGTGTACTGTGGCCCCGTATCGTAAACCAGGGTTTTATCCTTTACTTGCACCACCACCGCAGTACCCTGCCCTACATCCATGATGCTGATTTTTAAATCCGGCTGCTGTTCAGCGGGAGCAACCATTCCCAACCAAACACCCAATACTAAACCACACCACCCAATGACTCTATGAACCAATCCTTTGGGCAATAATAACACCAGACAACCAAATGCAATCAGCAATGAAATCGAGGGAGAAAATGCAACAACAAGGTTCGCAAAATCACCGACAGCATCGAGCACGGCCTGTAAAATAATTTTTAACCATTCCATGGCTACCCCCGCACCATTCAATAATAAATCACTGGCAAACGGTAACAAATATTGCAGTAAAGCGCTGATTAACAACAACGGCACAACCAAAAATGTTATCAGGGGAATAGCCACTGCATTGGCAATAGGAGCTACCAGGGAAACGTTGCTCACCAATAGGCTCAATGGAATCAACAAGCCAATAAACATTACCCACTGGGAGTGAATAAATCCGATCGTAATATTGCTAAGTGAGAAGCCATACCAATATTCATTCGTTGATTTAATTGCATAGCGCCCTGAAAAATAAAATAGCAGCAAGGCCACTGCACCGAAGGATAACCAAAAACCCATATCGTAAGCAGCCAGTGGATCAATAATGACTACCAATGCCAAGGCACAGCAAAAAATATCGCCAACACGCACACTGCGTCGCCATAAACACGCTGCATAAAACACACCCAACATAATTAAGGTACGCACGGTGGGAATATTAAAGCCGGCGAGCGCTGAATAAAAACTCGCGCAAACAATCGCCATGCACCAGGCGATCACCAATGCAGGGCAAGAATGCCAGACAAGCTGGATTAATTTTCCGATAAATAACCCGAGGTAAAAACCAAAAAGCGCGAGAAACCCCACATGCAAGCCCGAAATAGCAATCAGGTGCGAAGTTCCCGTGTGCTGCATGCGTTCCCACTGTTCTTTTTCGACATGGGTGGAATCACCAATTAATAATGCAATCAAAATACCGCGTTCACTGGAATTGCTGTGCGTTAAAATCCATTGTTGTAATTCTTGTCGTTGCCGATCGATCCATTCACGCGCGCCCATAGCAGCAGAGTCAGGTTGAATTAATAAATTATCATCGCTGATCACAACATACCCCGTTGCACCAACGCCCTGCCGCAACAACCAGGCGTGATAATCAAACCCCGCCGGATTTGCAAAACCACGAGGCTTTTTTAACCGCACGGTCAACTGCCACTCCTGCCCCACGACCAGCCGCGGCAGCATAGCGGTATCGGCCTGGTTATATCCGGTATACCAACTCAACTGGACTTTTTGCGGGAAGGAATGGAGATCGAGTGGCGCGCCCCTTGGATCTGAGGCACTGCGGATATTTAAACTGAAACGCAAACGACGATTATTGTTTTCAGGCAAGTCGGTAATGACTCCGGTAACTTTTACGTCTTTCCCTTCAAGGACTTCATCCAACTGCATATTCACGAGTTGATGCCCGGAATAAACTCCCCATCCAAAGCCCACCAACAACGCGGCCAACCAATAGGCTCGCGCATAAAAAATGATTAAAAAAACAGCGGGAACCAGCGCCAGGGTCAGGAGCAGAGAGGGCAAGGAAGGCAGGAAACCTATGGCAATGACGCCAGAAGAAAACAACAGCAAGAAGATGGGCATAAGGCTAGATCCTTTAACCAAATCGAACACTGATAACCCCTTGTCATCAGATTGTCGTGCAGCTTATGGCATCCTGCCTAGGCAGACAAGGCAGGTTTAGGCACCATTAACATGGCCTTGACCGCATTTTACGGGCATAATGCCCCCCTCTTTTCAGGTAGTGATCTGGTTTTAGGCATGGCGCGTAACCTACTGAAGCGATTTATCCCCACCCCAGCGGCAATCAAAAGCAACCCGGCCTTCCACTTTCTGGGGGATTTGCTGCATGACCCCAACCTGTTTCATTTAAATCGCCATTCTGTATCTGTCGCTATGTTTTGGGGGCTGCTAGTGGCCGTACTACCCATTCCAGGCCAAATGCCCGTGGCTGCTGCTGCTGCATTGGTGTTTCGTTGCAATCTCCCATTGGCGGTCGCGCTTACCTGGATTACCAACCCTATCACCATGCCGTTTTTCTTTTTTATCACTTACCAGATGGGCCGGCTGGTATTGCAATTAGACCCCATAACCCTGACTGAACCGCAATTGAGTTGGGATTGGTTAGCCAATGAGTTTGGTCACCTGTGGAAGCCTTTGGCTGCAGGTTCAATTATCACCGGGTTATTGTTCGGCACTTTGGGCTATTTCCTAATGCAACTCTATTGGCGTTGGCATGTTGGTCATAACTGGGAAAAGCGCAAAAAGAAACGCGCTGAGCAGAAAGCTGAAGCTGATCAATAGCCACCATAGCGATAACAAACACTCAGCAAAAAGCCCGCACATTTGCGGGCTTTTTGTTAATCGGTTCGTGCGAATTTATAATTCGCTATTCATAACGCAATGCGTCCGCCGGTTGAATCCGGCTTGCGCGCCAGGCGGGATAAAGGGAGACAAAAAAGCTAATCAGTAATGCAGTGACTACGACCTTGGCCACATCACCCACCACAATTTCAGCGGGCAAATAAGTAGTAGGATAAACATCCGATTTTAAAAATTGGATATCAAACAGTTTTTCAATGCCCTGCACAATACTGGTGACAAACCAGGACAGCACCAAACCAATCACCAAACCAATACCGGTACCAATCAAACCAATCAAACCGCCCTGCACCATAAAAATTCCCATAATTTCTATAGTGGATGCCCCCATAGTACGCAATATGGCAATGTCACCCTGCTTGTCTACCACCACCATAATCAGTGTTGAAACCAGATTAAATGCGGCGATGGCGATAATTAAAAACAATAACATGCCGACCATATTTTTAGACATCTGGATGGATTGATACACACCACCATGGGTGCGCATCCAACTGGAACCATAATAATCGGGCGGCAGGTTTTGCATGATGTCGCGAACTACTTGCGGTGCGGCAAATAAATCATCCACCTTTAAACGCACACCGGTAACCTGACCGGGAAAACCGGCAATTTCCGCCGCATACTGCAATTCCATTAACGCCAGGCCATTATCGATATCGGTATGTGTATCCAGAATGGCAATCACATGTACCACTTTCACACGCGGCGCGGCGCCATCCTCTGCGGGAATAATCAGGCTGACACTCTGCCCCACTTGCGCATTAATCTTTTCTGCCACTCCGCGCCCCAACACAATTGCACCAGGTGTGTTGGCAAGCGCATCCAATGTGCCTGCGGGTAAAAATTCGGGCAGCTTTGACGTAGTGTGTTCCTGCGCAGGATCAATACCAAAAATTTGTGCAGGCGCCACACGCTTTTGTTGGCTCAATAAACCATGCAATTGCACAAAAGGCGTTGCAGCAATAACGCGCGGATGTTGCTTTACTTGTTCAATCAATGCATCCGCATTATCAATCGACTTGCGGTGCAACACACTCGCCTGCGGCATCACACCGAGAATATTCTCCCGCAGTTCGCGATCAAAGCCGTTCATGATCGACATCACCAGAATTAACAAGGCAACACCAATCACCAAACCTGCAGTAGACAAGCGCGAAATAAAAGAAACCAAATGACTATTGCGACGGGAAATTCCGTAGCGTGTCCCCACTAAAAGGATATAGCGACTGAACATACTAATGCCCGCTCGCCAGCAAATTACCGTCATGTAATTCGCCATCCATTAAGGTCAGGGTGCGATCCATACGGGCCGCCAGGCGAGGATCATGAGTCACCACCACAAAGCTGGTGCCTATAGAGCGATTCAACTCCAGCATCAGCGCTTGGATAGATTCGGCGGCATGAGTATCCAGGTTACCTGTAGGCTCATCCATTAACACACAGGCAGGATTAGTCACCAGCGCACGAGCAATCGCCACGCGCTGACGTTCACCACCGGAAAGCTCCGAGGGCTTGTGGTGAACACGTTGCGCCAGGCCTACGCGTGCCAATAATTGTTGCGCACGCTCTTTGGCTTCAGCGATGGAGTGTTTACCAATTAATAACGGCATGGATACATTTTCCAGCGCCGTAAACTCCGGCAACAAGTGATGGAACTGATAGACAAAACCCAAACTGCGATTGCGCAAGCGGCCGCGCTCATCCGCATTGAGATGCGAAAGAGTTTGATTGGCAACACTCACTTCGCCGCGATCCGGAATATCCAATCCTCCCAGGATATTTAACAAGGTGGATTTGCCCGAGCCGGATGCACCCACAATCGCCACTCGCTCACCGGCACTGATTTGCAAATTCACATTACTCAACACATTTACCGCCAGTGCTCCCTGACCGTAATGCTTGCTCACCTGTTGACAGACAAGTACAGGATTGGAGTTAGACATAATTAAAACCATTCAGGGAAAGTAGATTATTCATAACGCAGGGCTTCGGCCGGTTCAATTTGTGCCGCACGATAGGCGGGATAGAGCGTGGCTAAAAAGCTCAACCCCAGTGCAATACCACAAATCACCACCACGTCTTGCCAGAGCAATACTGACGGCAATTGCGCAATAAAATAAACGTCAGGATCAAACACCTGTAATCCCAATAGGGATTCAAGCCCGGACATAATCGAAGGCAGGGTAAGCGCCACCAGGCATCCAATGATTGCGCCGATGAAGGTACCGATAATACCTACTGCACTGCCCTGCACAATAAAAATGGCCATCACCTGCCGCGCGTTCAGGCCCAGGGTGCGCAGTACCGCAATATCAGAGCGCTTATCAGCAACCATCAAGACTAAACTGGAAACAATATTGAAGGCAGCAACGGCGATAATAATCATCAACAGTGAACCTACAACAATTTTTTCCATTTTCACCGCCTGAAACAAACTGCCCTGGGTTTGGCTCCAGTCTTTCACACGAAATTCATCGCCAAGGTTGCTGCGCACCTGATTCATAATCAAACCGGCGCTGTAGAGATTTTCCGTTTTGACATGTAGGCCCTGCACACCGGGTTGCCGCAAAAATTTTTGCGCGTCCGATAAATGAATCAGCGCAAGCGTACTATCAACCTGCGCGCCGACTTCAAAAACACCAACCAGGGTAAAGTTGCGCGAGCGGGTAAATGCCCCCATGGGCGTGATATTAATTTCCGGAGAGGTCACACGAATCTTGTCGCCGGGCGCCAGCAGTAAACGGCTCGCCAGAATACGCCCCATCACTATGCCGTACTCACCCGGCTGGAGCTGGGCCAAATCACCCACAATCATATGCTGATCGACTACAGACACTTTGGTTTCCATCTGCGGATCTATACCCTGCAGCTCTATCGCCTCTACACCACCAGCATAGGTCACCATGGCTGAGCTTTGGATATAGGGCGCGGAGGCCAGTACACCGGGCTGGGCATCGACCTTGACTGACAGCGCCTTCCAATCCTTAACCGCTGGTTGCTGGTCAATAAACCCATGAGGGATAACATTGAGGATTCGTTCTTTCATTTCCCGATCAAATCCGTTCATGACCGACAGGACTATGATCAATGCCATAACCCCCAAGGCCATACCGATAAGGGAAAAAGCACTAATAAACGAGATAAACTGGTTGCGGCGCTTGGCGCGGGTATAGCGCAAGCCTATGTAAAGAGGGATATTTTTTAACATGGGCGCATTAAACCCAATCGCACAGGTTTGCTCAAGTAAAACCTGAACATCAAAGGCAGCTTGTGCTATGTTTACTCCATCACAGTTTTTGGAAGCATCTGGTCATGAGTGAACGCCGTAGTTACTTTCGTATTGATGAAAGTATCGCCCTGGAATTCAAAGAGGTTGAGGAGATAACCGCGAATACTGCAGCCGCTGAACTACAGTTTCCCAACACAGCGTCATTAAAGTTGTTTGCCGAACTGCGCAAGATCGATAACGACAACGCCCATCTATTCCACCAAATCAAGGAAACCAGCCGCGCCCTGGGCGAATACCTGCATAACCTGAACCGCAAAATCGACATTATTAGCCAGCAGCTAATGACGGATTCCAAACCACTTCCCCCATCCAAAACTATTAAGCAAGTCAACCTGAGCGAGGGCGGCATTGCTTTTGGTAGCTCGCGCGCCGTGGAGGCAAATAGCTTCATCGCGCTGCGTTTAATTTTTTTACCGAGCAATGCCGGCCTGGTGTTGTTTGCCAAAATTATTCGCTGTGAACCCAGTAACACCGGCGAGTACCAGATTGCGGCAAAATTCCATCGCGTTAGCGATGGCCAGCAACAGCTAATCGGGCAACAGATTATGCGTGCGCAAATGGCTGAGCGCAGAAAGAACCAACAGTATCTGCAATAACCCTGAAACCTCCGACGTTTGTGCAATGCTCGGGGCTACGCCGAGGCAATAATGATTCGAATTAAATATTGCGCCTGTACTTTAGTATTCGTGCTGACGACAACACTTCAGATGCAAACCGCAATGGCGGAAGAAATCCGTATTCCTGTCGGTGAACAAGCCAAAACTCAACCTGCTGTAGATATGCCCACCAAAGGTATGAGTAAAGAGCGGGTTAAAAGTTTATTTGGTGAGCCGCAGGAGGAAATTCCAGCAAAAGGTCAACCGCCGATTTCACGCTGGAAATACCAGGAATTTACGGTGTATTTTGACAAGAATACGGTGATCCATTGTGTGAGGAACTTTCATCCTAAGGCGCCGGCGACCGACAACAACAATCAAAACACAAGCGAATAAGCAAAATACCAACAACCAAAAAACATAATGTTGGAAAATAAAAAGGGCGCGATAAATCGCGCCCCTACGAACACATCAACAAGCATCAACGACGACTAATGCGATTTACGCCATCCAATGCTGCGATACGATAAGCTTCAGCCATAGTCGGGTAATTGAAAATATTGTTGAGGAAATAGTGGATATTATTTCCCTCGCCCGCCTGCTTCATAATCGCCTGGCCAATGTGCACAATCTCGGCCGCTTCAGCACCAAAGCAATGAACGCCGAGAATTTCCAACGTATCGACATGGAACAATATTTTTAACATGCCGACGTCTTCGCCGCTGATTTGGCCGCGCGCCGTATTCTTAAATAACGCACGCCCTACTTCGTAAGGGACTTTTGCCTGGGTTAATTCAGTCTCGGTTTTACCTACCGAACTAATTTCCGGCAAGGTATAAATTCCCGTCGGCACATCGTGTACCAGTTGGCATTGGTCACCAAAAATACCACCGGTGACTGCTCGACCTTGACCATAAGAGGCACTCGCCAAACTTGGCCAACCAATCACATCACCCACCGCATAGATGTTTTCAATTTGTGTGCGATAGCAATCATCAACCTTTAAGTTACCTCGATGATCAGCCTTCAAACCAACCGCATCCAAATTCAAACCATCGGTATTGCCGCTGCGACCATTACACCAAAGAATTGCGTCAGCCTTTAAGCGCTTGCCGGATTTAAGGAAAAGCGTAACGCTGCACTCACTCGCCTCAATCGCTTCATACTCTTCGCCATGACGAACAGTGACGCCACTATCGCGCAAGTGATAACTCAATGCATCAGAAATTTCATCATCCAGGAACGACAGCAAGCGATCGCGGTTATTAATCAAATCAACACGCATACCCAAGCCGGAAAAGATGGATGCGTACTCACAACCAATTACACCCGCACCATAAATAATAATGTGACGCGGTGTATGTTCCATTTCCAGAATAGTGTCACTGTCATAAATGCGCGGATGATTAAAATCGACATCTGCAGGGCGGTAAGGTCTTGAGCCGGTCGCAATGACAATTTTTTCCGCGTAAATGGTTTCAACTCCACCATCCAGCAGTGAAAGGCTAACTGTATTTGCATCAATAAAAGAGGCCTGCCCAATATGTACATTTACGCGGTTACGCACGTAAAAGTTGGTATGCATTTCTACTTGCTTTGGGATGACTTTAGCTGCTGACTGCAATACCCGCGGGAAGGTTAGGCGGCGACTGTCACCGATTTCGCGAAACAAACTATTACTTTTGAATTGGATAACCTGCTTCACTACATGCCGCAAGGACTTGGAAGGAATTGTTCCCTTATGCGCACAACTACCGCCCACCAATGCCCTGTTTTCTATCACTGCCACTCGCTTACCAATTTTTGAAGCGGAAATAGCAGCGCTTTCACCAGAAGGCCCGGAACCAATTACTAAAAGATCGTAGCTGTGATCCGCTGATTTTTTACGACCTGTCAATTTATTCCCCTTACACTAGATAACCGAATACATGGATAGTCTAGCAACAATTATTCCTGCTTATTTATTCTTTTAGCGGTTTGGTTATTCTTTTGATGGCTTGCTTGCATCATAGGCAAGATCGCCTGCACTCACTGTCACCGGTGCTGGATTGGCTTTTTGCTCGGCGCACTTGGCTTCATCACCACCGCACAGCTCACATACATAATTGGGGTCACCCAATGCCTTACCCACACCACCGCAAGAACCCGACACAGGCTTTCTACCCATAAGGACACTAATCGATAACGCAAAGGCAACAAATAACATCACAACCAGAGTAACCAGAAGGACTGCCATGATTCACTCCAAGGCGAAAAACGCCATTTACAAAATTCGCTATCCAAAAACAAAAAACGAGGCGGGTTGCCCTGCCTCGTTTTCCTTATGCATTAACCACCGAAGTCGTCGAGCAAAATGTTATCGTCTTCAACACCCAGACTTTTCAACATTTTGATCACGGCGGCGTTCATCATTGGTGGGCCGCACATATAAAACTCACAATCTTCCGGAGCCGGATGGTCTTTCAGGTAGTTTTCATACAACACATTGTGAATGAAACCCGTCAGACCACTCCAGTTATCTTCCGGCTGCGGGTCAGACAAGGCAATGTGCCATTTGAAGTTGTCGTTCTCTGCTTGCAGCATATCGTAATCTTCTTTGTAGAAGAGCTCACGCAGGGAACGAGCACCGTACCAGAAAGACATTTTGCGCTTGGTTTTCAGGCGACGCAACTGATCAAAAATATGCGAGCGCATTGGCGCCATACCCGCACCACCACCGATAAACACCATTTCTGCATCAGTCTTTTTCGCAAAAAACTCACCGAACGGACCGTATACAGTCACTTTGTCACCCGGCTTCAGACTGAATACAAATGAAGACATCTTGCCTGGAGGAATACCTTGTGATTTCGGTGGAGGAGTTGCAATACGGATATTGAACTTAACCACACCTTTTTCTTCGGGATAGTTAGCCATGGAATAAGCGCGGATCACGGGCTCATCCACTTTGGACTCCAGATTAAAGAAACCAAAGCGCTCCCAGTCACCACGGTACTCGGGCTCAACAACAAAGTCAGAAAACTTCACATGATGCGGAGGGCATTCTAACTGCACATAACCGCCTGCACGGAAGTCCACGCTTTCACCTTCAGGTAAACGCAGCGTCAACTCTTTAATAAAAGTTGCTACGTTCGGATTGGACTCCACAGTAGTTACCCACTGCTTTACCCCAAACACTTCTTCCGGAACATGAATTTTCATGTTTTGCTTTACCGGAACCTGACAGCTCAAACGCCAGCCTTCATTTTGCTCGCGACGGTTAAAGTGGGCTTCTTCAGTAGGCAGAATAGAACCACCACCATCATTTACAACACAGCGGCATTGCGCACAACTTCCACCACCACCACAAGCAGAGGCAAGAAACACGTTGTTAGCAGCAAGGGTTTGTAACAGTTTACCACCGGCTGGAACAGTAATAGTTTTCTCATCGTTGATAAGAATTTGCACATCGCCACTGTTAACCAGTTTCGCTTGTGCAACCAGAATGACCACCACCAGTGCCAGCACTATGAAGGTGAACATTCCAACGCCTAATAAAATCTCGGTATTCATGTACTTCCCCGCTTAGCTTAGAGAGAGATACCGCCAAAGGACATAAAGCCCAATGACATCAATCCCACGGTAATAAAGGTAATACCCAAGCCACGCAGACCTTCAGGTACATCGGAGTATTTCATTTTTTCTTTGATGCTCGCCAGAACCACAATCGCAATGGCCCAACCAGCACCGGAACCAACACCATAGACCACACTTTCAGTGAAGTTGTAATCGCGCTCAACCATGAACAGAGAACCCGCCATAATTACGCAGTTCACAGTAATCAATGGCAGGAATACACCCAGAGCGTTGTATAACGCAGGCATATATTTATCCATTACGATTTCCATGATTTGTACGATCGCAGCAATTACACCAATAAAAGAAATAAAACTAAGGAACGTCAGATCAACGCCAGTAACACCAGCCCAAGCTAAAGCATCCTCTTTCAACAAATAGGTCAAAATCAGATTGTTAGCAGGTACAGTCAAGGTTTGCACTACGATAACCGCAATACCCAAACCAATCGCTGCGTTAATTTTCTTGGACATTGCCATGAATGAGCACATACCCAGGAAAAAAGCCAACGCCATATTCTCGATAAAAATAGAGCGTACAAATAAACCGATTAAATGTTCCATTACGCGATCTCCTGGGTTTTAACGGAGTTAGGGGCAATTTTAAAATCGACCTTTTCTACCTGATTTTTCTTCCAGGTACGCATTCCCCAAATAATCATTCCGATAATGAAGAACGCACTCGGTGGCAGCAGCAGCAGACCATTCGGCACATACCAACCACCATCAGTCACAGTGGGTAGAACTTGAATACCGAACCACTTGCCTGCACCGAAAATTTCACGGAAGGTAGCAATAACGATCAGCAAAGCTGAATATCCCAACCCGTGGCCAATACCATCAAGGAAGCTTGGCACAGGTGGGTTTTTCAACGCGAAAGCTTCAGTACGACCCATCACGATACAGTTGGTAATGATCAAACCTACGAACACCGACAATTGCTTACTAATGTCGTAAGCAACAGCTTTCAACACTTGGTCAACAACAATTACCAGTGCAGAGATAATGATCATCTGCGCGATAATACGTACGCTGTTTGGTAAATAGTTACGCACCAGTGATACGAAAAAGTTGGAGAAAGCAGATACCAGGGTCAAACCTATCGCCATTACCAGGCTAACTTTTACGCTTGAAGTAACCGCAAGCGCCGAGCAAATCCCAAGGATTTGAAGGATAACGGGGTTATTCTCCAAAATTGGTTTTGTGAGCAAATCTTTTGTCTTAGTACTCATGATTATGCATCTCCGTTTTTCAGATTAGTGAGGAAGGGTTTGAAACCACTATCACCCATCCAATATTTAACGAGATTACGAACACCATTACTGGTCAGCGTTGCACCTGAAAGCCCATCCACTTTGTATTCAGCATCTGGAGTTTCGGCGTCAACGTGACCTTTAATTACTTCAAGCTTAACGTCACCCGATTCTGAGTAAACTTTCTTGCCTACCCACAACTGCTTCCATTTCGGATTGTCTACTTCTCCGCCAAGGCCCGGAGTCTCCAATTGCTCGTAAAAACCAAAACCGATCACTGTGTTTAAGTCTTTATCCAAGGCAACGAAACCAGACATAGTCGACCACAGACCATAACCACGCACCGGAAGAATTACTTTTGACAAGCCATTTTCATCGTTAACCAAAAATACCTTGGCAAACTTCTCACGACGAATCAGTTTGGCAATATCATCCTCTGCAGAAAGTTTCTCAGACAACTCGGGGTTCTTTGAAGACGCGCGTTGGTCAAATTTATCCACATCAGTAATAGCATCAGTAAATTTACCTGTTTGCAGATCGACAATTTTTACCTCTACTTTCTTAAATTGTTCCTCTACAGTTTGGTCAGGGTTATAAATACCGGCGATTTTCAAGACGTTAGTTTTGAAGTCCAATGTCTTGTTGGCTGCTTGAACCGGCTTAAGCAGAACGGCAGCGCTTGCCACCAATACAGAGGCAACCAGGCACATAATTAATGTGACGGTGATTGTGTACTTTGCTGTTTGTTGGTTAGCCACGAGCAAGTCTCCGTTTAATGTTGGATTGAACAACGAAGTAATCGATGGTTGGAGCAAACATATTGGCAAACAGGATTGCCAACATCATCCCCTCAGGATAGGCCGGGTTAACCACACGAATGGTGATTACCATAAAGCCAATCAACGCACCGAAAATCCACTTGCCAGTATTAGTCATAGCCGCCGATACAGGATCAGTCGCCATAAAGAACAAGCCAAAGGCATAACCACCCAGCACAAAATGCCACCAGAAAGGTACCTGGAACATAGGGTTTTTGCTGTCTGCACCCAGCCAGTTGTACAAGAGCACAGTGGCAACAGTACCTGCCAACACGCCCAATACAATACGAGTAGAAGCAATACCCATAACCAGCAACGCAACACCGCCAATCATCAACGCCAGCGTGGAGGTTTCACCAATAGAACCTTGTTCAAACCCGAGGAAAGCATCCATCCAGGTCAAATGACCTGCAACAATTGCATCCACACCGCCTTGCGCAGCAACTGACAGCGCGGTTGCACCTGTGTAACCGTCTACAGCAGTCCACACTGCATCACCAGACATCTCTGCTGGATAGGCAAAGAACAGGAATGCACGACCAACCAATGCAGGGTTCAGGAAGTTTTTACCAGTACCACCAAACACTTCTTTACCAACTACTACACCAAAGCTAATACCCAATGCAGCTTGCCACAGCGGTAAATCCGGAGGACAGGTCAAGGCAAACAAAATAGAAGTAACAAAGAAACCTTCATTGACTTCGTGGCCACGCACCATCGCAAACAGGACTTCCCAAAGACCACCCACAATAAATACCGTGGCATAGATAGGAAGGAAGTAGGCAGCACCCAGCACCAGGTTATCCCAAATACTGTCAGGGTTGTGACCAGCAAACCAGCTAGTCAACACACCGTGCCAATTGTCGATTCCCGTTGCACCAGTGGCTGCAAGAATAGTGTTAGCTTGCAGACCTACGTTGTACATACCGAAAAACATCGCCGGGAATGCACACAACCATACAGTGATCATAATACGCTTCAGGTCAATGCCATCGCGCACATGGGCAGTCGATTTGGTTACATCTGCCGGTTTGTAAAAAATGGTATCCGCTGCTTCGTACAAGGCGTACCACTTTTCGTATTTGCCGCCCTTATGGAAATGCGGCTCCATGTTGTCGAGTATTTTTCTCAGACTCATTTATTAGCCCTCATTCTCAATGCGAGTCAGGTTGTTGCGCAGAATCGGGCCGTACTCATATTTGCCGGGGCATACAAAAGTACACAACGCCAAATCTTCTTCGTCCAATTCCAAACAACCCAGTTTCTGTGCCATTTCGGTATCACCAACAATCAAAGAACGCAGCAATTGTGTCGGCAGAATATCCAGCGGCATGATTTTTTCGTAAGAGCCCACTGGAACCATGGCACGCTCGGAACCGTTGGTTGAGGTGGTGAAGGCAAATTTCTTCGAACCAAACAGCTTGGAGAGATAAATTCCCAGCACGGAGAATTTGTTGGTGCCCGCGCGCAGGTAATGCAACATCTCGCGTTCACGACCTTCCAGCAACACGCTGATTTGGGTATGGAAACGGCCAAGGAAGTTCAAATTGCCATGGGAACGACGACCGCCAAACACCGAACCGGAAATCACACGATTCTCACCGGCTTTGGTTTGACCATCAGTCAGTTCATTCAGGTTGGCACCTAGGCGAGTGCGAACCAAACGTGGACGTTCAATTTGTGGGCCAGCCAGAGCAACAACGCGCTCAACACTCAGCTTGCCACTGGTAAACAATTCGCCAATCGCAATCACATCCTGATAACCAACAGTCCACACAAATTTGTGCGCATTGACCGGATCAAGGAAATGGATATGAGTGCCTGGGTTACCTGCGGGGTGGACTCCCTCAAAGGTTTCGACACTGATATTTGCGCCCTGGCCTTTCGGCAACTCAACACCGGGAGCCTGGCAGACAAAGACTTTACCTTCTGTCAAACGGCTGAGCAGGGTCAAGCCGTTGGCAAAGGCTTCTTTTTTGGTGGCGATAATGACAGCAGGATCTGCCGCCAGAGGATTGGTATCTATTGCCTGAACAAAGATGGAGCTGGGTTTTGAATCCAGCGCTGGAGCTTTGCTGTAGGGGCGAGTACGCAGTGCTGTCCACAAACCGGATTTCACCAGATTGTCTTGCACTTGCTCGCGCGACAAACCGGCCAGTTCGCTTGCAGAGTATTTGGCAAACTCGACCGCCTCATCACCTTCAACATTAATGACCAGGGAATGAAACACACGCTGGTCACCGCGATTGATTGCAACAACGGTACCTGCTGCCGGTGCGGTGTAGATAACACCGGGAATCTTCTTATCAGAAAAAACTTCCTGACCCAGTTTGACTTTATCGCCTACCTGGACCGCCATAGTTGGCTTCATACCGTGGTAATCAAACCCGATTAAAGCAACCTGACGAACCTGCGGGCCATCTTCGATAGATTGATTGGGGCTGCCGGTAATGGGCAAATCCAATCCTCGACGGATCTTTATCATACGTCTCTGCCTAGTCGTTCGAGTGGATGTAGACCTGGATAAACCAGGCCGCGGGGTGCATACAGGCGTGTGTTAACCATCATCGACCAGTTACTTCCTGGCGGGAACTGTGCGTGATTTTGGGGATTGCCTGTGCTGCGGGCGCACCGGGAAAGATTTACGTCAAAATATTTCCCTGGAGCAAAGGCCTTGCTGCTCTCTCGTAATCCACCGATGCAACAGCTGCGATTGAAACTGCAAACAGCACACAAGGGATTGATTTTGGAGGAGTTTTAAACGGCCCGGATAAAACGCGGGGATTATAATAGGCGCACGAAATAATAACCATAGTGACAGACGGGTTTTGTCTCACAATAGGGCATTAAATCGTGCGATATAGGATCACAATGGATAGAAACAAGGATTATTAGTCCAAACTGTTTATAAAAACCTCAATATGTTGTCACCGATACTTGAGAAATAATCTTATTTGAGACCCGCAATGAATTCCAGTGCTGGCTGTGGGTATACACCCAACCAGACAATCAGCACAGCCATCAATACAACGAGGAACACACTGGAGCGACTAATTGCAACCGCCTGATCAGCGCTCGGGCCAGGCTCACGTGAAAACAGCGAAATCATCAAACGCAGGTAATAATACAAACCTACCCCGCTGCCGATAACCAAGGCCGCCAGTAATACCCAACTGCTGGTATTAACCGCTGTCATAAATACATAGAACTTACCGATAAAACCGGTGGTAAGTGGAATCCCCGCCAGGGAAAGCATGACAAACACCATGGCACCGCCAAGGTAAGGGTTGCGCCAGAAAAGACCGCGGAAATTGGCGATATCTTCGCCATCGCCAGCATCGGCTGCGCGTGACATAGCACTGATAGCGCCAAATGCCCCCAGAGTTGTAATCACATAAGCTAGCAGATACACGTTAACGGTTTGCACATCCACAGTAACGCCTGCAGCCAGAGGGATAAATAGATAGCCCATATGTGCGATAGACGAATAGGCCAGCATGCGCTTTACGTTGTCCTGATTCAGCGCGAGTAAGTTACCAACCACAATCGACAGTACCAGAATGACGATAAACACTGGCTGCAAGAAATGAGTCAGTTCAACGGGTGCCTGTACCAGCAAGCGAATCAATACCGCCAAAACAGCAACTTTGCTTACAGTCGCCAGAAGCGCACCGACAGGCGCTGGTGCACCTTGATAAACATCCGGAGTCCACAAATGGAATGGCGCCAGTGACAACTTGAAGCACATGGCAATCGCAATCATTGCAACACCAAAACCTGCAAGGTATGAATCAGTAACCAGGACCGACTTGCTCAACCCCACCAGCGACAAGGTGCCTACTTGTGCATACACCAATGCCATACCGAACAACATAAATGCTGAAGCAGCGGCAGAGAGAATTAAATATTTAACACCGGCTTCCAGCGCGCGGTTGCGTTCGTAGGTGTAAGCCACCATGCCGTACACAGGTACCGACAACAACTCCAGGCCGATAAAAAATGAAGCCATATGACTGCTGGCAACCAATACCAAGCCACCAATCACTGCAATTAATAACAGCAGATAAACTTCTTCGCGATTGCCTGAATAGACCAGTAAAAAATTGCGCAGGAAAAATGCACACACCAAACCGGCAAACAACATCAGCAATGTATAAAAGTAGGCAGTGTTATCAAATAACAACAAACCGGTAACGGGTGTTGGCGTAGAGTCGGCAAATGCAGGGGTAAATTGCAGCGATAGCAAACTCAATAAAAAACCGGCAACAGTGATCCAGAAACTAATAGCATGATCGCGTTTAATCGCAATCGCCAACATCAACAACACCGTTGTAAGGCTTAAAACAATAACCGGCAGCAGCGGTAAAAAAGTAGCAAGAGTAAAATTCATATCAACCTCAGGGAGTCACAACGGGAGACGCTGAGCCCCCAACAGGCAAAGGACCAGTCAATAATGGATTTGAAACATCTACAGGTGCGTAGGTGTGCTG
>JAGKXA010000254.1 GCA_021151615.1 Cellvibrionaceae bacterium | reverse complement strand
CAGGCATGGCAACGCTGGAGGTCGGGGGAACGACAACGCTTTCAAATGCCGTTAGTGGTGGTTCATGGAGCAGCGACGCGCCAGCCGTGGCGACGGTAAGCAGCACGGGAGTTGTTTCCGGCCATAGTATAGGGACAGCGGGCATCAGCTATGCGATCTCAAACGAATGCGGAACCGAGGTGGTTCGCCAGACCGTAACTGTTGATCCGGCTCCTTCGGTACAGGTGGCAGGTATTGATAACGATAGGAGGTTGACAGTATATCCCAACCCCACAAGTAGAGAGGTAACGATCAAATGCAAGGCAAGGGCTGCTTTGCCAGTACAAATCGAAGTTGCCGACCTCATTGGTCGCACTCTATTCAGCAAAAGCGCAGACTGGATGGGCAATGAGATAAAAGTTGATTGCTCGTACCTGCCAGACGGCATTTACCTGCTCTCTATCCGAAACGCTGAGTTACTTCAAACAACAAAACTGACGGTGAGACACTAATAGGCTTTTTTACAATGAGATGGCTGTTTCTGCGCAAGCGGAAGCAGCCATTTTCTTTTTCGGGATGTGTGTTATGCGTACCTTTACAGGTAACTAAATATCCTCGCTTATAGCAAAATAAAAACACTACATATTCTCTGATACTCGTATCAAATCAAGTTCGTGTCATCCAAAATTACCACTTTTAGAACATGCACTCTCTTGACCCTGATACGCCTGCAAGGGCGTAGCTATGTCTTTTGTGCATGTAGGTTGTGGTAAACCTTGGATGGCGAGAGACCTCTGGTTACGCTCATTTTTTTTCATCCAAAATACCACAATGAATACCGAACACATCCAATTTGAAGGCCATCCATTTTTCCTTGAAGTGATGGCCGCCATGCAAAAGAAGATTTGCATTTCCAGCCTGAAAGAAGTCAGGCCCATATCCATCCCCACGATCATCCGCTGCGAAAGCGACAAGAATTACACCAACATATTTCTTGTCAATGGCGAATGCATTACCGCATCAAGGACGTTGGGGGACTTCGAGAAGGTGCTCAAAAGCCATTGCTTTTACAGGGTCAATAATTCCTGCCTGCTCAATCTTTCCTACGTCCGCACCTTTGAAAGAGAACGAGGCGGCACCATCGTACTAACTGACGGTTCCCGCATCGGTATATCAAGCCGCCGCAAAGAAGCGTTTCTGGACAAATTGAAGTCTTTGTAAAAGCGCAATTTCTCGCTCATTTCCAGCAGTTGACAGAGATTTCCCATCACCGGATAAATGGCGAGAGCAACCGATTGGCAAGCCGGATAAATTTACGCTCATCGTAAATTTTATCCGGTATGAAGTCGATCCTCCTGAATGGAAAAGAGCATAAACTGAGCACCTATCGCGGCAAGGTACTTGCCGCAAACAAAGACAGCAGAACCTACGTCTCGGGCGGTGGTAGTGTCAATAATGGAAATGGTTCGACGTCGGTAACATCCGAAGTCGTGACCTATGATGATCTGTTTTTGTCAGACGGGGAAGGTGAACAGGAAAAGTCATTCCGGCTGAAAGGCTTTGATGTTTCCTGCCGGACGGGCAACGAAGTGTCTGTTGTTTCCTGCCATACTCCCAAAGGCAAAGACCCTTATATTGCCGTTATCAATCACTCTACCGGCCAGACATTCTATCAGCAAGGCGTACTCTACAAAATGTGCAAGGCTCCCAGCGGTCGACATGCCGTTGTTTTTATCTGTGCATTTATTGCATCTGCTTTTATTCATCGCTACTTGTCAGATGTGTTCTTCAACAATGAGGCTGCCTTTGCCACAAGTTTCATCGTCTCGCTCGTCGCTGTTTGGGGCTGGATCGTTGTGCAAAAGAAGAACCAGCGTATAGCCAATGAAACCCAGCTCAAAAATGCCGTGCGTGAACTTTGATTCGCTGCATACAGGGTAAGAATATTTCATTGACTCCGTCAGTAATAAAATATCATTGCCCGCCATTCCGGCGAATTATTATACCGTGTTATATTTTCATATACAACTTCAGATTGTCAGAGCGTTTACGAAATTATCCGTATAATAAGGGCATGCGTGGAGATATTACGGGATATTCCCCTGATATTTCCGATACATACCAACCTATGCTCAACCGGAGATTGCTCATGGAATGGAAGAACTTCAAGAACAATAATGCCGATGTCCTGATGAACCGAAAGGAAGCCGCCAGCTACCTTAAATTCTCGCATAACAGCCTTGCCCAATGGGCGAGCAATGGCCGGTACGACCTGCAGCCGCGCCGGATAGGCCGACGCGTTTTCTATCTCAAATCCGTACTGGATAAATTCCTGCATGAGACGCTGAAACCCTAAGCTTCTCTTTTCCCCTTCCCTTCTCCCCATCAATGAAAGGTAGCCTCTATGAACATAGAGAACGCTAAACGCATCCCCTTGCCTCAAATCCTCCTGCAACTCGGCCATAAGCCCATACGTCAGAGCGGCCATGACGCTTTTTACCTGTCTCCGTTCCGCGAAGAACGCACGGCCAGCTTTCATGTCGATACCGGCAAAAATCTATGGTTCGATTTTGGCGAAGGTGTTGGCGGTGATGTTGTCTCTTTCGTTTGCCAATACCTCAAAAGCACGCATGAGGATTGCACGGTTGCAGACGCTTTGCGCTGGCTGTCGAACATGACAGCCGTGCCAGTACGTCCAGTTCAGACGAACCGACCGAAGGAGCCACAAAGCAAGCTCTCCATTCTGGAAGTGTCCTCGTTACGAAGCCGTCGGCTGCTGGCGTATCTCGAAAGTCGTGGCATAGATGCCATTCGTGCAGGGCGGTACTTTCAGGAAGTCAAGGTCGCCAATGCCAATACTGGCAAGCGTTTTTCCGCCATTGGGTTGCGGAACGACAGGGGCGGGTTCGACTTGCGGAACCAGTTCATCAAGATATCTGCATCGCCCAAATACATCACCTTCATTCGCGGGGAAAAGTCCCTGCCCGGCGAGGTCCATGTTTTTGAGGGCGGGATTGATTTTGTATCCGCCCTCACCTCTGAAGGCCGTATGAATTTTGCGGGTGATACCATCATCCTCAATTCTACCGCCTGCCTGCCTTATGCTCTCCCTTATCTCAAAAACTACAGCTACCGCGTCATTCATGCATGGCTGGACAATAACGCTGCCGGACAGAAAGCGACACAGACCTTGAAGAGCTTTGCCCGAAGCGAAGGTATCGGCTTCATTCCCATGAACGAGGTCTATGCTCCGCATGAAGATGTGAACGCATGGCACATGTACAGCCGTGGCCTGCGACTTGAGTAACCCTTCGGCAAATTCCCCAAGTTTTTTCAAGGAGAACACCATGACAATGGAACACGCATACGACCTGTCGCAGATCAGCGAAGTCGAGCTGATCTACAAGAACCAGACACGTTATGCCGACAGGCCCAAAGTCCAATCCTCCCGCGCGGCATTTAATATATTTCGGGACACATGGGATGCGGGCAAGATCAACCTGCAGGAGCAGTTCAAGGTCATGTTACTGGATACCGGTATGTCCTGCCTTGGCATTTCCCTGATCTCGTCCGGCGGCATCGCTGCCTGCCATGTTGACTTGAAGCTTGTCTTTGCTACCGCACTCAAAGCCCGCGCTTCCCGCATTGTGCTGGCGCATAACCACCCCAGCGGCAATGACACGCCCAGCCCCTCCGACCTGCAACTGACAGAGCAGTTCAAGAAGGCGGGTTCCTACCTGCAAATTCAGGTGGTGGATCACCTCATCATTACGAACGAAGGTTATACCTCCATCGCTGATGAAGGGCTTTGCGGCATGTGGCCGGACAATACGCTGGCGCATCCGCCTGCCGCATTGTTCAGCTAACGCATCCCTTCTTACAGAAAGAGAACGACATGAAGCACGGAAGCCTGTTTTCCGGCGGCGGCGGTTTTGACCTTGCCGCTCAAATGGCCGGATTCACCAACGTCTTTCATTGCGAGAAAGACCCGTTCTGTCAACGTATCCTCAAATACTACTGGCCCCATGCCAACAGCCATCCCGACATAAAGGAGTTCAATGCCCATGAATATGCAGGACAGATCGACATCCTCACAGGGGGATTTCCTTGCCAGCCCTTCAGTACAGCCGGGAAGCGACGCGGCACGGCAGATGACCGCTATCTCTGGCCGGAGATGCTTAGAGTTGCTGACGAGATCAAGCCGCGCTGGATCGTTGGCGAGAATGTTTCCGGCCTTATTAATTGGAATGACGGGCTGGTATTCGGACAGGTGCTTTCTGACCTGGAAGGTCAGGGCTACGAAATCTGGCCGGTTGTATTGCCAGCTTGCGGCATCAACGCCCCGCACCAGCGATACCGTGTCTGGTTCATCGCCCTCAACGCCAGCCGAAAGCTTGCAGGCTTTCATCCGGCATTATCACCGCAAGCTTGTGCCGACACCCATCGCGATAGATGCGACGGACTTCACCGCACGGGTCAAAAGCACGCAAACCAAGGCGGGGCAGATGCACAGCATGACGCTGGTGCGCTGGATATCGCTGTTGCCGACACCGACTGCAAGAGACTGGAAAGGGGCGCGGTTGCCGGAAACGCTTCAGAAAGCTGGCAGGCCCGTTTCCAACAGCTTGCCGGACTTTGTCCGCTCGGCGATTGGCATGGCTGGCCAACTCAATCCCCGGTTTGTGGCGGAGATGATGGGCTTCCCCGTGAACTGGACGGAATTACCTTTCCGAAGTGGCGGATGAACGCGATACGCATGTACGGCAATGCCATCGTGCCGCAGCTTGCCTATCGGATATTCACAGCCATCAAGAATTTTGAAGCGCAACTTTTAGAATTGAATACGGTGTAGCCGGTTCCATCCCCTTTCATGGTCATGAGTGTGTTTTTCTCACTTGTGACGATGAAACACCAGACGGGCAAGTCTAACCCCTCGCATCCACAGTTACTTCCTGCATCAAGAAGAATATCGGTTCCCCCTGAAGGTCGCCCCCAATATTCGTCTTGACGCCGTAACTGTTCCTGCGCGGCCGGGGTATGCCCGCAAGGGTGATTTCAACAAAAGGAGTAACACACATGACAACGACTGAAAAGAAAAAACCGGACTTCTTCGTCTTCAAGAAAGTTGACGGCAACTCCCAGATCATCGGTTCCGGCTTCAAGCACCGAAACGGCAAGAGCATCAACCTGTATATCGGCGACATCAAATGCGTCGTTCATCCGGCAAAGGTTCAACCCCAAGACCAGGAGGGGGGCGGTTAACCCCGCCTTCCTCACCCTCCCACCACAAACAGAAGGATTTTTCTCATGACCCAGCCACAAGACGTTTACGCCCGCATCACCAACAAGATCATCGAAGACATGGAGAAAGGAGAGTTGACATGGCGCAAGCCGTGGAGCGGTGACAACCTCGCCGACCAGATCATGCGACCCCTGCGCTGGAACGACAAGCCCTACGGCGGCATCAACACGATCATGCTCTGGGCGACCGCCGCCGAGAAAGGTTTTTCTTCTCCCTACTGGATGACCTTCAAACAGGCAACCGAGATGAAGGCGCATGTCCGTAAAGGTGAAAAGGGAACATTGGTTGTCTATGCCGACACCTTCGAGCGCGAGCATACCGACAACAACGGCAAAACCGAAATCCAGAAAGTACCTTTCCTGAAACAATACGT
>JAGKXA010000253.1 GCA_021151615.1 Cellvibrionaceae bacterium | reverse complement strand
ATTTAATGAGTTCTTGCCAATAATTTAATATGATTACGGCCAAAACAATCCCTAAAGCAATTTCAATGATCAGCATTACAACCCCATATTGCCTAACGCCGAGCGCAGGGGCAGTTTGTAAGTTGTGACTTTGTGGATTACTTTTGCGTAGCAAAACCACAAAGGCGCGACTTACAAACTGTCCAGCACACGAAGTGTGCGAACCTGACGCGACTTGTTAAAAATTTAAATTACTATAATTATTAACATAGGCACCACAATGCAAGCAATAAACGTCAAAGTTGAAACCCAAAAACCACCAGATAAATACCCGAAAAACTCGTTGTAGTTCGTAGCGGTCGGCGGATTGGAAAAGGAGAACCTAGCCGTCTCTGCCCTTTTAATTCCGCAAAAAAGATGAACGAATATAATAGAAAATGCCGAACAGCTTGCCAAAAATAAACTTAAGTTTGAGTTAGCCAAGTACAGAGCAAAGCTAAAACTAAACGGGAATAAAAACACAACAGCGAGAATTCGATAAAGGATTTTCCAGTTAATTGCCGTACTTTGATTCATATGTACCTTTTTAACGTTCGGTTCAACCGCAGTTTGTAAGCGGCGCATTTGCGATAAACTCCGCGCAGCGATTCGCTAAATGCGCTGCTTACAAACTGTCGAGCGTAAGCGCGAAGCGCTGGAGCGGCGTTGCAACCGCTTGTTATACACCTTTACAAGTTTATGGAACCGCATTCGTTCCCTTAACTTGCTTGAAGACTCTTTGCCAGCGAATAAAAAAATGTATTAATTCATTTTTCTTAAGATAAAACTCAGGAAAAGCGTCATTTCTAGGATAAATTATTGGGACATCCTCTTCACTCTCTGCTAACGAAGCAACCGCTTCGGCATGGTGAGAGTCTATTTCGGATTTAACTTGGTTGTACCAAGGAACGCCCAACGTACCTTTGTCTATGACCTTTCGAATCAGCAGACCCTTATGGATTTCAAACGCACTAATTCCGCAGCACGCTGCTGAACAATAGACTTCGGCAAAATCAAAAAGCTCTGCCAGGGCCTCACTGATTTTAATTTGATTCTTGAAGTTTCGCATACATTCTTTGTATAACGCCAAGCTCAGCCGCAGTTTGTAAGTTGACTTTTTGTGGAAAAATTTTGCGTAGCAAAACCACAAAAAAAGCGACTTACAAACTGTCGAGCACACGAAGTGTGCGGTGCTGAAGCGCCTTGTTAGTTTACTTTTTCTGAGTCTATTAGAGCTACAGTAATTGGCCGAAATATTGAGTAAATGTATAGCCCCAAAAGAGCAAATGGAAAACAAATAAAGGTTTCCAAAAGTGCCCAAAATACCCCCACCAATAAGACGTCTAAAATCACACTACCCGTGGCTTTTCCTAAGATTAATGTTGGGTGATGAATTCCGAACTCGCCCAAAACCGCGACTACTGCCATAAGCATGATAGAGCCGATTAAAAACCCCAAAAGAATTAACTTAAAGAGCGATTTTCCACTTACCCTTTTACATTTATATACAGATTTCAAGAATCCTCCGATGTTTTCAAAACTAACATTTGTATACCGCGCATGCGCGTTATCTCCCTTCAGAAAACCC
Source organism: Cellvibrionaceae bacterium (assembly GCA_021151615.1). GTDB lineage: Bacteria > Pseudomonadota > Gammaproteobacteria > Pseudomonadales > Cellvibrionaceae > Cellvibrio. The sequence goes on along the minus strand of JAGKXA010000253.1, from coordinate 4,142 downwards.
CTTATGTGTTTCGCCTAACCTTTTGAAGCTAAACAAGTTAACCTTGTACAACAGGGATTTTGGAATAGGAAATACGCGCGTGCGCATTAATATTCCAGAGCATGCGCGTATTGCGCTTATGTCTGGCCGCTAAGGTCTTGAATATAGGGGGCTTTTAGTGGAATTGGAAGTGGATATCGCGCAGTGTAAAGTTGAAATTTGCGCATTGGCGTTTTTTGGTTAACAATACACTGTATATCCAACCATAAGCATCTTAAAGGGAATTAACCTTATGAAAACCAAGCCCAGTCCTTTTTTAGAAATGGTCCGCGGTGAAATTCGCCTGCGTGGTTATAGTATTCGCACGGAGAAAAGTTACCTGTTTTGGACTCGCCAGTTCATTTTATTTCACCAAAAACGCCACCCGGCAGAAATGGGTAAAGAGGAGGTCAAAGCATTCCTAACCTGGCTTGCGGTTGCGCGAAACGTTGCGGTCAACACCCAAAAAGTTGCGCTTAATGCTTTGGTGTTTTTGTACTCTAAAGTATTGCAACAAGAACTTGGGGATTTGGGCTTTACGCTGGCGGTTAAGCAGCGGCATTTACCGGTAGTATTAACACCTGATGAGGTGGTGCGTATTCTCGCGCAGCTTGAGGGAAGAAACCGCCTTATTTTTGAATTGCTGTATGCGAGTGGTTTACGTATTACCGAATGCATGCGTTTACGTGTACAAGATATAGATTTTGCCAATCATTCAATTTGCGTGCGCGATGCCAAGGGGAATAAAGATCGGCAAACCTTGTTGGGCAAATCACTGGTACCGGCGTTGCACGATGCGATTGATCACGCATTGGAAATACAACGCGAAGACAACAAGCGCGGCATCGGTCCCTCATTTCCTCACCTGCTTAGCGTAAAATTCCCTAAAGCGTTTCGCTCAGCGGCGTGGATGTTCGTGTTCCCTTCTGCAAGCCTTACCAAAAATTTGCATACGCAAGAACTTTGTCGCCATCATTTGCATGATTCAGTTGCCCGCAAGGCCCTGCAACAAGCCGTTGTTGCTTCAGGTATCGACAAAAAACGCGTGACCTGCCACAGCTTTCGCCATTCATTTGCAACACATTTATTGCAAGCCGGTTGTGATATTCGCAATGTGCAAGAACTGCTAGGCCATAACGATGTAAAAACAACGCAGATTTACACCCACGTATTGGGCCAACATTTTTCAGGTGTTAGCAGCCCCTTGGATCGATTAACGATGCTTGGGTTTAGCAAATAATTCTGGTAGTTCCTTAACACCAAATTGATTTAATAATACCGCGGCGAATAAACCTGCGCCGCCTGACCATTCCCCAGTATCTGATTGAGGATGTCATTGTGCATAGCGAGCAACTTGCCGTTGCGTTCGTTGAGGGATTTGGTGTGCTGGATTAATTTTTCCAATTCGCTCCAGCATTGGAGGTAGGAACTACGATTAGGCAGCGGGCAATGGATTAATAATTTTTCCATTGCACCAGGAACGGAAGGCGATAAACCAAACGCAGTGAGAATTTTGCTGCGGCGTTCAGCGCGTGCGCGGATAAATTCTACGAGTACGGTAATTTGTTGGTTGAGCGATTCTATTTGCACGCTGTTGCGCACCAGCAGCTGTTCATACAGGGCTTGCATCAAACGCTGCAAACCCTGGTAGTCGGCGCAATCCAGTTCTATATCGCGCCCGGCCAGTTGTACCAGCTGCTCACTGCGGGTCATACATCTGTTCCGCGATGGTAAGCGAGGATGCTGTGCGCGAGCACTTTGACATCGCTGCTTAGCTCGCCATTCGCCAATGCTTTTTTGATGGCGGCGACCTGATCCAGATCGATTTCCGGCAGCGCACGCATGGCTTCCTGCAGTTGTTCCAAACGCGGCTCAGGCTTGGGGCCGGCAGCGGCCACTTTGGGCTGTTCAGCCGCTTCGGTTTTGGTGCTGGTAACAGGCTCGGCGGGAGCACTGTAACCGGCTTTGATGTTTCTGCTGATTTCCATAATGGAGTCCTGCAATAGTGTTTGTTGCTCGGGTCTTTACCTGAAAATGACCCTGTTATTGCCTAAGGGCGACTGCCCTGCGCAATAACTTAAATCCTTCGCTGAAATTTTTAATCTCCCCCAGCCCCTCTTGGCTGCGCGCCCCGTTCAAGAGGGGAGACAAGCCCCTCCCTTTGAAACGGGGCGCGCAGCCAGGGAGGCCGGGAGGGATTTCAATCAGCTGGGGGAGATTAACCCTGATTCCGCCACCAGCCCTGACTGGCCAATCCATCCTGTATCTTCTGCTCTTGCTGATTTAACAGTAGCTGCCACTGGTTCATTTTTGCATCTATCACATGGGCGACGATTTTCTCGCTGCGCATGGCGTTCATCAGTTCGAGCTGGATACGCGCGAGGTTTTCCTCCGCGACTGCCAATTCCTTGCGTTGCAGTTCCACCATCCTCAATAAAGTGCCTTTGTATTGCTGCTGGTTATCGCGCTGCAAAGGGGTGGTCATGGGCACCGTAAAACCACACAGGCGTGTGAGGCCGGTAATATTGTTGCGATAGCGCTGGCACAGGTTTTGTTGATAGGTCACGCGGCCCAGCATTTGTTGTACGCGGGTTGCGCGCAAGCTGGCGAGGCGCCCGAGGGTATCCAACTGCTCTTTCATTATTTCTCACCGCCTTTCATGTTGATGCCGGGATTAACGAATAATATTTTTTAAATCCGCCAAACACTGCTCCAACTCCGCCCCCTGACCTACGTCCTGACGCAGGAAGCGCTCAATGGCGGGTGCAAGTTGCACCGACTGATCGGTTTTTAAATCCATGCCTGGCGTATAACCGCCAAGCGGAATCAATTCTTTGATTTTTTCGTAGGTGCTGTAGTACTCCTTCAACTGGCGCGCTGCCTGCTGATGGGGTTTATCAGTCACTTGTGTCATGCAGCGGCTAACGGAGGAGGCAATATCAATCGCCGGGTAATGACCGACATCGGCGAGGCGACGAGAGAGAACAATATGGCCGTCCAGAATCGCGCGGGCACAATCCACAATCGGGTCTTGATGGTCATCGCCTTCGGCGAGCACGGTATAGAGCGCACTTAAGCTGCCGCGCGCGCTTTCGCCATTGCCCGCACTTTCCACCAACTCCGGCAACATACCGAATACCGAAGGCGGGTAGCCTTTGGTGGCGGGCGGCTCCCCCAATGCCAAGGCAATTTCGCGCTGCGCCATGGCGTAGCGGGTGAGCGAATCCACCAGCAATAAAACGTCTTTGCCCTGGTCGCGAAAATAGGCGGCGATACTGTGGCACAGCTCGGTCGCTTTCATGCGCATCAGCGGCGATTCATTGGCCGGTGCGACTACCACTACCGCTTTGCGCAAGCCTTCTTCGCCGAGCGAATGGAGGATAAATTCCTGCACTTCGCGCCCGCGTTCGCCGATCAAACCAACCACAACTACATCCGCCTTGGTCTGGCGGGTGATCATGCCGAGCAGCACGCTTTTGCCCACGCCGCTGCCGGCGAACAGCCCTACCCTTTGGCCTTTGCCGAGGGTGAGCATAGTGTTGATAGCGCGCACCCCCACATCCAAGGGTGCCGATACCGGTTGACGGCGCAGCGGGTTCACCTTGGGTAATTCCATGGGTAGCGGGTCGCGCCCGCTGAGTTTGCCCAAATCATCCAGTGGTTCACCCAAGCCATTGAGCACACGGCCCAGCCAGGAGTCATCAATATGCAAGCTGGTGTCGTCATCGGCGGGGAATACCCGCGAACCTGCAGCCAAACCCAGGGGTTTTTTAAAGGGCATCAGGTAAGTGGTATCGCGGTTAAAACCCACCACCTGCGCATCCAGCATACTGCCGTCGCCCTGCTCTACATAGCAGCGCTGGCCAGTCATGCGCTGGCAGCCGTGGCTTTCCAGCAGCAGGCCGGAAACACGCACCAGCCGGCCACTGACCCGGGCGAGCTGGATGCTATCGAGCGAGCGCAGTGCGTCGTCGAGCTTAAAATCGTTGAGGGGCGATGGACTGTTCACGCTTAGCCCTCAGCGAGATGCATATGTTCGGCGAGGGTATCAATACAGGCATCCAGCCGCTGCTGGCAGCCGATATCCACTTCCGTTTGCGCGGTCACTATGCGGCATTCGCCCA
>JAGKXA010000252.1 GCA_021151615.1 Cellvibrionaceae bacterium | reverse complement strand
AGTATTTCGCCCGCTTCCAGATCAATACCCACAACAAATTGCCCGGGTACGTAGGGAATCAGGCGCTCGCGCTGATCAATGCTTTCCGCATCGCCAACAACAACCAGCACATCATTGGCACCCGTCTCAAATAATTTTGAGACTTTACCCAAACGCTGGCGCTGGCCATCAAATTGCGTAAACACCACCAAGTTCTCAAGCTGACTCCAGTAGTATTCACCATCATCCAGCTCCGGTAACATCTCACGTTCAACCGCGATGTCGGTAGCAGTATATTGGGCGGCGAGATCGCGATCATCCACACCGACGATATGCGCAACAAACGCATCTCCGTGCGGACGAGCCTCATCGATTTCAATTTGCTTTACACCATGCTTGGTTTTCAAAAACCACGGATGGTATTCGAACAAATTTTCTTGCGGCTCAGTATAAGAGTGAACTTTTACCCAGCCTTTAATTCCATAAACTGCGGTAATGCGCCCGACATTGACCAGATTGGATTGGCTAGACATCAGGCGTTAACCGCAAAAAAACAGCAATTAAGCTGCTTTTTTGCTTTCGCTAACCAGTTGTTCAACGCGCTCAGACAACTGTGCACCTTGACCAACCCAGTGAGCCAAACGATCTGCATCAATACGCAGACGCTCTTCCTGACCACGAGCAACCGGGTTGAAGAAACCAATGCGCTCAAGGAAGCGGCCATTACGGGCGCTACGGCTGTTGGTTACGGTCAGATGATAGAATGGACGCTTTTTAGAGCCACCACGAGACAGACGAATAGTTACCATTGAGGTCTTCTTCCTGTATTTACTTATGGGGAAAGCCTTGGCTTTCCAGTTAAAATTCGACTTTCAGGTTAAAAAATCGTTAGTCGCACAAATAGCTGTGCGAAAGGCGCGGCATTTTAAGGGAAAGATTTAGCTTTGTATAGGGTAATTCATCATCCTGATTTGAAGACTCACCCACTTTTGCTATGGGGTGAGTCTTTTTAGCAACACCAGATATTGTGTAGACCAACAGAATTCATGGACGGGCTAATCACACATATCAGCAAAACGGTTGACGAAAGTTAGATCCACGGTTTGCGCAAAACCCGGCAACTGCAAATACTCCTGGTCCAGCTTGATTTGCGACTCATCAATCAAACCTTCACCAAAATGATAAATAGTGGCGAAATTACCTTGCAGCGCAGCCAGGTCATAGGCCTGCGCAGCCATACGCACCTGCTCACGCTTATCCTGGTAGCGCGTCATAGCCTTATCACCATAACGACGCGCGAGCATGCGCTCAACCACATGCGGAGCAAATATACTGGCAGTTGCATTATTACCACCAAACCCTTTGGAGTTGAGAAATGCCACATCCAAAGGCTGGGATGCTGTCACATCCCTGATGGAAATTTGCAATCGATCAGCAAACACATCATGTGCCACTTTATCGATAGTCTTGATACCAGGAATAATGCCGTATTTGAAAACCCCCAAACTCGCAATCAACTGCTCACCACTGGCGGCCGACAAAGAGTGCCCGACATAGGCCTTCACCGCAGAGACAGGCCAGGCATCAATACCAAAGACCCGCGCAACCTGATCAAAAATCTGCGACTCAGTCACCCTATTTTGCGGCGTACTCGATCCATGAGCCTGAATAAACGACCGTTTTTTAACTGACTCCTCACCTAAAATTGCACGCGCAGACGCCACTGCCTTAGCCATAGTGATGTAATTACCAGGGCCAGGCGCCGAGATAGATTTCTTATAACCATCAGCATTGATGAACACATCACCGACTGCACCATGGATATCAGCACCCAACTCAATCGCCAGAGAATCATCCATTAACACTACGTACTGACTGGCTTCCGCCATTGTAAAACCGGCATTCTCACCAAAAGGGCGACTGGTACGACGAGGATCTGCTTCATCCGTGCCATCCAGCTTTTTCAATTTATCCTCACTCGCCAGTGCACCCATGGTGGCATAACCATCAATAATTTCTGCGACTATTGGAGCCTCCGCACAACCCACTACGGCAACGCGACACTTACCAGACGCTATATCTTCAGCCGCCGCCTGCAAGTTATACAGGAACGAAGCGCATGCCCCCGTAATGGCACCGGTTTGCCCGACACTACCAAGAATGTAGGCATTTACAAAATCCGCCGGCATGGTATTCAGGCCCAACGGACACTGCTTGGCACTGACACGACCACCCTTCAAACGCGATTGCAATAAACCACCAAAGCCATTTTCATCCATTTGACTCATTACATTGCTGGCATAAACGGCAACCTGATCCGGCTGGACAACAGACATAATTGCCTGCCATTTCAAACCCATTGACTGGATGGCATCAGACGCACCAATGACCGCTAGTTGCAGCGCGCGAGGATGATAATGAGAGTTATACAAGGAACCCGGGTTGAAACCGCGTGGCAACTGGCCTGCGGACTTCACCGGGATATCGCGATAGCTATCAAATTTAACCTCAAGACCTGCGGTCGTAACCCGCACGCGATCGCCATCCAGATCTTCAATGCACCATTCCGCAGGGGTCGGCTCTGGCAGGTCGCGCTTGCGCAACTCAAACACCAGCGGACCATCGCCAGCCCCCAAAGTGGCAGACTTTTGCCAATGGGCGGCATCCACATCAAAAAACGCTTTATCGATACGACGAATTAAGGTTCCATCCAGAATCTGTTCGGAAAAGCGTATCTCTATATCTGCAAGACTTAGGACCAAGTCGGCCGAATCTCTATAAAGACCCTCAACGCACGACACCAATCCCATCATAACAGCCAAACCAGCTAAAGTTTCCTGACGCAACTGCTCTGGAAGACTTTCAATTACCAAGCGGCGATAGGCGTGATGCCCGGAACTGCGGCCAGCCGCGTTAAATCCACCAAACCCGACAATAACCGGTAGCCGCGCAACAGACATAGGTAACTCCATTAATCAAAAACATTCAGATTAATGCAGTGTATGAGTAACCCCAAACCCTGTCCCTGTCATTTTGGCCATTTTTAGTGTTAAATTGGCCAATCACATAACTAAAGCAACAGATGATGTCGCAAAACCCACCAATCAGAATTATTTTCATCCTCTGCGAGCGCATGCTGACCACGAGCAGCACCCTGCCAATGGAAATGCTGCTAGCTGCGGAAAGTGCGATGCGCACCATGCAGCCAACTGACCAACATCGCGCGCTGGAAATTAAAACCCTGGGCCTAACAACCGACGCAGTAGCAACACGTACTGGCATTCGCTGGCAACCCGATTTATGCGTTAATGACAACCCTGCCGCTGATCTGATTTACATACCTGGCCTCTGGCGCAACCCTCGCCCCATTGTGAAACAGCATGCAACCTTATTGAAATGGTTGCTCCAGCAATATCAAAACGGAGCAATTATCAGCGCGGTTGGTACCGGCTGCTGTTTTTTGGCAGAAGCGGGTTTACTGGATGGAAAAGCAGCGACCACTCATTGGCACTACTTCGATCAATTCCAAAAAGATTATCCACAAATACAACTCAAGCGGCAGTATTTCATTACTCAGGCAGGAAACCTTTATTGCGCAGCGAGCGTCAACTCACTCGCCGATCTGACCGTACATTTTATTCAGCGCTATTTTGGCAAAACGATCGCGAGTCATGTCGAACGACATTTTTCTCACGAAATACGTAAAGCCTATGAAAGTAGTGTTTTTTTTGAAGCAGGAGAAAATCCCCATCCCGATGAACAAATCACCCAAATTCAAATTTGGCTACAGGACAATTATCACCGGGAAATTTTATTTCCGCCAATTGCAGAGCGCTTTGGAATGAGCATACGCACACTCAATCGTCGATTTAAAAATGCATTGGGGCAAACACCATTAGAGTACCTGCAAGAGATACGTATTAACACCGCAAAAGATTTACTAAAAACAAGCAACCTATCAATTAGCGAAATTGCCGATAAAATTGGTTATGACGACACAGGCTACTTTACTCGTCTATTTAAAAAACATTTGGCGACAACACCAAATGATTACCGCAATACTGTTCGAGCAAAACTATTTAGAACTTAATAAAAAAATCCCCGCAACAGCGGGGATCTTTTTATCGATTCACCTAATTAAGCTGCATTACTCGTAGCAGGCATCACGGTAAGTTTTTCTGGAGCTTGCACACCAATAGGAATAGTGCGCGACTTCAGTGACTCAGGAATGATGCGCTGCAAATCTATATGCAACAAACCATTTTCATAATTGGCTGATTGCACCTGCACATGATCAGCCAATTGGAATCGGCGCTCAAAGCTGCGCGCAGCTATCCCCTGATGCAGATAAGTCCGCTGCTGGGTTTCGGCAACTTTATTAGCGGAGACGGTTAAATTATTCTGATTTACCTCAATGGTTAATTCAGATTGATCAAAACCAGCAACGGCCATAGTAATGCGGTATTTGTCTTCCCCTGTTAACTCAATATTGTAAGGGGGATAAGCAGGTTGATTCTGTTCTGCGCGAGAAAGGTTATCCAACAAATTAGCCATTCGATCAAAACCAATTGCAGAACGATACAGTGGAGAAAAATCAAAATTACGCATAACAATATCCTCTAATGAGCAATATAAACAGTGTGACCCATCGGGTGATCAGGTCGATTAGTAGTACGATCCTCTACCGAGCCATCGCATTACCTTAATAGGGTTCATCAAGCACATTTCAAGCGTTCAAATAATTTTTTTATTTTTTAAGTAGATTTTCCAACGCACCCGCCAACTGCGGATAACGAAACTCAAAACCACTAGCCAATGCACGGGTCGGCAAAACGCGCTGACTGGGCAACAGCAATATCTTTGCCATTTCACCAAACATCAGCATTAGTACAAATGCGGGTATTCTTAGTAATGCCGGGCGATGCACCACATTAGCCAGCGCAACCGCGAAATCCAGGTTAGTTACCGATTGCGAAGAAACTGCATTTATCGGCCCTACAATAGCTGGGCGCTCAATTAAAAAGAGGATCAACCTAACCATATCATCAAGGTGGATCCAGGACATAAATTGCTCTCCACTTCCCATGGGGCCACCAAGCCCCGCACGGAACGCGGGTAACATTTGCTTGAGCGCACCTCCTTCAGCACCAAGTACAATCCCCGTACGCAATACACATAAACTGGAGCCGGCAATTTCAAATTGTTTGGCAGCCAACTCCCAATCGCGACATAACTCTGCAGCAAAATCATTACCCGCCGCTTCACGCTCATCAACCAATCTATCACCACAATTACCGTAATAGCCTATAGCGCTGCCACTGATAACCCTGCCCGGATACACACCCTGTGCAGCAAAGAAAGCAAACAGTTTAGTAGTAAAATCTATCCTACTTGCCCTGAATAATTGTTTTGATGTGGAAGACCAACGCCGCCCCGCCAACGGCTCACCCGCAAGATTTACCAAAACATCAGGGATACTCCCGTTTAACATTTCCAGATTGTCGATAAGACTTACACCTGCAGGTAAACTTCCAGCCGCCAGCATAAGGTCGCGAGTCAAAACAAATACCCGATACCCCCGCTCAATCAACAGTCCAACCAGTGCTCGCCCAATAAATCCGGTACCTCCCGTAATCAGTATCGATTTCATAGTCCACCCAGCTCAATGACAAGCTATCTTTTACTACCAAATCAAGCAAATATCGCTCCTGATATATCAGAATTCCCAAAGTCAGGAGGCGGATCGCTTTAAAACAGCTATATAAGCACTAAGATCAATAAATA
>JAGKXA010000048.1 GCA_021151615.1 Cellvibrionaceae bacterium | reverse complement strand
TCAACCTCAGGGAGTCACAACGGGAGACGCTGAGCCCCCAACAGGCAAAGGACCAGTCAATAATGGATTTGAAACATCTACAGGTGCGTAGGTGTGCTGAATAAATGTCATCGCTTCCACTGAAACATTTAACAAAGGTTGTGGATAGAAACCTATCGCCAACAATACTACTGCCAGCGAAACAACCAAGGTTAATTCCCGCGCAGAAAGATCAACGCCCTTGCCTTCTGTTGCAGACTTTCCGAACAAAGTACGATGAATCAAAATCAATGAATAAACACCAGCCAACACCAGGCTTGCGGTAGCAACAATAGTGAGCACTGGAACCACTTTAAATGCGCCCACCAAAATCAGGAACTCACCAACGAAGTTCGCGGTACCTGGAATACCTAACAAAGCCGCCGCAAAAAACATTAACAAGGCAGGCAAGTAACTGTAATTTGCCCAGAGGCCGCCCATTTTGCGCATATCGTAAGTGCCCAGGCGCTCGTGTAATTGACCCGCAAGCACAAACAAACCACCCGCACACAAACCGTGAGCGAGCATTTGAATCGCCAGCCCTTGCAGGGTTAACAAATTGCCAGAATAAATACCAATTAATACAAAGCCCATGTGCGAAATACTGGTGTAGGCGATCAAACGTTTGATATCGGTTTGCACAAAAGCAAGGAAAGCGCCGTAGAAAATACCAAATACACCTAGCAGCATTGCCACATTGGCAAACTCTTGTGAGGCATCAGGAAAAAATGGCAGGGTAAAACGCAGCATGCCGTAACCTGCAGTTTTTAACAGGATACCGGCGAGATCCACACTGCCGGCAGTAGGTGCTTCGGCGTGCGCATCCGGCAACCAGGAATGCACCGGAACAATAGGCAACTTCACTGCAAAACCAATGAAGAAGCACAGCATTAAAATAAATTGCAATTCAGGTGTAATCAGTTTGTGTACGCCCAACAAGGCTTCGTAATCAAAACTCAATTGCTGGGTCGCTTTGTAGTTCACCAATACCAGTGCAAGAATTCCCACCAACATAATCAATCCACCCACCTGGGTGTAAATGAAAAATTTGGTAGCCGCCTGCACGCGCAATTGTTTGTTCTCGCTCGCACGGCCCCAGAGTGAAATCAGGAAATACACCGGGATCAACATTAATTCCCAGAAGAAGAAAAACAGCATCATATCCAGCGCGAGGAATACACCCAGTACGCCAGCAAGGCTCCACAATAAATTCATGTGGAAGGCACCGACATTGGTGCTGATTTCTTTCCAGGAGCAGCCAACGGCGATAACGCCAAGCAAACCAGTGAGTAAAATCATCACCAGCGATAAGCCATCCAGCGCAAAATGAATACTCACACCGAGGATTGGAATCCAGGAGTAGTGTTCTTCTGCTTGCCAATTCAAACCAGCAGCAGTCGCTGCACCGGAATAATCACCGGCTAGCCAAAAATTAATGCCTATAGCTAATACGAGAGACATACAAATCAGGGCAATCCAACGCGGGATGCCGGCGCCTAATCGCTCGCCTTGCCAACACAAAAGTCCGCCAACAAACGGGATTAGGATGAGTGCCGAAAGAGTCATGGTCTGGCCTATCCTTTACTGGTTAAATGAAATCTGTAAATACAGGGCGGCGCCCAATACCAACACGGCACCCAGGGCCATGCTGGTTGCATACCAACGCACACGACCGGTTTCAGTTGCACTCATGGCACTGTTACCCATTTTCGCGAGCGGCTGGATCAAGCCAAATATTTTTGCAATCACATCATGGCGATTTAATTTCGCTACCAGCAAATAGGGTTTTACAAACACCCAGTCATACAACCAGTCGAAACCACAACCATCACGGAATATCGGTGACAGCAAACGGCCGATTGCACTTTCTGCAATCACTTTTGCCGGACGACGCTCGCCCCAGAAGAAAATAGCGGCTAACGCCAAACCAACCATGCCGGTACCAATGGCCAGCAATTCAACATGGTGTTTTGCCTCTTCGGAGGCATCAGTAACAAACGCTGGCAACACACCTTCGAGCGGTTGATGAATCCAGGCGCCGATAAATGTGGACAACACTAGCAACACGCCAAGCGGCAACCAATAGGAAACACCTTCAATAGGATGCGCATGGGTTTTCTCTTCGCCATGGAACACAATAAAAATCAAACGGAAGGTATAGACGGATGTGAAGAGCGCACCCACCAAACCAGCCCAGAATAAATTGGTATGGCCGCTGGCATAGACTTGCCACAAAATCGCATCTTTACTGTAAAAACCTACGGTGAGGAATGGGAAGGCAACCAAGGCACCGCCACCAATCAGGAAACAGGCGTAAACAAACGGAATCTTTTTCCAGAGCCCACCCATTTTGAAAATATTTTGCTCATGATGACAGGCAATAATTACCGCACCCGCCGACAGGAACAACAAGGCTTTAAAGAAGGCGTGGGTCATCAAGTGGAAAATTGCCGCATCCCAGGCACTTACACCTAACGCTAAAAACATGTAACCAATCTGGCTCATGGTGGAATAAGCCAACACACGTTTGATATCGGTTTGCACCAATGCAGAGAAGCCGGCAATCAGCAAAGTGATTGCGCCCACTACGCCCACCAGCAACAAAATATCCGGCGCTAATTCAAATACGCCGTGCGTACGCGCAATTAAATAAACACCCGCAGTCACCATGGTGGCAGCGTGGATCAACGCGGAAACCGGTGTTGGGCCTGCCATCGCATCCGCCAACCAGGTTTGCAGCGGCAATTGTGCCGATTTACCTACTGCACCACCCAACAACATCAATGCAGCGGCAATCACCAATGGATCGTTTTCGGCCCATTTTTGCGGCGCAAGTTCAAGAATTTCGCGGATATTCAAGGTGCCGAGTTGTTGGAAAATAATAAAGATACCAATTGCCATAAACACGTCACCCACGCGGGTCACGGTAAATGCTTTGATCGCTGCTTCGCCATTGGCACGATCAAAATAGTAAAAACCAATCAGCAAATAACTACACAGGCCTACACCTTCCCAACCTAGGTACAAAAGCGCGAGGTTATCGCCCAATACCAGCAACACCATACTGGCCACAAACAAATTCATATAGGAGAAAAAACGCTCGTAGCCAACTTCGCCGCGCATATACCAGGACGCAAACAGATGGATGAAAAAGCCAACGCCAGTAATGACACCGAGCATGGTTAGCGACAAGCCATCCAGGTGCAAACCAAAGCTCGCGTTAAAATCACCGACCTGCATCCAGGTCCAGAGTTGCTGAACGTAATGACCGCCCTGCTCCAGGTGATCTAAAAAATCCACACCCACATAAATAGTGGTGAGCGCCGACAAGCCCACAGAACCCACACCAATAATTGCGGCAACATTTTCAGCAAGGCGCGCGCGCAAGGTTGCCAGTAATAAAAAACCAATGGCGGGAAACAGGAATGTTAAGAAGAGAAGATTCATCCGCGCATCTCACTTGCTGCATCAATGTCCAGAGAATGATGACGACGGTAAAACTGCAACACTATCGCCAAACCAATGCTCGCCTCGGCGGCAGCCAGGGTCAAAACCAAAATAAACATCACCTGGCCATCCGGTTGCCCCCAACGGCTACCCGCCACTACAAATGCCAAAGCAGCGGCATTCATCATGACTTCAAGGCACATCAATAAAAATAAAATGTTGCGGCGCACCATTACCCCGGCTAGCCCCAAGACAAAGAGCACAGCAGCAACTGCCAGGCCCTGTTCCATAGGTATTGCTATCATCTACGCACACCTTTCTTCACTGAGCGCCAAAGCGCTTTATAAATTTAAAATTTTTAAGGCACCTCTGAAAAACTAACTTATTTGTTCTGGCGTCGTTAAATTTATTCTCAAAATGCTCATTTATTTCAATAAACCCGAGGGTCGGTCCCACCGTTTTTCGAATAAATTTGCCTAGCCAGAACTGCAACGTAAACGTTTTTCAGAGGTTCCTTAACAAAACGGTTTATTGCGCGGCGATTAATTTTCCTGATCGTCGCGTCTGCCCAAGTGGTAGGCTGCTACCAAGGCTGCCAATAGCAATAATGAAGCCAGCTCGACCAACAACAAATAAGGGCCAAACAAGGAGATGCCGACTTGTTTCGCATCAACGAGCGTGTGCCCCGCTTGATGCCATTGCCCCTGGTGCAGCAAATAAAGTATTTCTGCAATCAAGGCGACGGAAAAAATCGCCGGCCACAACCAGGTTTTTGGTGTGAGCCATTGACGCTCTTGCACTGCCGCGGCAGGGCCAATATTGAGCATCATCACCACAAATACGAACAGCACCATAATGGCACCGGCATAAACGATGACTTCCAATGCACCGGCAAAAGGCGCACCCAGCATGAAAAAAATCACAGCGACGGAAAGCAGTGACACAATCAAATTCAAGAGGGCATGAATTGGATTGGTATTGGTGACTACCCGCAGCGTAGAAAAAATCGCGATGGCAGAGGCTATGTAAAATAAAATTTCCATTCACTTATTCTCAACAATAGGCGGCTTAAGGCAGCAAGCTCTTCACATCGACCGGTTGGCTTTCATTTTGCGCAGCACCTTTTGGTTTACCCGCAATTGACATACCCGACACACGGTAGAAGTTGTAATCCGGATTTTTACCCGGGCCGGAAATCAGCAAATGCTCTTTTTCATACACCAGGTTCTGGCGATTGTATTCCGCCATTTCAAAATCCGGTGTTAACTGAATAGCCGTAGTAGGGCATGCTTCTTCACACATACCACAAAAAATACAACGCGAAAAATTGATACGGAAAAATTCCGGATACCAACGACCATCATCAGTTTCTGCTTTTTGCAGCGAGATACATCCCACCGGGCAGGCAACTGCACAAAGGTTACAGGCCACACAACGCTCTTCACCATCCGGATCGCGCGTCAATACAATACGGCCGCGATAGCGTGGCGGCAGATAAACTTTTTCTTCCGGATACTGGATGGTGTCGCGCTTGCGAAAACCGTGACTGAACACCATTAACAAACTGCGAACCTGGGTACCCGCACCGGAAACCAATGACACAATTCTTTTAACCATAATTACCTCAGGCAGCCGGAGTATTCAGCAGCACAACCGCTGCAGTGACTAACAGGTTTACCAACGTCAGTGGCAAACACACCAGCCAGCTGAATTTCATAACATGGTCATAACGCGGACGCATTAAAGAACCACGCACCAGTACAAACAACATAATGAAGAAACAGGTTTTCAATGCGAACCAAATAAATGCAGGAATAAATTCCAGGTAAGGCAGTGGCTGCCAACCGCCGAAGAACAAGGTCACGATCATGGCTGAAACCAATACCACACCAATGTATTCCGCCACGAAAAACATACCCCATTTCATACCGGAATATTCGATGTGATAACCATCGGCCAATTCCTGCTCTGCTTCGGGCTGGTCAAATGGATGACGGTGAGTGACGGCAATGCCAGCAATCATAAATGTACAGAAACCAAAAAACTGCGGGACTATATTCCACAAACCGGTTTGCGCTTCCACAATCTCGCGCAAATTAAAACTGCCCGCCTGCACGACTACACCCATTAGCGCCAAACCCATAAACACTTCGTAACTCAAGGTTTGTGCAGCTGCGCGCAAACCACCAAGCAAGGAATATTTGTTGTTGGATGACCAGGCTGCAAACATCACCGAATACACAGCAAGACCAGCCATACCAAAGAAAAACAACAAGCCGATATTTAAATCGATAACCCCCCAGGTTGGCGTGATAGGAACAACAGCCATGGATAACAAAATAGTTCCCATTGCAATCGCGGGAGCAAGGCGGAAAGTAAATTTGTCAGCGAAAGGCGGCGTCCAGTCTTCTTTGAAAAACATTTTGAACATGTCAGCCACTATCTGGAACATACCGTAAGGGCCAACACGATTAGGGCCGTAACGATCCTGCCACCAAGCAAGCAACTTGCGCTCAACCAAACTGAGATAAGCGGCAATCAATACAGTCGCAAATAAAATGACCAGACCTTGAAAAATAGTGAAAAAGATATGACCGAGTTCCGGTGTAATCCACGAAAACATTACACAGCCTCCTGCATGATTTGAGCCCAGTTTTCACCGGCAAAGGCTGGAATACCTTCAAGGCCAACCGGCAAGCCCACACAACCCTGCGCCAATGCAGAACTGATTTTTACCGGCAAGCGCAGATTCTTATTCAATGCACGCACAATAACAGTGGAATTTGCCTTTGCACCCAACTGCGCTGCATCTGCAACAGAAATTGCAACGTAAGCAGAAGGAATTCGCTCTTGCACAACAGATGCGCGTGAGGACAACTCTTCGCTACCAAACAAATGGTACAGAGGTACAACACGCAATTTATTGGTTGACGGAACAAACGCCGCAGGAATTGCAGTGAAATAACTCAACGATGCTTGCGCATTCGCTTCAATCAAACGCTCACCCGCGTCACCTTTTAATGACTGCCCGCCCACTTCATCCTGGAATTTGTTCCAGGCTTGCGGCGAGTTCCAACCTGGTGACCAAGCAAATGACATAAGAGATGCAGGATTTTCTTGACCCACATAACCTTCCATTGAGTGTGCCAATGGTGAATCCGGATCTTGCGATGCACGCGGCTCATGCACACTGATATTTGCACGCATGGCGGTGCGACCAGAATAGCGACGTGGCTCGCGCGCCAACTTCAAACCTTTAATACGGAAACTTGAATGTGGTGCCGCTGCGCGAATACCGGCAAGCTCCGGTTCGCACGCAATACAGGCTTCAATCACATCATCCAATTGTCTCCAAGTAAATTCCTTGCCATCAATACCGGTGTGAATCGCGTGGAGCCAACGCCAGTTATCGCGCACCTGCACCGTGTTGTCATAAAACGCCGGGTCGTACACCTGGAAGAAACGCTGTGCGCGACCTTCGTTATTAATCAAGGTACCTTCGGTTTCTGCAAAGCTCGCACCTGCCAACAATAAGCCGGCTTTTTCTGACGTTGCCGTGGTTTGGTGATCCAGCAGTATTACGGTTTTTGCAGCAGCCAG
The DNA here is from genome assembly GCA_021151615.1 of Cellvibrionaceae bacterium. Classification (GTDB taxonomy): domain Bacteria; phylum Pseudomonadota; class Gammaproteobacteria; order Pseudomonadales; family Cellvibrionaceae; genus Cellvibrio. The sequence goes on along the minus strand of JAGKXA010000048.1, from coordinate 16,023 downwards.
TGCCGCATCAACAGCTTCTGCTGGCGCTCGGCGATACAAATCATTTTCCACAATCACTACGGCATCCGCTGCGCCGGTTTTTAATGCTGTCAGTGCATCATCCAGCGAATGGCCACCCAAATACGCCAAGCCCAAACTATTCGCTTCTGGCACTACCAAACTGATTGCAGGATTTTTTTCACGCGCTTTCAATGCCAGCGCAATATTTGCAGCCGCTTGAATAACCGCTTCAGAACCCGCAGAAGTGCCCGATACAACCAGGGGCGCTTTAGCGGCAAGCAATGCATTGGCAATTGATTGCGCTTGTGCATACTCGCGCTCAGATAAATCCGTGACTGCAGGCGCACTGGTATCGATGAAATGTGCTACTGCAAAACCAAGGCGTGCAATCGCTTCCGGGCTCGCGCGATAAGTATCGCTGGCCGCATCATCCAAACGGGTTTCATCCGCACTCGCAATAATTAATGGATAACGATGGTGCTGGCCGATATTTTTAACTGCTTCTGCCATCCATTCAGAAACACGCTTTTCAGCAGCCATCTCGTAAGCTTTGCCTTTTACTGCCTGACGCAAAGCCAGCGCAATACGCGGTGCTGTTTGGGTTAAGTCTTCGCCCAATACAAAAATTGCATCGCGTTTTTCCAACTCGCGCAATGCCAATGTTGGCAAGCCGGAGTTTTGTAAAATATCCAGCACCAAATTAACTTGTGCGTGTTCACTGGCGTTAACACCGCTAAAGAAATTGCCTTCACCCACTAAGTTGCGCAGCGCAAAATTGGACTCAACACTCGCTCTGGGTGAACCAATACCAATTACGCGTTGTGATTTTTTCAGGGCATCAATCGCCCAGTCCAGTGCGTGATCCAGCGTGATAGTTTCCAAACCAATGATCGTACGCAAAAGAGAGTGGCGCGGACGATTTTTTTCGTTGACGAAACCGTAACCGAAACGGCCGCGGTCACACAGGAAATAATGGTTTACTGAACCGTTGTAGCGGTTTTCAATACGACGCAATTCACCGTAGCGCTCACCGGGGCTGATATTGCAACCCACCGAGCAACCCTGACAAATACTGGGCGCAAATTGCATATCCCATTTGCGGTTGTAACGCTCGGAGTGGGTTTTATCGGTGAACACACCGGTAGGGCAAACCTCTACCAGGTTGCCGGAAAATTCGCTTTCCAATGTACCGTCTTCAACGCGACCGAAATACACATTGTCGTGCGCACCGTACACACCCAAATCAGTGCCATCAGCGTAGTCGTTGTAATAACGCACACAGCGATAGCAGCCAATACAGCGGTTCATTTCGTGGCTAACAAAAGGACCGAGATCCTGATTTAAATGGGTGCGCTTGGTGAAGTCGTAACGGCGACTGTCGTGGCCAACCATTACCGTCATATCCTGCAAATGGCAGTGGCCGCCCTCTTCACACACCGGGCAGTCATGCGGGTGGTTGGTCATCAACCATTCCACCACGCTCGCACGAAATTCTTTTGCTTCTTCATCGTCGATGGAAATAAACGTATTGTCTGTCGCGGGTGTCATGCAGGACATCACCAAGCGACCTCGCTTGTCATCAGCATTGGCGTATTGCTTTACGGCGCATTGGCGACAAGCACCCACACTGCCCAACGCCGGGTGCCAGCAAAAGTATGGAATATCGAGTCCGAGCGACAAACAGGCCTGCAACAGGTTGTCTGCACCATCAACTTCTAATTGTTTGCCATCAACGTGAATTGTTGCCATGAAGCTTACCCATTTACCCTTTCATTGGCGGCAGTCGCAGTTGCTATGCCTTGTTCAAACTCGGAACGGAAATATTTCAATGCGCTTTGCAGCGGTTCCATAGCACCTGGAGCATGCGCGCAGAAAGTTTTACCTGGGCCCAGCTGACGCGTGAGCTGCTGCAAAATATCCAGGTATTCTGCTTTGCCTTCACCACGCTCGAGTGCGAGTAACATTTTTACTGACCAGGGCAAACCATCGCGGCAAGGCGTACACCAACCGCAGGATTCACGCGCAAAAAATTGTTCGAGGTTGCGCACCGCAGATACCATGCTCTGGGTGTGATCGACCACCATCACCAAGCCCGTACCCATACGGCTGCCGGCTTTCATGATGGTGTCGAAATCCATCGCCAGATCAAGGTGATCCGGCGTTAAAAAGTCAGTTGATGCACCGCCCGGCAACCAGGCTTTTAATTGCAGACCATCGCGCATACCGCCCGCGTGTTCGTAGATAATTTCGCGTGCAGTTGTCCCGATCGGCAATTCCCACAGGCCAGGATTTTTTACCTTGCCAGATGCGCCGTAAATTTTGGTTCCGCCATCCGGGCTTTTGCCTTGCGACAAACCTTTAAACCAATCAGCACCGCGATTGATTATGTGCGGAAGGTTGCTCAGGGTTTCCACGTTATTAACGATGGTTGGGCGGCCCCACAAACCGGCGATTTGCGGAAATGGCGGCTTCGCACGCGGATTCGCGCGGCGACCTTCCAGAGAATTAATCAGTGCAGTTTCTTCACCACAAATGTAACGGCCCGCACCTGTGTGCACGTGCAAATCCATGCTCCAGCCGGAACCTAAAATATTGGTACCGAGATAACCAGCCGCTTCTGCTTGCGCGATAGCCGCATTTAAATTTTGTGCTGCAAGAACATATTCACCGCGCAAAAAAATGTAGGCGCGTTTAGCCTGAATGGCGAAACCGGCGATGATCATGGCTTCCACTAATTGATGCGGTAAACACTCCATCAACAAGCGGTCTTTAAAGGTGCCCGGTTCCATTTCATCGGCATTACATACCAGATACTTATCACCCGCATCTGGCCCCATGGGAATCAAACCCCACTTGATGCCCGCCGGGAAACCCGCACCGCCACGGCCGCGCAGGTTTGCATCTTTCACCACTGCCTGAACATCCTGCGGGGACATACTGGTCAGTGCTTTGCGAACTGCCTGATAACCCTCGTGCGCTTCGTACTCTTTAATATCAACAATCGCTTGATTATTAACAATGCGGTAAGTCAGCGGTTTTGTTTCCGCGAGTGCAGCATTGATTCCGCCTGAAGAATTCATCATAGGTATTTCTCCAGAATCGAAGGCACTTGCTCCGGGCTTACATTGAAATGGGTATCGTCATTAATCATGATGACCGGTGCTTTATCACACGCGCCCAAACAACAAATCGGCAACAATGTGTAGCGATTGTCTTCGGTGGTTTGACCGAGACCTACACCCAATTTGTTAATAATTTCGTTCTGCACCACTTCATAATCATTCAAGTGGCAGGCGATGCTGTCACATACTTTAATGACGTTGCGACCAACCGGACGACGAAAAATCAAACTGTAGAAAGTGGCTACACCTTCCAAATCCGGCGCGGAGATACCGAGCAAATCTGCCACTGGTTGAATAGCGCCATCAGGCACCCAACCGTGACGACGCTGAATGACTTTTAATGCATCAATCGATGCAGCGCGCGCATCATCGTAGTGATGAATATGGTGCTCAATTTCAGCACGATCTTCATCGGCCAACACATAGGGCTCGACATTGGGACGGCTAGCATTCTTCAAAGAATCATTGTCAGTACAAATAATCATAGTGGTCACTTTGATAATTAGCGGTCAACATCAGCCATCACAAAATCGATACTGGCCAGGTAAGCAATTAAATCGGGAATCATACTGCCGCGAATAACCGCCGGAATTTGTTGCAAATGCGCAAAGCTCGGCGTGCGGATACGCGTGCGATAACTCATGGTGGATTGATCGCTGGTCAGGTAGTAACTGTTAATACCTTTGGTCGCTTCAATCAATTGGCTCGCCTCACCGGCCGGCATAATCGGCCCCCATGACACACTCAGGAAGTGAGTGATCAGGGTTTCAATATCCTGCAGAGTTTTTTCTTTCGGCGGCGGACAGGTTAATGGGTGATCAGCTTTGTAAGGGCCTGCTGGCATATTGTCCAAACATTGCTTGATGATGCGCAAACTCTGACGCATTTCTTCGATGCGGACGATGCAGCGATCATAGGCATCGCCGTTGTGGGCAAGTGGCACATCGAAATCAAAATTTTCGTAGCCAGAATAAGGGCGCGCTTTACGCAAATCGTAATCGATACCGGTAGCGCGTAACCCAGGGCCAGTAACGCCCCACTCTATCGCCTCTTTTGCGTTGTATTGCGCAACACCAATGGTGCGTGATTTCAATACGCTGTTTTTAATCGCGGCTTTAACATATTCATCCAAACGTTTGGGCATCCACTCCACAAAATCGCGCACCAGTTTTTGCCAGCCATTGGGCAAATCGTGCGCAACACCGCCGATGCGATACCAGGCCGGGTGCATACGTCCACCGGTAATCGCCTCAATCACATCGTAGGCTTTCATGCGGTCGGTAAACATAAAGAAAATTGGGGTCATGCCACCAACGTCCTGAATGTAAGTACCCAAAAATAACAGGTGGCTGGTGATGCGGAAAAATTCCGCCATCATCACGCGAATGGTTTGTACACGGGCAGGCACTTTAATGCCGGCGAGTTTTTCTACCGCCAACACATAAGGCAAATTGTTCATTACACCACCGAGGTAATCGATGCGGTCGGTGTAAGGAATAAAGCTGTGCCAGGATTGACGTTCAGCCATTTTCTCGGCGCCGCGATGGTGATAGCCGATATCGGGCACACAATCGAGAATCTCTTCACCATCCAGTTGCAACACAATACGGAAAGCACCGTGCGCACTCGGGTGGTTGGGGCCGAGGTTGAGGAACATAAAATCTTCGTCGGCAGTACCGCGCTTCATGCCCCACTCTTCCGGATTAAAACGCAAGCCTTCCTGCTCGGCATCCTGCTTGGCAGCATCCAGCATAAACGGATCAAATTCCGTGGCGCGCGCCGGGTAATCTTTACGCAGCGGGTGGCCAGTCCAGGTACGCGGCAACATAATGCGTACGAGCAATGGGTGGCCATCAAATTCAATGCCGAATAAATCCCAGACTTCGCGCTCGTACCAGTTGGCGTTGGGCCAGAGTTTAATAACACTGGGAACACTCAAGCTATCAGCCGATAACGCCACTTTAATACGCACATCGCTGTTACGCTCAATCGATAACAGATGATAGAAAACAGTGAAGTCTGCCGCAGGCAAACCATAGCGATGCGTGCGCAAACGCTCGTCCATCGCACTCAAGTCGTAAAGCATGGAATATGGCTGAGGCAAATCGCGCAAAAAACGCAAGACATCAACCAGTTTTTCTCTTGGTACCCAGAGGGTTGGAACATCATCTTTGGTCGGCTGGACAATAAAATTGCCTTCACCAAACTCTGCGAAGAGTTCACTTACCACCTTGGGTAGCGCTGTATCCAGACTTGCGTTCTCAGTCATCGATTGCTCATCACTAAAATAATTTTTTGAAATTTTTTCTACGCGTCTTCATTCATCAGAATACGCACAGGCCACCGCTTAAACACCATCCGGCTCGCGCAGATTGACCACTTGAATACGCTCTTCTTGCTTCACGTCACGTTGCGCTGGCATGACCGGACGGAATACACCCTGATCACCACCAACCCAGGTCAGCGGGCGACGCTCCTTGCCGATGGATTCCTGCAGCAACATCAAACCTTGCAAAAAAGCTTCGGGGCGCGGCGGGCAACCGGGAATATAAAGATCGACCGGTAAAAATTTATCCACGCCTTGCACAACCGAGTAGATATCGTACATACCACCGGAATTAGCGCAGGAGCCCATGGAAATCACCCACTTGGGTTCCAACATTTGCTCATACAAACGCTGCACGACTGGCGCCATTTTGATAAAGCAGGTTCCTGCCACTACCATCAAGTCGGCTTGACGGGGTGAAGCGCGAATGACTTCAGAACCAAAACGTGCCAGATCGTGCGGCGCGGTAAAAGCGGTGGCCATTTCTACATAGCAGCAAGACAAACCAAAGTTGTACGGCCACAGCGAATTTTTGCGCCCCCAGTTAACGGCGCCGTGCAGCATATCTTCCAATTTGCCGAGGAAAATATTGCGATGTACCTGATCTTCCACCGGATCGGGCGCCTGATTTTGACGGCGATCAGGATTGCCGGATTGCGGGTTATTCGGATCAATACGGGTCAGGGTATAGTCCATCGCTTAAGCCTCGGAAAACTGGAAACTCGGATACAGAAAGTGACCAGCACAGGGCTGGTCACCATAAAAAATCAGGATAGATTGGAACGCTGGTTGGCCTCATCGCGGATGCGACGACGGCGGGATTCTGATGACCAGTCCAGCGCACCCAGGCGCCAGATGTAGATCAAACCAACCAACAGAACGAGTACAAAAATCAGTACTTCAATAAAACCAGGCCAACCACTTTCACGCACGGAAACGGACCAGGCATAGAGGAATAATGCTTCGATATCGAAAATCACGAAGAACATCGCGATCAAATAAAATTTTGCCGAGAGGCGAAGACGCGCACCGCCAACAGAAACGATACCCGACTCAAAGGGTTCTTCTTTTGCGCGACCTTTACTGCGCCCGCCCATAAACACAGGGATCGCCAGCATAAATGCACAGACAAAAATAATGCCGAAGATATAAACAGCAAACGACCAATTGTGCGCAATTGTATCCAGGGATGACATAGATAGAAGATCCTCGAGTATTGTCTGTACTCGTTAGCCGACACAGGTGAGAATATTTCTTATTAATATCCCTATAGAAAGAAAGGCTATAGAAATTGGCGCGCATTCTCTATGGTAATGCCCTGAAAGAATGCAAAAACGGCGTAAAATTCGGCGTAAAAAGCAGTCGTAAAAACCCATATGCAACACAAAAAATCCGCCGTAAATTTCTACATCCCGCTTTAATAGACCATTACTCCGGATAACGCCCCCAACAACACTTCAATTTACTGCCTATTAGGTCAATCAGGGCTAGAGCCTTTTAGCCAGACAGGTACAATACGGGCCAACCAATGGTTACATCCAGCCTAGATTGAATTGGACGCTTTTCAACCAGCACCGCGAATTGTAGTGCCAATTCTCAATGCATCTTTTATCAATAAGTTTTTGGACTTGAGTGCTTTAACCAGATTTTGACCTTATGACCCTATCCCCTTTAGCAAAACCTCCGGTATCAACGCGTGCGGGCAACCGCCAATATTGGGGCCAACTGTATGGCAGCGCCCAGGCACTGGCCATTGCCAATGCCGCCAAACTCTATTCCGGTTTGAGCCTTATTGTAACTGCCGATACCAGCTCAGCGATTCGCCTTGAAACCGAGCTACGTTTTTTTGCGGGAGATGCAAACGGCTTACCAGTCTTGCAATTAGCGGATTGGGAGACGCTCCCCTACGATACTATCTCGCCGCACCAGGACATCATCTCCGAGCGCTTGCGTACCCTTTATCAATTACCTGCTGTAAAACAAGGCATTTTGGTGGTGCCCATCACCACTTTGTTGCAGCGTTTGATGCCACAGTCATATTTGGTGGGCAACAGTTTAATGGTGTCGGTAGGCGAACAAATTGATACCAGCCAATTGCGCCAGAATCTGGAGCGCGCGGGCTACCGCTGTGTGGATACAGTTTACGAGCACGGTGAATTTGCCGTGCGCGGTTCGCTAATGGATATTTATCCGATGGGCAGTGACCTGCCCTATCGCATCGATTTGTTCGACGATGAAATTGAAAGCCTGCGCACCTTCGACCCGGAAAACCAGCTCACTATTGATAAAGTAGAAAAAATCCAGCTATTACCGGCCAAGGAATTTCCGCTCAACAAAGCCGGAATTAATTTGTTTAAACAACAATGGTTGGAGCGCTTTGATGTTAACCACAAAGCCTGCCCGGTATTCCAGGACATCAGCGCCGGCATTTCACCACCGGGTATCGAATATTACTTGCCATTATTTTTCGATGCCTGCAGCACCCTGTTTGACTACCTGCCGCAAAACACCCAGGTCTACGCACTGGGCGATATCGAAAAATCAGCGGAGAATTTTTGGGTAGAGTTATTGCGCCGCTACGAAAGTCGTCGTGTTGACCCACTGCGCCCGTTATTGCCACCAAGGGATATTTATCTTGCTATTGATGAACTCTTTGGCAACCTGAAAAATTATTGCCGCACATTTGTAGGTTCGGCGCCGCTCGACGAGAAAGAAGGACAAATCAACTTCGCTACCGAGGCAACACCTTCACTGCCTATTCGCGCACAAGCGGAAAATCCACTTGCCGCGATCCAGGCATTTTTAATGGAGTTTAATGGCCGGGTTTTATTTTGCGCGGAGTCTGCCGGCCGCCGCGAAACATTACTGGAATTGTTGGGTCGCATTCGTATCCGCCCCGCGGCACTGGAAACCTGGAATGAATTTCTGGCAAGCAGCGAAAAAATCGCCATTACCGTTGCCCCACTGGATCAAGGTTTATTACAAACGGATCCCAAGCTTGCCGTAATTGCAGAATCACAATTATTTGGCGAGCGTATCCAGCAGCAGCGCCGTCGCAAGCAAACGCAAGACAACGCCGATATGGTGGTGAAAAACCTCACCGAGTTAAAAATTGGTGCGGCAGTTGTACATATTGATCACGGTGTAGGTCGCTATCGCGGTTTGGAAACTATCACTATTGATAACCAAACCAACGAATTTCTAACGTTGGAATATGCTGACGAAGCCAAGCTCTATGTTCCGGTCACCAACCTGCATTTAATTAGCCGCTACAGTGGTGCTGAAGATGATTTGGCACCTTTGCACAGGCTCGGTAGTGAATCCTGGCAAAAAGCGCGCAAAAAAGCCGCGGAGCAAATTCGCGATACAGCAGCGGAATTACTGGAAGTCTATGCGCGCCGTGCGGCACGCAAAGGTTTTGCATTCCCCGATCCGAAAACCGCCTATGAAGCATTCTCTGCAAGTTTTCCCTTTGAAGAAACACCGGATCAGCAACGCGCCATTGAATCCGTGTTGAGCGATATGCTCTCCAATAAACCTATGGATCGCCTGGTGTGTGGTGACGTAGGTTTTGGCAAAACCGAAGTGGCCATGCGCGCCGCTTTTGTTGCGAGTCACGGCGGCAAGCAAGTAGCAATACTTGCCCCCACTACCCTGCTTGCGCAGCAACATTACGAATCATTAAAAGATCGCTTTGCTGAATGGCCTATTACCGTAGAAGTGCTATCGCGGTTCCGCACCACCAAAGAAGTAAACCAGGTATTGGAGCGAATTGCTGAAGGCAAAGTCGATATAGTGGTCGGCACACATAAATTATTGCAACCGGATATTAAATTCAAAAATCTCGGCTTGTTGATTATTGACGAAGAACACCGTTTTGGCGTCCGCCAAAAAGAGCAAATTAAATCCTTGCGTGCCGAGATTGATATCCTCACCTTAACGGCAACACCGATTCCGCGCACACTGAATATGTCCATGGCGGGTATTCGCGATTTATCGATTATCGCTACGCCGCCAGCGCGACGCCTCTCGGTAAAAACTTTTGTGCGAACTTACGATGAAGCCACCATTAAAGAGGCCATACTGCGGGAAATACTGCGCGGTGGCCAAGTGTATTATTTACACAACGAAGTCGATACGATTGAAAAAACCGCGCGCGATTTGCAGGAATTAATTCCGGAAGCGCGCATTGCCGTTGGTCATGGTCAAATGCGCGAGCGCGACCTTGAGCGAGTGATGAGTGATTTCTACCACAAGCGTTTCAACATTATGGTGTGTACCACCATTATCGAAACCGGTATCGATATCCCCAGTGCCAATACGATTATTATTGATCGCGCTGATAAATTTGGCCTTGCGCAATTGCACCAATTGCGCGGTCGCGTTGGGCGCTCGCACCACCAGGCTTATGCCTATTTATTAACGCCGGATCGCCGCGCCATGACCGACGATGCGGTAAAACGTTTAGAGGCGATCAGTGCTGCGGAAGACCTGGGCGCAGGTTTTACGTTGGCGACTTACGATATGGAAATTCGCGGCGCCGGCGAATTGCTCGGCGAAGAACAAAGCGGTCAAATCCAAACCATTGGCTTCTCGCTCTATATGGATATGCTCGACCGCGCCGTTAAAGCCATTCGCCAGGGCAAACAAGCCGACCTGGAAAAAGCACTGAGCGAAGCCATTGAAATTAATTTGCGCATTCCGGCATTAATCCCATCGGATTACCTGCCCGATGTGCATACGCGCCTGGTCATGTACAAGCGCCTGGCAAATGCCCAAAATGAAGAGGCGCTACGCGATTTGCAAGTAGAAATGATCGACCGTTTTGGTTTATTGCCAGAGGCGATTAAAAACCTGTTCCGTGTTACCCAAATTAAAATTCGCGCGGAAGCGATTGGCATTATCAAACTCGAAGCCAACAGTCGCGGCGGCAAAGTGGAATTCGCCAGTGACACCAAGGTAGATCCGCTGCAAATTGTAAAACTGGTACAAAGCCAGCCGCGTGTTTACAAGTTGGAAGGTGCTAACCAGTTGAAGTTTACAATGGACTTGGAAGCAACAGAAAAACGAATCCAAGGCATTATGGATTTACTTGATTACCTGACACCAAAACACTAACAACGAATCGATCATTCACCACTGAAAATATTTCAGGAATCTTAATATGAATTTTGTTTCGCGAGTTTCGCATAACATAATTACCGGCTTGATCGGTGTAACAACTCTGCTTGCTAGCGTCAGCACCTTGGCACAAGCACCAAAGTCCAATCATGAGGGCTGGTACCAGGTGGAGTTGATTGTATTTGCCCGCAAAGATGATGCAGGCCAGGAGCATTGGCCCAACAATATTAAATTGCGCTACCCGGGTGATTGGGTTGAACTGAAGGACCCTAACGCTTCGGCAGCAACAACCAGTTCCGATGGCAGCAGTACCTTATCAACACCAAATATTGATCTTACCAAAGAGCCGTTTTATTTATTGCCCGCCACAGAGCGTCAACTAAATACCCAGGCAAAACGGCTGGAAAATAATTCACGCTTTGAATTGTTGTTTCATCAAGCATGGCGCCAGGTCATCACCAACAAAAAAGCATCCAAAGCGATTTTAATTAATGGTGGACAGCAGTTTGGTCAACATCAGGCGTTGGAAGGCAGCATTCGGTTGAGCGTTGCGACTTACCTGGAATTACAAACCAACTTTTGGTATTCACAATTTGATGTTAATGTCGGCCAGGAAGTTACTCGCACCTGGCCGGAAATTCCCTTGCGCCCTAATTACACTAGCGTGAATACATCAGGTTTATCGCTGGATAGCAACCTTGAATTGGAACAAGCACTGGCCACAGAAAACCAACAGTGGGAGTCAGGTAATTTTGATCCCAATGCAAATAATGCAACCACAGATACCACAACACCGGAATATGTGACTCGCCAAATTATTCTGCTCCAGCAAGAGCGGGATATGCGCAGTGGAGAAGTGCATTATCTGGATCACCCGGTTCTGGCAGCTATCATTCAGGTAACCCCTTACACTGGCGCTGCTACATCGACAGCTTCCAGTAACGCTATCGCACCTTGATCAGATAAATATTCAGAAACGAAACGCCTGACAGTAAAAGAAACTCCTGAAAAAAAAGCAACTCTTGAAAAAAAGCAGCTCCTGAAAAAAAGCAGCTTCCGAAAATAAAAAACCCGGCAGAAAATAAAAACCCCGGCTTTGGGCCGGGGCTTTTATTGTGTCGCTGTTGAAACTGCTTAGCCTAGCAATACTACATCTTCTGCTTGCAAGCCTTTATCACCTTTCTGTAGCTGAAACTCCACATTCTGACCTTCAGCTAGGGAGCGGTAACCTTCCGCACGGATATTTCGGTAATGCACGAAAATATCCTCGCCTCCTTCTCCTCTGGTTATAAACCCATATCCACGCACATTATTAAACCATTTAACAGTGCCAATTTCACGATCTGTCGTCATATGAAACACCTCTACAGCCTTGATGCTTATTGTTATTTGCTCGGTTTGTCTCATCCGTTGATCGCCAGCACAGCAGGCCAGCAAGCTATCCAGAACTAACGGGTATTAGCAAGTAGAACCAAAATACCCGAGTTAACAGATATTAACAAAACTTGGAAATAAGAGGTGATTTTTTTGTTGCTTCTTCCATCAATTTGTTGCATTTGCAAATATGAAAATCGTTTTTTTAATGTCGCTTATTCCAGCTGCAAGAACCTGCATCATCTCATCAAGGCTAAGCTCTTGATCTACAAGGCCAGCAGCCCAGTTCACCACCAGGCAAAGCGCGGCATACTCCACACCCAACTCACGCGCGAGCGCTGCCTCCGGCATAGCCGTCATTCCTACCAAATCACAACCGTCGCGAATCAGGCGCTGGATTTCCGCCGCTGTTTCCAGGCGGGGCCCCTGGGTGCAACCATAAACAGCCTGTTGATGGAAGGATAAACCCGCCGCGCTTAATGATTGGATTAATAGCTCGCGTAAATGGGAACTATAGGGCTGAGTGAAATCGATATGGTTAACATAACCCTCTGCAGCAAAATTGAAGCTTTGCTCACGTCCCCAGGTGTAATCGATTAACTGATGCGGAACTACAAAAGCGCCCGGCCCCATTCCTGCCCCCATTCCACCGACAGCATTGATCGCCAGGATGCGTGTCACACCCACCTCTTTTAAAGCCCAGAGGTTCGCGCGGTAATTAATAAGATGTGGCGGCAAGCGATGACCTTTGCCATGACGCGGAAAAAAAATTACCGGGGTACTTTTTCCTTCAGCGTTAATTTCAGCAAAGGTAAGTGGTGCAGAACAATCACCATAGGGAGTAGATATATATCGCTCTTTAACAATGTTCAATTCCGGAAACTGATTCAAACCGGAGCCACCAATAATCGCCAACATATATTATTCCTGACACGCAAAAATGCCCGGCGCATTGCGCCAGTAGTTGTGATAATCCATTCCAAAACCAAATACATATTTATCAGGAATATCCAGTGCGCTGTAATCGGCTTTAATCGGCGCTTGATAGCCCTGAATTTTTTTAGTTCCCAAGACTGCAATTTTTACCTGGGCCGCGCCCTGTTCCAGACAATAATCAGCAATTGCCTTCAAGGTAATTCCCTGATCGAGCAGATCATCAACCAACAATATATGGCGACCCTTCAATTCAACATCCGGTTTGCGCTTCCAGATTAATTGATTACCTTGCAATGCCCCTTGGTAGCGAGTGGCATGTACGTAATCCACTTCCAGTAAACAGGGCAAACGCGGTAATAAATAACCCAGCGTTGCGAGGCTGCCATTCATCACACCTAACACCAGCGGCGTTTTATCACCAAGATCCTGAATAATGGGCGCAATCAAATCATCCAGTGCTTCTTCAACTTCTTGCAAGCTGTAGAGACAGTCGGCAGAAAAATACACTTGCTGCAATTGTTCAATATTCATAGTTAACGACTCGCACTGGAACGCTGGGCGATATAGGCATCGTAATCCGGAACTGCATGGGTCGATTCACTGTTAAACAACGGCGATGCCACCATAAAATCGGCAGAGCTTTGGTTACAAGCCACCGGAATATTCCACACAGCGGCAATACGCAGCAGCGCTTTTACATCCGGATCGTGCGGCATTGGTTCAAAAGGATCCCAAAAGAAAATCAGCATATCCACCTTGCCTTCGGTAATCAGTGCACCAATTTGCTGATCACCGCCCAGGGGGCCGGAAATTAATTTATTAATTGGCAATGCCGTTTCTTTTTCAATTAATGCACCGGTAGTCCCTGTGGCAAACAGGGTGTGTCGCTGCAAATCGCTGCGATGCTTTTTACACCAGGCGAGCAAGTCCTGCTTTTTGTTGTCATGCGCAACCAGCGCGATGGATTTAGCGGCAGGTAAACTAATTTCTTTGTATTCCATAAGGGCTGTACCTTAAATCGTTAACCAGAAAACCGGTATAAAAACCTTTCTCCACAACGGGGGAAAAATAACGGGTAAAAAAAATGACCTTGACTGAGTATAGACAGGGTCGCTCAGACAAGGTCATTTTGAATGACACTATAAGACTGGTAAACGCTTAGTTGCTCAACTCCAGCAACAGCTTATTCAAACGCTGTACATAGGCAGCTGGATCCTGCAATTGCGCGCCCTCTGCCAGGTTAGCCTGATCAAACAGGATATGCGCCAGATCGCCAAAACGGCCATCATTGGACTCTGCATCCAGTTTTTTCACCAGTGGGTGCTCAGGGTTCAACTCAAAGATCGGCTTGGAATCCGGCACTTTCTGACCAGCGGCTTCCAGGATACGACGCATCTGCGCGCCCATATCGTATTGGCCAACCACCACACAGGCCGGTGAATCGGTTAAGCGGTGGGTAATACGCACCTCAGAAACCTCCTCGCCCAATGCAGTTTTCACACGCTCCAGCAATGGTTTGAGTTGCTCAGCCACTTTTTCCTGGGCTTGCTTTTCTTCTTCAGTATCCAGTTTACCCAGATCCAATTCACCCTTGCCCACATCCTGGAAGTGCTTGCCTTCGAATTCTTGCAAGTGACTCATCAGCCACTCGTCAACGCGATCAGACAACAACAGCACCTCTATACCTTTCTTGCGGAATACTTCCAAATGGGGACTGCTTTTCGCGGTGTTAAAGTTTTCTGCGGCAATATAATAAATTTTTTCCTGGCCTTCTTTCATGCGCGCTACATAATCATCGAGCGACTGATTCTGCTCCGAAGTATCGGTGTGAGTAGACGCAAAACGGAGCAGTTTGGCAATTTTTTCACGGTTGGCGAAATCCTCTGCCGGACCTTCTTTCATTACCTGACCAAATTCTTTCCAGAAAGTCGTGTAATTTTCCGGCTCGCTCTTCGCCATTTTGCTCAGCATATCCAACACACGCTTGGTCAATGCAGAGCGCATGGAATCGATATTGGGATCCTTCTGCAAAATTTCGCGCGATACGTTCAGGCTCAAATCGTTAGAGTCCACTACCCCTTTGATAAAGCGCAGGTACAGCGGCAGGAATTGTTCAGCATCATCCATAATGAATGTACGCTGCACATACAATTTCAAACCGCGCGATGCATCGCGGTTATACAAATCAAAAGGTGCACGCGCCGGGATATACAACAGGCTGGTGTAATCCAGATTGCCTTCCACACGGTTGTGGCTCCAGCTCAGCGGCTCGGCGTAATCGTGGCTTACGTGCTTATAGAATTCTTTGTATTCTTCATCAGTCACATCAGAGCGTGAGCGAGTCCAGAGCGCGGTGGCGGTATTGATAACCTCATCTTCAGGCTCGGCACTTTCTGCATCTTCGCCTGCTGGAGTTTGCTTTTGCATAACCACCGGAATGGCGATGTGATCGGAATACTTTTTGATGATGGAACGCAAACGCCAGTGATCGGCGAATTCCAGTGCATCATCCTTCAAATGCAACTCAACGGTCATACCGCGTGAAGCTTTTTCCACCGACTCAACGGTAAATTCTGCTTCGCCCGTACACTCCCAACGCACCGCTTCATTGACTGGCGCGCCGGCGCGGCGAGTAGTCACTACAACGCGATCGGCAACAATAAATGCGGAGTAGAAACCCACACCAAACTGACCGATTAACTGCGCGTCTTTCTTTTGGTCGCCGGTCAGTTTCTGCATAAATTGCGCAGTACCCGACTTGGCAATGGTTCCCAAATTTTCAATCACCTCGTCGCGCGACATACCGATACCGTTATCGCTAATGGTGATCGTTTTAGCCTCTTTATCAAAGCTGATACGAATCTTTAACTCCGCATCACCTTCATACAAATCGCCATTGGAAACCGCCTCAAAACGCAGCTTATCCGCCGCATCCGAGGCATTGGAAACCAGCTCGCGCAGGAAAATTTCCTTGTTTGAATACAATGAATGGATCATCAAATGCAGCAATTGCTTGGCTTCGGTCTGAAAGCCACGGGTCTCTTTGCGGGCATCAACGGTCATTTGTCTAACTCCTGAATACATGCACGAATTTACTAGGGGAATCAGCCTTTACAGGCGGGTGAAGACTAAATGGGGCATGGG
>JAGKXA010000251.1 GCA_021151615.1 Cellvibrionaceae bacterium | reverse complement strand
GAAGAAAGGCGCGATGCGATCCAGGTCATCAATATCCTGCCCTTTGAAAAGCCCGATTAGTAATCGGGTGAGTTTTACCATCTCATGAAGCATTAATAAAAACATTTTTATTAATGGAAAATTGTTCTAAGCAATGCTTCCCAGTCTTCTATAGTCCTTTGGGCAAAGCGTTTTTTTCTGACCGTATATTTTGCTAATAAAAATGTGTTTCTTGAATGCTACTGTTGGCTGTTTTTTGTGCCAATGTGTGTTGTTGAGTAACAGTCTATCTAAATAGTTTTGGCTGCCGTCTCAATTTCTTGTAGTCAAACTGAACATATGATACTTGTATCCAACAATACCGGTTGCGGGCTATGTCTCATTCAGAATCACAATAACGGCAATTGGTAACTGTGGAGGCAGGCGACAAAGCCCGGTGTGACCCTTTCATCTTGCGACCAAGGTGATTTCCAGATCATTACTCCAGCTCTAGGTGTAGTGATTTGGTTTATGCGTTAATCATAAAAAAATCCTGAGCATAATTAATCCAATTAAGGAGAGCTCCATGAGTAGAAAAGTCAGTTTCAATAAAACCATGCTGGCCACAGTTATTGCTTCATCAGCGTTGAGCGGCTTTGCTTTTGCGCAAGACGACGGTTCGGTTGAAGAAGTAATGGTGACCGGTATTCGCGCGTCTTTAGAGCGTGCGATGGATGTAAAACGTAACTCTTCCGGTGTCGTAGACGCGATTAGCGCTGAAGACATGGGTAAATTCCCAGATACTAACCTCGCTGAATCCTTGCAGCGTATCACTGGTGTGTCGATTGACCGTAACAATGGTGAAGGTTCGCGCATCACTGTGCGTGGTTTCGGCCCTGACTACAACATGGTGACTCTGAACGGAAGAACTATGCCAACTGGCAGTGCCTACGGTGGTAGTTCAGGTGCAGACTCACAAACTCGCGGCGGTAACTCGCGCGCATTTGACTTCGCAAACTTGGCCTCCGAATCTGTTTCGGGCGTAGAGGTTTTCAAAACAGGTAAAGCAAACGTCGCTGCAGGCGGCATGGGTGCGTCTGTAAACATTAAAACTGCTCGTCCACTGGACACTGCTGGTTTTAAAGCCACTGTGGGTGGTAAAGCAGTGATGGATACCACCAACCGCACTGGTGACGATGTAACTCCGGAAGTATCCGGTTTGGTAAGCTGGGCGGATGATTCCGAAATGTTCGGGGTTTCGCTGAGTGCTAGCTATCAAGAGCGTGATTCTGGTTTTACCGGTGCGACAGTTAACGACTGGCGTGTGGCTGAGTGGGGCGGTGGTGATTCAGCAACGATTTATGATCGTCCTGCGTCTGCAGCAATTTTCCAAAACGAGCCAGAAGTCGGCCAACTTTATTCTCGTCCAAACGACATTCGCTACGCATTCTCTGATCAACAACGTGAGCGCACCAACGCGCAGTTGACTTTGCAATTCAGGCCAATTGAAGACCTGACTGCAACTCTGGACTACACATTCGCCGAGAACAGCAGAACCGAGAATCGTGGGGAAGTAACTACGTGGGTTCAAAACGGTGGAAACCTGACGTTTGTAGAGTTTGATAACTCTGCGATTGCAACTCCAAAAATTATTCGTGAAAGCTATAACGGTACTCGTGACGTAGGTTTCTCGCAGCAGTATCGTGCGCAAGACGACACTTTGGATTCTTTTGGTCTGAATGTTGACTGGGCTGTTAACGATCAGTTGACCGTAAATGTAGACCTGCATGATTCAGAGCTTGAAAGTATTCCTAAAGGTCCAGGTTACTCTGGTGAATTGGATGTGGGCGTTGGTGCACCCATCAAAACGGGCGCATCCTGGGAGTTTGCGGGTAGAGATTTGCCAAGCTGGACTCACACCCTGGATGACAGCATCGTCAGTAATGGCAACGGTGCGTTGGAAGAAGGTGACCTGAGCTCTTCAGTAATGCGCGTATTCTCTGCTGAACAATTGTCCGATGTAACTCAAGCGAAAGTGGATGCGTCCTGGAAGTTTGACGAAGGTCGTTTTGACTTTGGTATCGAGCGTCGCGAGATGGGTTCAAACACCATCAGCTACAACGGTAACAACAACCAAGTGTTAGGTGGTTGGGGTGCATCTGCGCCAGGTGAGTTCCCAGCTGGCTCGTTTGAGGAATTTAATGTTGCTGGTGAGTTCGATGACTTCAATACTGGTAGCTCACCTGCAATTGGCTTCCGTGCTGATGCTCGTGATCTTGCCAATTTCCTTGTTAGCCACTACAACGGGCCACAAAAAGCCTATATCGGTGTTGAAGATACTCAACTGGGTGGCGTTCGCAACAGCAAGAGCAACAACGACATTCAGGAAGACACTGATGCTTTCTATGTGCAGTTAAGCACACCGGGTAAGCTGGGTGGTTTCGAAGTAGAGGTATTGACTGGCTTGCGTTACGAAGACACCAAACAAGTGTCGTCGTCTGATACCCCGCTCATGGATTACTTCGTGTGGAACTCTGATAACGACTTCACTCGTGTAGATCGCGCCGCTGGAGTGACCACTTCATTCACCAACAGCTACGATGCGTTGCTGCCTAACCTGGACGTAGCGGTTAAGTTAACTGATGATTTGGTGACTCGCTTCTCCTTTAGCAAAACTATTGCGCGCGCTGGCCTTGGTCAATTGGGTGCTGCGGTAGGTGGTTGGTCGATCAACGGCTCAAGCTTGAACGAAGGTACTTCAGTTCGCGCAACCGGTAACAACCCAATGTTGAAGCCGCTTGAGTCAAGCAACTTCGACTTGTCAGTTGAGTGGTACTTCGATGAGGCGAGCTATGCATCTGCTGGCATATTCGAGAAGCGCGTAATTAACTTCATTGGCCAAGAAGACGTAGTTCGTACTTTTGATGGCATTCGTGACCAAACCGCTGGCCCACGCGCTCAAGCTGCAAGACTTGCGCTGCAAAGTGAGGGTTTAACCGTTGATAACGGCAACCTCTATGCAATGATGGCAATTCTGCGTGACCCAGTGAGATTCCCGAATGGTGCGGCTGACTTCACTGAAGACTTGGTGCAAGAGTTAGGTGAAAACTGTACGGCGGCAGCTTGTGATTTCTATCCGACTTCAGAAGATCCGTTGATGGAATTCACCATGAGCAGCCCGGTGAACAACAAAGAAGCGAAAATCTACGGTGCTGAGTTTGCAGCACAACACTTCTTCGGCGAAACCGGCTTTGGTGTAATGGCTAACTACACCATTGTAAGAGGCGATGTGAAGTTCGATAACATGGATATTTCGGCTAACCAATTTGCTCTGCTGGGTCTCAGCGATACTGCAAACCTGGTGTTGATGTACGACAACTATGATATCGAAGCACGCCTTGCTTACAACTGGCGTGATGAGTTCCTCAACAGAACTAACGCTGGTTCCAATAACCCAGGCTATATCGAAGCTTACTCACAAATTGACATGAATGTGACTTATCACCTGACTGAAAATTTGGATGTGTCTCTCGAAGGTATCAACGTAACCGGAGAAGATCGTCGTGAGCATGCGCGCAACAAAGACATGTTGTGGGGCTTGGACGACTTGGGTGCTCGTTATCAAGTGGGTGTTCGTTACACCTTCTAATAACTTTCTCCAAGTTATTGCTTGAAAAAAGAGTCGCTTAGGCGGCTCTTTTTTGTTTTACTGGAGTTAATATCTGGCAGAGATTGATGGTGATCAAGATGCAAAAAATAGAAACATTAAATAATATCGCGCACGAGCATGTGCAGGTTAATCCCCGTTACTCTGCTGAGCTGGGCGATAATGTGGCCAGCACGTTTACCTATGTAACTGAATTCGCTGATGTACAAAAAGAATACCCCATTTTATTACGCAAAAACCTGGAGACAGGTGAGTACCAAGCATTGGTGCTTTTTGGCTTCGAAAAAGAAGAGAATCTATTTTTGACCGATATTGATCCGGCGCGACAAAAGAACCTGGGGTGGAGCGCAGAATATGTTCCAGCCGTGATGGCGCGCGGGCCTTTTTCAATTGGTATTCATCGTGAAATGGTTGATGGAGCTGAACGACACCATCCCATGGTTCATATTGATATGAATCACCCCAAGGTGGTTTCTGAGGCAGGGTATAAGCTGTTTTTAAATAACGGTGGCAACAGCGCTTATCTAAATCAGGTTTCCAAGACGCTGGAAATCATCAACGACGGCATGTCGCTGAATAAGAGAATGTTCGACATTTTTTCCAAGCACGAGTTATTAGAATCTGTAGTACTAGATATAGAATTCCAAAATCAGAACAAATTAAAAATGAGCGGATTTGAAACGATTAGCTTAAAAAGACTAGCTGAGCTGAATGGTACTGCCTTGGAAGAATTAAATAGGTCTGGCTTTCTCCAGTCCGCATATTTTATTGCGGCTTCGCTCTCAAATATTAGAAAGCTAATTGATTGGAGAAATCGCAAGCTGTTACGCAGTTGAGGTGATAATTGATTAACCATAAGCACACAGAAATATTACGAGGTGTACGGCCAGACGCCATACCAGCGGAAATTATATCCGCCGCTGAGCCAGTGGTGCTAAAACAGTTGGTAGGTAATTGGCCTTTGGTTGACGCGGGGCGAGTTTCTGATCAGGAGTCTGCTAGCTACGTTAAAAAATTTTACAACGGTGGCTCTACCATTGTTTGTAAAATTCCACCCCAAAATAAAGGAAGAATGTTTTACAAGGACAATTGCACTGCGCTCGACTACGAAAGTTCTATGGGGCGTATTGATGAGACGCTAGATGCGATCTTGGCATGCGCCGGTAAGGTTGATGCGCCAGCTTATTACATTGCATCAAACATAATAGATACACACTTGCCGGGATTGCGTGCGGAAAATGATTTGGTAATTCCCAGAGTCAAACATCCAGAGGCGATGAGTGAACGGGTTAGCATTTGGATTGGCGGCGCAACTACGGCGACGTGCCATTTTGATGCATTGGACAATATTGCTTGCTGTGTTGCGGGTAAACGCAAATTTACTTTGTTTCCTCCCAATCAAATTAGCAATTTATACCCAGGCCCAATGGAACCAACACCGGGTGGTCAGGTAATTAGTCTGGTTGATTTTAACAACCCTGATTTCGAGAAATTTCCGCGCTTCCAGGATGCGCTATTTACCGCGCAAGTTGCAGAGTTGGAGCCGGGGGACGCGATATATATTCCCAGTATGTGGTGGCACCACGTGGAGAGTTTGCACAGCTACAATTTGCTGGTGAATTATTGGTGGGATGATTCGCCCGCTTACTTAACTTCCGGTATGAATGCGTTATATATGGCGATGCTTGCAATACGCGATAAATCTCCCCATGAACGCGAAGGCTGGAAGCAATTATTTAATCACTATATTTTTGATGGTGTAGAAAGTGCGGGTGCGCACATTCCTGATGAGGCTAAAGGTTTTCTGCGAGAATTGGATCGGCTTGACGCAAGAAAGCTTAGAGCCTTGCTTATTAACAAATTGAATCGTTGATTATCACATGATGCCTGACAAAAAAATGAAGATCGTAGTTGCCGGTGGTGGTACTGCTGGCTGGATTACTGCTGCTGCCTTGTCGAACCAAATGGGTGAGTTGCTCGATATTACACTGGTGGAATCCCAGGATATCGGCACCATTGGTGTGGGCGAAGCAACCATTCCGCCCATGAGAACTTTTCATCGGCTATTAGGAATCAACGAGCAGGAGTTTATGAAGGCTACCAATGCTACATTTAAACTCGGTATCCAATTTGAAAACTGGAAAACTATCGGCGACAAATACTT
>JAGKXA010000250.1 GCA_021151615.1 Cellvibrionaceae bacterium | reverse complement strand
GTTTTGAGCCGCGCAAGACTGGAAAAGCCGGTGCCAAAATCATCCATCGAAACCCCAACACCTGAGTCACACAGTTGACGCAGGAATTCGGCGGTTTCAGCCGGTTTATTCATGGCGAGCGATTCGGTAATTTCTACTTCAAAGCTACCTTTCGCTACCAGTGAGCTAGCGGCTTGAATTTCAGGCAGTAAGGATTCATTAAAAAATTGGCGAGGAGAAATATTCACGCTCAAATGCATCGTCGGAAAAAAATTTTGCCAGTGCGCGAGATATTCTGCCGCGGTACGCAGTACCCAACTACCAATCGGCAAAATTAACCCTGTATCCTCCGCGATAGGAATAAATTGTGCCGGACTGACCGGCCCCAGCTCGGGTTGAAACCAGCGCAACAAGACTTCGCCACCACAGGGTTGACCATCAACTTTGACGCGCGGTTGAAAATACAATTGCAATTCACCATTCCCCAAGGCAGAGCGCAATGCGTTTTCCAACTGCAGCCGCCGGGTCAAACGCTCGTTCATAGTGGCTTGGAAAAACTGGAAACGGCCACGCCCGGTCTCCTTGGCATGATACATCGCCATGTCCGCATGCTTGATCAGGGTTTCGGTATCCTCGCCATCGCGCGGGTACAGGGCTACCCCCATGCTGGTATTAACGTGCAGATCCAAACCTTGCAGTAAATATTTTCCCGCCATCATTTGATGCAGTCGCCTAACCGCTGCCAGCAGATCATTTTCATCCTGCAATTGGGTGAGTACTACCACAAATTCATCACCACCAAAACGCGCAACGGTATCCTCGCGCCGAGCGATTGTGGTAAGCCGTTTTGCACAAGTAACTATGAGCGCATCACCCAATGCGTGGCCGTGGCCATCATTGACTGCTTTGAAGCGATCAATATCAAACAGCGCAACAGCAACCATCCCGCCGCGCCTATGTGCCTGCGCTATGGCCTGCCTGATGCGATCTTCCAGCAAGCGCCGATTAGCCAAGCCGGTGAGAGGGTCGTGCATTGCCTGATCCACCAGCAATTGCGCATTAACCTGTTGCTCCGCTAGGGACGCCTTGAGGCCGTTGAGCAAGAATGCGCAGGCGGCGGTTAGCGCCGTGTCTATGAGCATAAAGTTGATGGTGATAGCGGCCCAGCGCAGTAGCGGGGGTATCGCCAGGTTAAACCCAACGCTGTCCGCCTGAAAAAAATAGCCGATGGCCATCAAGGTCGCGCCATTGAGCAGCAGGCACAGAATTGCGGTGCGCAAGGAGAAGAGCAGCACCGCCAGCACCGGCATGGCCATCAAATAAATCTGGCTGGCATAACCGATGGAAATGAGCAAGCAGACGCTGATCATGTAAATCAGCCCCAGCAATTGCACTACTCGCCATCGATAGGACCAGTTACGTTTTGCATGCAACAAATGCAACCAACTAACCGCGATGATATCAGCACCAACCAGAATCCAAAGTTGCTCGTAAATCGCGAGCGAAATACTGGGCAACCCGACTACCCAGGCCGCAACGAGCAACACACCCAGCAGGCGATCCAGCAGGCGCTGGCGCCAGATTGCGAGCGCGGCAGTATCGTCAGGCTTATCAATATCAGTCTGGGGCAAATTCGTTCTCGGCAAGGTTAAGTGCAGCTCCATTCATTAAACATTAGCAGGAGTCAGTACAATCCCACCACCCCGTAATTGATGCCACCTATTACTCACTTTCGTTGCTGACTTAACCAACCATTCGTCGTCATCCACTCCATAATCGGCGCCTGCCAACGATCTCGCGGTATCAGAAAAAAACCGTGATCGCCTTTTTCAAAGAAATGTGCTTGCGCCGGAACACCCGCCTCTCTCAACGCCTCAAGAAACAGGATGGAATTTTTTACATCGACCAATTTATCGTCCATCGCATGCAGCAAGAGCGTGGGTGGCGTGTTGGAATTTACATGAAGCTCATTGGAAAATTCATTAATGCGTTCTTTGGTAGGGTTATCACCCAGCAATGCTTTGCGCGAATCCTGATGAGTGACTTTTGAATCCATGCTGATCACCGGGTAAACCAGCACAAGAAAATCAGGGCGTAAATTGATGTTATCTGAATTAGTAATTTGCGGTTTATTGAAATGCGTCGCAAGAGTTGAAGCCAAATGGCCGCCTGCTGAAAAGCCAATGACACCAATACGATTCGAATCCAGATTCCATTGACTGGTATGGGTTCGCGCGAATTTCATCGCCTGTTGCGCATCCTGCAGCGGCCCCAGGGATTTATCCACCATCCATAAATCATTGGGAATGCGATACTTAACAACAAATGCGGCAATTCCGTGATCCACAAAATAACTCGCCTGCTGAACCCCTTCATAATCAAATGATAACCCCCAATAGGCGCCACCAGGAAAGATCACCACACTGGCACCGGTTGCTTTCACTTTTGCGGGTAAGTGCACCTGAATATAGGGGCGGGAAACTTTTTGTATCCATCCTGTACCCGCACCTGTTTCTTCATCTGCTGTCGGTTTCGAGTTTGGAATCGCCCCATCGCCGTACAATGTAAAGCTCTGCATTTGGGGAGGAAATAAAAACGCCGGATCATTTGCTTCCTGCCCGGACTTTTCATCAGCAATAGTCGTGCTTTTTTGCTCCGCACTTACACCGAATGAAGCGTTTACCAGCATAACCAGGGCAGTAATTGTGTATCGCCATTTATTCATAGAGAACTCAGCTGATTATCGTTGTGTAAAAAATTAACCGACTTAACTCAAGATTAACTCGGGCTATATGCGCAGACGGGTGATAGATCACCGCGCCGGAATACAACAGGGGAACGTATTGAATACAACAAAAGTGATGTCCGGCAATTCCGTGCCTGCCCACCATCTTACCCTCACTAACCTTGTGAAGCCGCAGCAGTTAAATGAGCCAGCATTCAAAAAATAATAACAATTAAAGCAGTAATATTGCAGACACCTGCCGGAAGTCACCAGCAACCGCATGTTATTGCAAAACGACCTGCGCAGTGCACTCGATAAAAAAGAATTAGATTACAGGCTCAACAACCAAAGAAACCCAACCAGTCCTTGCTACCAAGTAAAACAACACTACCACTCCCTATAACGATTAAAGATATCTTCAGAGTAATACGAATCTATCGCCTTCCCGTCAAAGAAAGCCGGAATAAACTTATGCTGAGAAAAATCATTTATTAAATTACTCTTACATTTCTCACTGAGGTTATCACCTTCAACCTCTATGGCCTTCGCCTTGCCGTCCACTCCAATTATTGCTTTTACCAATATGACTTTGGCATAACCAGCACCACATCCAACAGCGAACTTGCCTTTATCTTCTTTATATCTCTGAGCCGAGGTATAGTTTGTTCCATATGAAGCCATCTGCAGCCCTGAATTTGGAACCACCTCAATTAGAGATTCCTTATCCTTTTTTGTAAAAACCACATAGTACTGGAACCATATCCCCCTGGAGACACCATTAATTTTTGCAGGTTTAATTTTACCATTCCGAGCAGCCCTGTTTATTGCTGAGACGAATGGAGCTGCTGTTTCGCTTCCGTCCAAGCAAAAGTTTGATTCGAGCTCACCTCGCTGCGACACATGAGCGTCACACCGAATAACCATGGTACCCTCCCAATTTACTTTCGGGAACTTAATAATTTTATCGAAGGGCAGCCCCGAACTTTTGAAATCTGCAGGTTCAAAAATTTCCGTCCCATCTGCCTTTGCCATAGAAATTAGCAAACCGATTAGCAATAAAAATTTTTTCATCTACCACTCCCAAACCAGAACCAGAGTGTATTTATCAGATAACACGAATTGTTGTGGATAAAGCATTGATATATTTCCATCACGATAACACTCTCACTTGCCACCTAATTTTAATTACATAACTGGCCATTGAAATCAATTTCAGCCTGCCGGACTAAAGTATACTCACACTTTTGAGTTGTGTTCACACAATGCAATAACGTTGGCTAACCCACAATTGAATTGTCGGCGAAATATGAAAGCCCGCCCCTTCGGGTTACGCTGAAATCCCTGCCAATTGCCCAACCATGCTCCGACTGTGAAAACAACACTGAATCCATGTGAAGTGCGTATTCACCCTCCTAAAGCGTCAAATCCTGGATATATAAGTAGCGAAAGGCCGCTCTAGACAATTAATGAATACAAACGCACGTATGCATTTAGATAGCCTGGATTAAGGACGATTCACATCTGGAGCTTTTTGATTGAAAAAGCCCAACCCTGATCTCGGGGGGATGTAATCATCAAGTGGTTTGCAGAGTTTGCTTTTTAAGCGTGACACCACTCCTCCTCACAAAAAGCACTATTCAAAGACTATAGCTTCCTTTTTTGCGGCTTTTTCTAATAACTTCCTGTATAGTACGCCGCTATTTTCCAACCCGGCTAATTTTAACCCTGCAAACATAAAGAGAGTCCTATGGCTGCTGACTTATCCCTATACAGAAATATCGGTATCTTCGCCCACGTGGACGCCGGTAAAACAACTACCACTGAGCGTATCCTCAAGCTGACCGGTAAAATCCATAAAATCGGTGAAGTTCACGAAGGTGAATCAACTACCGACTTCATGGTGCAAGAAGCTGAGCGTGGTATCACCATTCAATCAGCGGCTGTTACCTGTTTCTGGAAAGGCACCCGCTTCAACGTAATTGATACCCCCGGACACGTTGACTTCACCGTAGAAGTGTACCGCTCCTTGAAAGTTTTGGACGGCGGCATCGGCGTATTCTGTGGATCTGGCGGCGTTGAGCCACAGTCTGAAACCAACTGGCGCTATGCGAACGACTCTAAAGTATCCCGCTTGATTTTCGTAAACAAATTGGACCGTATTGGTGCTGACTTCCTGCGCGTTACCGAACAAGTCAAGAAAGTTCTGGGCGCACAGCCGTTAATCATGACACTGCCAATTGGCCGCGAGGACACCTTCGTGGGCGTTGTAGACCTGCTGAACCGTCAAGCTTATGTGTGGGATGATTCAGGCCTGCCAGAAAACTACAAAGTCACCGATATTCCTGCCGACATGCTGGATGACGTTGAGCTTTACCGCGGCCAACTGGTTGAAACTGCCGTTGAACAAGATGATGACCTGATGATGGCCTACATGGAAGGCGAAGAACCTTCTATAGAAGACATCAAGCGCTGCATCCGTAAAGGTACTCGCGACCTCGCATTCTTCCCAACATTCTGTGGCTCTGCCTTCAAAAACAAAGGTATGCAACTCTTGTTGGACGCAGTAGTTGACTATTTGCCAAGCCCAACCGAAGTGAATCCACAGCCTTTGACCGACGAAGAAGGTAACGAAACTGGCCAATTCGCCATCGTTTCTGCTGATGAGCCTTTCCGTGCTTTGGCGTTCAAAATTATGGATGACCGCTTCGGCGCCCTCACCTTCTGTCGTATCTATTCAGGTGTTTTGAACAAAGGCGATACCATTCTCAACTCGTTTACCGGAAAAACCGAGCGTATCGGCCGCATGGTAGAGATGAACGCGAATGATCGTACCGACCTGACCACCGCTCAAGCCGGTGACATTATCGCGTTGGTGGGCCTGAAGAACGTGCAAACCGGTCACACCCTGTGCGATCCAAAACACCCATGCACCCTTGAACCAATGGTGTTCCCGGAGCCAGTAATTTCTATTGCTGTTACGCCAAAAGACAAGAGCATGATCGAGAAGATGGCTACTGCCATCGGTAAACTGGTTTCTGAAGACCCAACCTTCCGCGTTGAAACCGACCAGGATTCTGGCGAGACCATCCTGAAAGGTATGGGTGAGTTGCACCTGGACATTAA
>JAGKXA010000249.1 GCA_021151615.1 Cellvibrionaceae bacterium | reverse complement strand
GTAATTATTTAACAACTGACATCCAAAGGAGCACCCAGTGGTTAAACAACCCAAGCATTACTTTGAGGCGATTTTGGGAATAAATGCGCCATGGTCAGTACAGGATGTTGCGATCGACGAGAAGAACCGAGTTATTCAAATTGAATTGTCTTACCAGGTTGAAAAATCGCGCTTTTCCTTTTTCTCGAAAAACCCGGATAACAACAATAACCGTATTTCTGATGCAGGCTTTGCCAAACGCTGGATGCATACCGGTCTTGGCAACTACAACTGCCATATCATCTCCAACTTTTATGATCAAAGCATGAGCGGCTCGGGGATCGGGAAAGAATCTTTGCTGCAGCCCGGTTTCCTCGGTGACGCCAATCGCAACTACACCCATGAGCTGCGCCAACAGGTTGCGCTCTTCCATATTCGCGGATTAACGCCGGATGCAATCGCCAATACCTTGCACATTGAGCAACCTTTGGTGGAAGAAATTATCGGTGATATCGAAAAAACGCCTGAGTCCTATCGCATGGCAACCTGCCTGCCGATGGAATCAGATCCTATTTGGGAAAGCATGATCTACGACAAGTTTCACCTGCGCACCCAACTGTTTTCACTGAAGCTGCTGTTATCGAAATTAAAACTCACCATGATCGACCCCAAGGTAGAAACCAAACTATCCGACTCGGTCACCGAGCTGCGTAAATTTTTTATCTCCCATGCTAATTCGCTAGACGCAGAATTTAGTCAAATCTGCGCCCTTTCTACTAAAAAGCAATCGGTGGAAGAGCGTCGCAGCACAGTCACCAAACTGGTTTTACCCTCGCTTAAAAACAGTATCTGGTTGAAATTGATCAGTGCAAAAATTGACCTTGGCTCCAACAATATGCCGCTCAATTTATTTTTGGTTCGCTCGCGTCACGCCTTTCAAAACACGCAAGATAATAATGTACGCGTGGAAGTATTGAACCAACTGCGCGAATTTTTCCGCAAAAACGCACGCAACTTGAAACAAGAATTAATCCAAATCAACCAGATAATGAATGCACCCGAGGAGCATCAAGTCAGCCTGCCCGATGAGCGCAGCGATGTGTGGAAACGCATTCTGAAAGATGACACATTTATCCCCAGTGCGCATATCGCCTATAAGTTACTACTGTCAAATTTGCGCTCGCAAATTTTGATGAACCCGGATCCTGTGGTTGAGTTAAATGCAGTCAGACGAGTCAGGGATTTCATGAAACACAATCAACGCTTCATGCAACAAGAGTTGCGTATGGTTATAAACAACGGTTATTCAAACTAATTGCCAGGAGAGCTTGTATGGCACAAGATACTGATATTCGTATTCGCAGCGCACTGGTCACTCGTGACCAGGTTGTTGAGAAAATCAATCGCGGTGAATACCTCGTCATTGCCGCCGATGAAAGCGTTTTGAATGACCTACCCTCAGGCAACTGGATTGCAGGAACCATTCCCTACTTCATGACCACCGAAGGTGGAAAAGCGGATCGTGAGCACGTATTTGTCAACACTATTGAAGGCATTCAACCCAGTAACGCGCCCCGCATCACTCTATACGATGTCAATTCAATTTCCCGGATTGCCCAGGAAGCCCCCGAGCACGGTTTCACTATTGTGATTCTGCCAGCCATGTCAGAAGTACATTCTTCCTATGCGCAAAATGCTCCGGACTTCCCCAATATGTATTTCTCGCCGATCATAGGTTGGATTTCCGGCGTACATCTGGATGATATTGGTAGTCGCGCTGCAAAAGTGGGTTTTGGGCCTGCACGCGGCATGTTGTTTGATCAACAAGCTGTTGCCATGCATGTGCCACTCCCCTCGCATCAGTTAGCCAATATCAATATCGTGAATTTGTTTAATCAGGGACAAGGCCCGGAAATTAAATTCAAATCTACCGGCTTTTCCGTGAGTGATTGCACCATTAACGGTGAAGCCGCCAACCTTGCTGATTACATCAAATACGCGAAAATTGACACGCGCCTACCACTGGTGGCCAATTATTCAGGCGTAATGATTAATGTGAGTATCCAGCAGGTGGATGAAGCCAATCAGAAAGTGGATTTGTATGCACCGGTGTTTAGCGACATCAGCTACAGATTTGCCCAGCCGGTAGAAAACTACATTGAAAGTTTCAACAAAGAATTATCTGCTTCCGCGAGCGAGAACATTTCTTTCTCGTGCAATTGCATTTTGAATTACTTGTATTCAGAACTGGAAGGCAAGAAGACCCGCGAACTAACCGGCCCCATTACCTTTGGTGAAGTAGCCTATCAATTACTAAACCAGACTCTGGTTTATCTCAGTTTGACAGGTGGTTCTCGCTAACATCCACGTAAAAATTGATTACAAACGCGCATGGAGTTTAATGCTGCGTTTTACCGGGGTAGTCACTGATTCACTTCGGTAAACTGCAGCATTAGCTTGCATGCAACTTTAAATTTAAAGATACATGCAGATCCTCCAAAACAAGCATGAATCTTCCGCAGAATTTTCAATTAAAAATATCAAACTAACGCTAATTCATTTGCCAAATAACTGTAAGTTACCGATACACGACGTAGATGACGTGATTCAGGATGGGTCAGTAGCCAAAGAGCTGTTTCACACTCATCAAGTACATCTGAAACCCGCTTAAGGTCTGTACGAGACTCAGCCAAAAATAGCGGTAGTACCGCAACCCCCATACCCAATGCAACCGCATCTGCAGCGGTGAGAATACTGGAAACAGAATACGCGGGCACAATTTTAGGATAATGACGCTTGCGCCATAGTACAGATGGGTGCTCCGGCAAAGCCTCATCGGGTGCAATCCAATCAATCCCTTTTGATAAGGCGTCATCCAAAGAAGAAATCTCCATTTCATTCGGTGCATAGAGCGCAACGCGAATCGAACCCAAACATTTTCCTATTAAATGTTCTGGCGGGTGCTTAGTCGCACGGATAGCAATATCCACATCGCGACGCATTAAGTTGGCCGGCTCGTTTCCGGTGTGTAAGTCAAAAACCAGTAAAGGGTGCAGCAAACGGCAAGACTTCAATAATGGGGCGACCAACCCATGGAGAATAGTATCCGTTGTAGTAATCCGCACTCGACCAGACACCTGCTCCGGTTCTGACTGTAACACCGAGCGCGCCGCTTCAATTTCAGCTTCCATTCGTTCTGCATGGGCCACCAACCTTAAAGCCGTCTCGGAAGGCAAATAGCCAGAACGATTTCTCAAGAATAAAGGCTGTCCAATTCCCCGCTCAATACGTTGTAAGGCACGAAACACTGTGGAACTGTCCACACCCAAACGTTCTGCAGCCACTGAAAGGGTGCCGCTTCTGGTCAACACCAGCAAAAGATCCAAATCCTGCGCACTCAACTTATATTGCAAATTTGCATTCATACATTGCATTAGCTCCTATTTTAATTGCAGATCCACAAATCTAGACTGAAATCCCTATCAGTTCAACAGGAGGAAATCCATGAACACTCTTTCATTTCAACATTCGCATCAACTTGGTATTGCACTATTACGCATTAGTCTTGGAGTTATGTGGCTTGCGCACGCACTTTTAAAATTGCTTGTGTTTAAACTTGCCGGAACTGCACAGTACTTTGAAAGCGTTGGTTTTTTTGGATGGCTAGCCTACCCGGTCTTTACCTTGGAACTGGTTGGCGGGGTCGCGTTGATACTAGGAATTTATGCCCGGCAATTTTCACTCTTCTTGCTACCCATTCTGCTAGTCGCTACCTGGGTGCATATTCCTAATGGCTGGACACACACAAGCGATGGAGGGGGTTGGGAATACCCGGTATTTTTAACGGTAGCTTCGATCGCTTTGTGGATGCTGGGCGACGGAGCATTTGCCTTGCGCAAAAGCAAAGCTTGTTCCCTGGAATAGGTGGCGGAAATGGACTCGCTAACACTTATCAGTCATCCGCTATGCCCTTATGTACAGCGGGTTGCAATTATATTGAACGAGAAGAACGTTTCATTTTCACGCATCAATATAGACCTCGCCAATAAGCCAGATTGGTTTTTACGAATTTCACCCATTGGAAAAACACCCGTACTGGTGGTCAACAATGTCCCTATTTTTGAATCAGCCGTGATTTGTGAGTTTTTAGAAGACACCCAAAGCCCGAAGCTTCATCCAATAAATCCGCTCACGCGGGCATTGCATCGAGGCTGGATGGAATTTGGCTCATCCTTATTAAATAACATCGCTGCTTTCTACAATGCGCCTGATAAAGCATCGCTGAAAGATGCCACCCAGATAATCCATGAAAAATTGCAGTACATTGAAGAAACTCTAGACAGTAGTCCATATTTTAGCGGTAAAGATTTTTGCATCGTGGATGCAGTGTTTGGCCCAGTTTTTCGCTATTTTGACCTTTTCGATCAGATAGATGACTTTGGGTTTTTTATTGGATTGGATAAAGTATCTTTATGGCGAAAGACCTTATCAAATCATCCGTCAGTACAAAATGCAGTAGACCGGAATTACAGTCAGCAGCTTCGATTATTTTTACTCAACAAAAAAAGCGCGTTAAGTAAATTGATGAACTCTGAATAATCCACACGGCATCCAACCATTCCAAAAAAAACGGCGATTCTCTTCGCCGTTTTATAATTATAAGCTTCCTCTTTAGCGCCCTGCCCCATACGCCTGGATATATTGCTGCAAGGCTTTTTCATTGCGTTTGATAAATTCGATATCACTGGGCGGCACTGCCAATACCGCCGGGTCAGCTTTTTCTTTTAGCTGCTTAGCCTGCTCTTCAGTCACTTTTCCCAAATCGCCAAATAAAAAATAGGCAGCAATCGCATTGCCTAATCTGGTGCTCAAGCGCATATATTCGCCCACTGATTTCCAACCGTGTTTTTGCAAAACCTGATCAACAGCAGTTTGTAAATTTTTTGCTTGCAAGAGCGCGGCAATTTTTTTGTCTTGTTCTGATGGAGCCAGAGCTTCGAAGGCTTTTACCTCTGCATCGGTTGTATTCATACTATCAACCACTTGCATAATGGGCGCCATATCGCGATTGGATTGCATCCAGCGCTGCACCGACTGCGCATTTAAATGGGTATTACTGGGTAGCAATTGCGCGGTAGCAGGATTGCTCAACCACAATAAACTGAACCAAATAACAAAAATTCTAAACATAAACCCGCGTCCACCTGTGTTTATACAGAACAAAAAAACAAGTACAAATCAAGAAATCCGTAAGGAAATAGCCGTTGTTAACGACCATACCCAGAAAAAGAAAAACACCAAAAAGGGGGTCAATATCCCCAGGGACATGCCCGCAACCCCCTTGCCTTCATAGAATGGATAAAACACAAACAGTTGAATCAAGGTGGGAATCAGGGCGATCACAAAGCTGCGTGCAAACAAACTGCTGGCAAAAATCGGTAATAAAAATAGAAGCCCCCACAAACCGCCCCACACAATCCGGGGATACATCCAATGGGGCGATACTGACCCGGGTAAATTGACATTCAGGGATTGGGTTATACCGTAGCGCCAAAACAACCACATCACCACACACATCACCAAGCCACCCAGGCAGCCTGCTCCAAATACTGATAACGCATTTTTCATAATAGATTCTTCTTAGTAAATTCTTCCCAATAAAACACAGAACAAAGTTTAACCATTAGTTCCTGCCAATATTTGGCAGCTAACTGCCGATAATGGGCGACAGTGTAGCACTGCAAATTAACACTTGGTTACACGATACCGGCAGTGTGAGCTGCTACAATATCGGCCTGAATTTTATACAGCGAAGTATCCCATGTTCCGTTTTTTTGAAAGCCTGATTAAACCCTTCCCCCCCCAGGAACCCACCAGC
>JAGKXA010000248.1 GCA_021151615.1 Cellvibrionaceae bacterium | reverse complement strand
TCAGATGTTACTTATGAAGAACAATACGAGGTGCTAATAGATCTACTGCTAGAACAACGGATAGGACTTACCATAAATAATGCTGCAGAAGGGCCAGCTAAAACGCACTATATTCCGCCCCATTCATGATGTAAAGGTTTAATTTGGGTCATAAAAATCCACTTTTAGCTATAAGGCACTAACCACTGCGGCAATTTGTCACTCCCGTCAGTACCGTCTAAAACGCTAATATTTCTCGCATCGCCAACCGTCGTGACTGCAGTTGCCGACCTTCACTTTCACTTAACCGGAACCCCCGGTTAATCTCCCTGGGGCTGGATTTTCAGCCCTTTTTTTAATCATCGCGACAGCACACTCTCGCAGGCTTTACTTCTTCTATTTACCCTACCTGGTAAAGCTGCAACAATCTCATCCAACACCACATTTATCCCTGCCCGCGATTTCGCGTGAGGTTGTCGCCTTATGACAGTTAACCAATCAATCGTAAAAACCCAGGATTCCAGTTGCCCACACGATAAGCGCGTCAGTTGTGGCAACTGTCGACTCAACACCATTTGCTTGCCAATCAGCCTGCACATTGATGACATAGACAAACTCAACAACATAGTGCAACGCGGCAAACCCCTGCAGCGCGGGGATTATTTGTATCGCGCCAATGAGCCATTTGATTCTGTTTACGCTATTCGCTCTGGCGCGGTGAAGGCTATGACGCTCAGTGATACCGGAGTGGAACAGGTAACGGGGTTTTATCTACCTGGCGAAGTCGTTGGTATGGATGGCATTGCGGACAATCGCTACACCAACTCGGTGATTGCCCTGGAAACGGCTTCGGTATGCGAGATTCCATTTAACCGCATGGAAGAATTGAGTTTGCAGATCCCCAATTTGCAGCGACACTTTTTTCAACTGATGAGCCGCGAAATTACGCAAGACCAGCAAATTATTACGCTGCTCAGCAAAAGCAGTGCAGAAGAGCGCATCGCCGCATTACTACTTAGCATATCCAGCCGCAATAGCCGCCGCCAATTATCGGCAACTGCCTTTCGCCTACCCATGTCGCGCACTGATATAGGCAACTATTTAGGTTTAACCATAGAAACGGTAAGCCGAATTTTTACCCGCTTGCAAAAGCAGGACGTTATCCATGTAGACAAAAAAGAAGTGATCATCAAGAACATGGAACAACTGCGCAATATCGCCAATGGCGATACCGAGTGCTAATCCAGAGACCCCAGTATGAATGATTTAACTCGCCTCAATTCCACTCTCGCGGCATTTGATGCTGCTAACCTGCAAGACCCCAACCATGAAATGGTTGATGGAAAATCAGTTGCTAAAGAATGGATCTACGCGCAACGCATGAGTGCACAGCTGCATAAATTTTGCGAAGCGCCGTCGGAAGCACTGCAATTGGCAACGCGCAGCCAGCATATATGTCGCTGGAAAATCCCCCGTAGTGACTACCCTATGGATCGCAGCGGCTACAAAAAATGGCGACTGGATTTGGCGCAACTGCACGGCGATATTGCGGGCGAGATCATGGCCAACCAAGGTTACGATGAGGGCATAATCGCGCGGGTAAAGGATCTTCTACTCAAACGCAGCTTAAAACGCGATGATGAAGTGCAAACATTGGAAGATGTGATTTGCCTGGTGTTTATCGAGTTCTATCTGGAGGACTTTGCCAGCAAGCACGATGAGGAAAAACTGATCGATATTATTCGCAAAACCTGGAACAAAATGTCTGGCAAGGGCCATGAGGCTGCACTGAAGTTGCCCTTATCCGCAGCCATGTTAGCGCTGGTTACCAAAGCACTGAACCCGGATTAACATTTCATTCACAATTACTACAAAGGAAAACACCGTGTACCTAGCCTTGAAACACTTACACCTGACTTTTGTTACTCTCTCACTATTATTCTTTGTGTTGCGTGGCATTTGGCTGTTTATTAACTCCAGTCTACTCGCCAAAAAATGGGCGAAAGTGTTACCGCATCTTATTAGCGCCCTACTGCTCCTGAGCGGTATTGTACTAGCAGTACATATAGGATTATCGCCCGGCAGCCAACCCTGGTTAATGGCGAAAATTATTGCGCTAGTTGTTTATATCGGCCTGGGCATTGCAACATTCAAGGTGTCCAATCGCAACCTGAGCAAAGCATTATGGGTTATTGCCCTGATCGTATTCGCCTATATGATTATCGTAGCAATCACTAAAAATCCGCTGGGCTTTTTTTAATTGTTTTCGTGTGGAGTGAACCTTCACTCCACACTCCCCTTACCTCACCGAACCAATACCTCCTAAACCGACTACAGCATCTTGTCACTTCATAAATACGCACGGCACTTTTGGTAGCAGTTTGCCTGCAGCCCTAAATCCAAGGGCTATAATCCTAATTATGGTTATTTACAAAGCTTGACGAATCTTTAAAAGTGATCTATATCACACACCAGTTGTTCACCTTTCACATAACTTTAATAATCGGCGAGCCCTATGAAAAAAATACTATTGACCATCACCCTGTTAACACTTTCCCAGTTCAACTTTGCATGCGATGAAAACTGCAAAAAAGCCAAAGCTGAAACCGCCAATAACATCAAGTTTGCCTCGTACCTCAATACCAAGTACTGCCAGCAAACCAGCAATGACTTTCTGATACAGGGCAAAAAAAGTCTGCAGACCTACCGCGAAAAGCAGTTGCCAACCGCGCATCGCGGTGGAGCAAAAAATATTCGAAACTTCGTATTACAACGTAAAGATTGGTTACAGGAATGCGATAAATACCTGCAACTCACTGAGCAAGGCCGTGTATTCCGCGACAAAGAAAGCACTGACAAAATTCTTGGCGCCATGACAGCCACGGCGGATGAATTGGAAAAAATTATGAAACGCCCCAAAAATGATGCCGAAGTCCTGGATTTGGTAATCGCCCCTGCTGGACAAAAGTTTGACGATTTATTCAAACTCGTCGACGCACATTATCTGGAACTGCAACGACGTGGTTTGCTTTAACCAAAGACCTGCAATAAAAAACGGCGCCTGGTGCGCCGTTTTTTATTGCCCAAATAAATTCAGGAATTCTTTTTCAGCGAGAGCACCGAACGCTGCGGTTTATCCGGACGATCAGCAAAACGCTTCGCCAACTCTTCTCGAGCCTTGATTGCTTCCGTTTTGGCATCTTGAATTGGACTGGATTGCCATGACTTGGGCGTCGAGCCCCCAGCTTTGGCTAGAAACTCCAATCCAGAGCGCAGCAGACGTGCTTGATCTACAAAACTGATTCCCTCCGGAAACTTTCCCGGGTAAACCTCTGAAGGATCTTTGGGATTGCCCTCGATACGAATGGTAAAACCACTGGCATGAGTTGCTGTGCCAGCTGCTATATCTGCTGTCCAATCATCAAAATTCATAGGTACCACTTACGTCTCATCAATGAAGCCGCCATTAAAGCATATAGTAATTGTGTGACAAAATAGTTAAACACTATTTCCTGCAGAAACGGCTGCCATATTTGCAGTTTCCAGTGAATTTCGGCGCTGTTCTTCGCGTTGTTCACGTTTTTGCGCCGCACGCAATTGACGCTCTGGCGGTAACGCCCCGATATGAGCTTCATTGCGCTCTCTCGCCAATTCAATTTGCTTTTGGCGTTCGGAAAAACGGACTTTTTGATCCTCGGAAAGCTTGTCATAACAGCGAGGACAACAAACGCCCAACATGTAACGGGGCGAGAGCTTGTCGTCTTCAGTAATTGGAAAACGGCAACCATGGCACTGATCGTAGACACCCTTTTCCAGCTTATGATTTACAGCCACACGGTTATCAAAAACAAAACACTCTCCGCGCCACAAACTTTCTTCTTCCGGAACCTCTTCCAAATATTTGAGAATACCGCCCTCCAAGTGATAAACCTCTTCAAACCCCTGCTCTTTCAAATAGGCAGTCGATTTTTCACAGCGAATACCACCGGTACAAAACATAGCTACTTTTTTATGCTTGGCAGGATCAAGGTTGTCAGCGACATACGCAGGAAATTCACGAAAGGTTTCAGTTTTGGGGTCAATTGCACGCTCAAAGGTCCCTATTTCATACTCGTAAGAGTTTCGGGTATCAATAACCACCACTTCCGGATCGCTGATAAGCGCGTTCCAATCTTGAGGTTTGACATAGGTGCCCACGATTTTCTGTGGATCTATACCCTTAACTCCCATAGTCACTATCTCCTTTTTCAGCTTGACCTTCATTCGATAGAAGGGCTGTTCCTCATAAAAGGACTCTTTATAGCTTATTCCGTCAAAACGACCGTCGGCCTTGAGAAAGGCTGCCAAACCGTCAATTGCAGCACGCGAGCCAGACACAGTTCCGTTGATACCTTCTTCCGCAAGTAGCAAAGTCCCCTTGATACCTGAAGAGTCACACAAGGCTTTCAGGCGAGGAGCAACAGCCTCGTAATCAGGTAATTTCACGAATTTATACAGTGCCGCTACAACAATTTGACTCATAAGGATTACTACCAGGTTTACACAAGATCGGAAAATCACCCTGCTCATCAGGGCGCGCATTATAGGCGTTTGCTTTTTGTACAACCACTACCTATTTTGTTGGTCATGCTTACTGCCACCCAAGCATTGCGGTGATGCAGGTACCTCATTGTTAATCCGCCACTCTGACGGACTAAAAGTATGTAGCGCCAAAGCATGTACGCCCGACTTCAGTTCGTCCGCTAAACAACCATAAATTGCCTGATGACGCTGAACCTGACGTTTGCCTTCAAACTGCGGGGAAACCAGGGTCACCTTGAAATGAGTTTCAGAGCCAGGTGGTACAGAATGCATATGGCTCTCATTAAGTACTTCCAGATGCTGAGGCTGGAAACCCTGTGTCAATTTGGTATGTATTTGATTTTCAATTGGTTTCATATCAACAACCTGCAATAGCAGATATTTGGGGATAGGTGATGGCTATTTAGCCCAGGTCATCCATGTAAAAAAACTGGCGGCATTTTACCGACAAAGATCTACACTGTGTTGACTTGGAGCAAAGTAGGTTCAAGTTAATTCACCGCGACATAACCATAACATTTCGTAGGCGAGGACTAACCAGCACTATCATGAGCGACCATAAGTTTTTTATCGACCGTCGTAAAGGCGCGGATCGCCGCCTGGATCGAGACCCTTGCAAGAATTTGCCGATGGATCTGTACCATCGCAAGCGCCGTAAATCAGCGGAACGTCGCACTCAGGATCGAAGCCTGACCGATGATTACCTGGCCTTCCTTGGCTCAATGGAAGCCAGTAACCAGAAGCATTGATTGAGTCCGGGCAAGACTTACCAAAAACGATTAACCGCCACAATTGACCATACAATCACCAGCAGCGCCAAACTGACAAATACCAGCGCGGAACCTATATCCTTGGCGCGACCAGACAACTCGTGGCGCTCGGAACCGGTTCGATCAACGACAGCTTCTACTGATGAGTTGGCCAACTCAGCCATCAATACCCAGAACACGCTGCTTATTAAAAGTATGAGTTCAATATGGGTTTGTGCCAACCAGAAGGCAGTTGGAATCAAAATCACCGCGAGCCCCACTTCCTGCCTGAAGGCCGCCTCATATTTCCAACTCGCGGCCAACCCTTTCATCGAATAACCAAACGCATCTATCACACGTGCAATACCGGTTTTACCTGGTTTACCCATTCGCCTTCTCCAGCTGTTGTCATTTCAGATTCATTGAGTGTTCACAGAATAGTCACATAGCAATGTTAAAAAAGATCGGGTGATGTTGTTTTTCCCACTCGCCCGGATTCCTGTGCAACCTAACTTAATGGCGGTGAATCATGAACACATTTTTACAGCGCGTCCACCATTTGGACACACTTGCATTCTT
>JAGKXA010000247.1 GCA_021151615.1 Cellvibrionaceae bacterium | reverse complement strand
CCCCTAACTCCTGCCAGCGAGCACTTCCTTGGTCAACTTAATGATGAAGACTTGTGGGTGCGTGTGGTCGGTGCTACTGATGCTCCACCCGGTCACCAGTGGCTTGGGCTTCGCTCGCAATTGGAATTGGTATCGCCAGAGGCATTTCAATTGGCAGGACGTGCCCTGCAAATTGCACGCTGGTTTTACGATCACCGTTACTGCGGACGCTGCGGTCAGGTTACTATTCAGGATGGCGTTGATTTTGCGCGGGTATGCCAGAACTGCGCACTGCGCTTTTACCCGCGAATTTCCCCCTGTATGATCGTATTGGTGACCCGTGGCGATGAAATATTGCTCGCGCATCATCATCGCGCATCGCGTGTTATGTACACAACCCTGGCGGGTTTTGTCGAGGCGGGTGAAGGGGTGGAAGACTGTATCCGGCGTGAAGTAAAGGAGGAGGTGGGTGTGACAGTGGGGCAACTTGAATATTTCCGCAGTCAGCCTTGGCCATTTCCGGGGCAATTAATGCTGGGTTTTTTTGCTGAATATGAAGCAGGGGATATTGTGATTGACCCTACTGAAATTATCGATGCGAAATGGTTCCGCTATGATGAGTTGCCTCAGGTGCCAGCAACCGCTACTGTAGCCGGGCAGTTAATATCGCATTATGTTGGGGTGCGGCGCGCCATCAACCATAAACAATAACAAGTTTCCCAAACAGGTAGGACGCATATGATTTTTACCTTGGTTGCCCTGTTTATCAGTTTGATTGCTATTTATATTGCCTATAAAGCAGCGCGTATGTTGTGGCAAAACTCCTGGTTTGTTGGTTTTTGCCGTGGTTTGTTTGGGCTGGGTTTGATTGCATTTGCAGCGCTCATTGGTCTTACTGCTTTTGATGTATACAGTTACAAACAAGTTTTACAGGAGCAAGTGGTTGCCACCATTAATTTTGACCGTATTGAAGATCAGCACTTTTTTGCTGTGTTAGCGGATAAGGAAGGCAAAGAGCAACGCGTTGAGCTGCGCGGTGATCAATGGCAATTGGATGCGCGCATTGTGAAGTGGGACGGTTATTTAGCCTCGTTTGGTATAAAGCCCGCCTTTCGTTTGGAGCGTTTGAGCGGCCGTTATTACGATATTGAAAAAGAAACTACAGCCAAGCGTACAGCTTACACTGTGCATAATAGTTTATACGGATTGGATATTTGGAAAATCCTCAATACCCATCCGGAATGGGTGCCTGTGGTCGATGCAGTGTATGGTTCTGCAACTTACTTACCCATGCAGGATGGTGCGCTCTTTGAGATAACGCTTTCCAATACCGGTTTACTTGCCCGGCCAATTAACGCCGCGGCACGTGAAGCAGTTGCAGAGTTTGAATAAGATTGGGCTAACTATTACTACTTTTATTTTTAGACGTTGTTTGGAGTATTTCATTGGAATTTTTAACTGAATACGGTTTATTTCTGGCTAAGACGATTACATTTGTGGTGGCCATTTTTATCATTATCAGCCTTGCTGTTTCCGTTGGTGGGCGCAATAAAAAGTCGGATAAAGGTCACATTGAAGTCACCAAGCTCAATGAAAAATTTGAGCATTTGCGCGATTCGTTACGTGACGCCATGCTGGATGACGAGGAATATAAGGAGTTTGAAAAAGCTGAGAAGAAACGCCTGAAAGAAGAGAAGTCACAGAAGAAAAAAGCGGCAAAAGAAGCAGAAAAAAATAAAACAGAAAATGCTGAAATTCAACCTGAACGCAAGCGCATTTTTGTACTGGATTTTCATGGTGATATCAAAGCCTCCGAGGTGGAATGTTTGCGCGAGGAAATTACTACTGTACTCACATTAGCCAAACCCACTGACGAAGTAGTGGTAAAAGTAGAAAGTGGTGGCGGAATGGTACACAGCTATGGCCTTGCTTCCAGTCAACTGGCCCGTATCACGGGAAAGAATATTCCCTTGATCGTATGTGTAGATAAGGTTGCGGCCAGCGGTGGTTATATGATGGCCTGCGTAGCCAATAAAATTGTCGCTGCGCCTTTTGCTATCCTCGGCTCTATAGGTGTGGTTGCACAGTTACCCAATTTTCATAAGTTACTCAAAAAGAATGACATTGATTATGAGATGTTTACAGCGGGTGAATACAAACGCACTGTAACCATGTTTGGTGAAAATACAGAGAAAGGCCGAAGTAAATTTGTAGAAGAGTTGGAAGATACCCATGTGCTCTTTAAAGAATTTGTCAGCGAACACCGTCCGCAAGTCGATATAGCCAAAGTTGCAACGGGTGAAGTCTGGTTTGGTTTGCGCGCAAAGTCTGTGAATTTGGTGGATGAACTGCAAACTAGCGATGAGTATTTGTTCTCTCAAGTGGATAATGCGGATATTTACGAAGTGGAATACAGCTTTAAAAAGTCCCTGCCAGAGAAATTGGGTATCGCTGCACAGGGTGCTGCGGATCGTTTGTTAATGACCTGGTGGGAGCGGCTTAACATTAGCCGCTGGTTTTAACCGAAACGGTGCCAAATGGCACCGTTTTTATTTGGAGTGGATCTTATGATTTTTTCAATGGCAAAGTTGCAGATGCCTACGCGCGATACCGCGCTGCCAGGGCGTGCAGCAGCGATGATTGTGGAAAATAAACACGCTGTTAAAGGTGTTGCTATAAAGCCACCTTTTCCTGAGGGATATGAACAAATCCTGTTTGGTCTTGGTTGTTTCTGGGGAGCAGAGCGAAAATTTTGGCAGCAACCCGGGGTGTATACCACCGCGGTAGGTTATTCTGCGGGTTACACACCGAATCCAACGTATGAAGAGGTGTGTAGCGGTTTAACCGGGCACAATGAAGTAGTGTTGGTTGTGTTTAACCCAAATGAAACCAGTTTGAAGCAATTGTTAAAAGTATTTTGGGAATCGCACAATCCGACCCAGGGAATGCGCCAGGGGAATGATCGCGGTACTCAATATCGTTCGGGTGTGTATTTTTTTACCGAACAGCAACGAGTTGTTGCTGAAGAAACTCGCAATACCTATCAGGCTGCACTCAGCCAGAATAACCATGGTGAAATAACCACGGAAATACTGCCTGCAACAGAATTTTATTACGCTGAAACCTATCACCAGCAATACTTACACAAGAACCCCGGTGGCTATTGTGGTTTAGGTGGTACCGGAGTCTGCCTTGGGTGATTGATAGTTATGTGGTGAATTGATAGTGACAGGGGGGGGAATTGATAGTTACATGGCCTCGTAATAGGGGCCACTGCCGCCTTCAGGAGGAACCCAGGTTATATTCTGCAGGGGGTCTTTAATGTCACACGCCTTGCAGTGAATGCAGTTGGCTGCATTGATTTGCAATGTGTTCGTATTGTCCTTCTGGATAATCTCATAAACTCCTGCAGGACAATACCGCTGCTCCGGTGCACCGTAAATTTCCAAGTTATGTTGAACAGGAACATTAATATCTTGCAGGCGTAAATGTACGGGTTGGTTTTCCTCGTGGCTGATTTTTGATAGAAAAATCGATGAGGAGCGA
This sequence comes from Cellvibrionaceae bacterium, assembly GCA_021151615.1. GTDB lineage: Bacteria > Pseudomonadota > Gammaproteobacteria > Pseudomonadales > Cellvibrionaceae > Cellvibrio. The sequence goes on along the minus strand of JAGKXA010000247.1, from coordinate 2,367 downwards.
TCGAAGGTAATTTTTCGATCTGGCACCGGGTAATGAATCGGTTTTGCATTTTTCAGCGGGATCAAACTCTCATGATCGGCATTCCCGTGCTTCAAGGTCCAGGGTAGGTTAATTCCCAATGAATGCAACCATAAATCCATGCTGGAATAAATCAGTCCGCCCAACGAACCCCATTTGGACATGGCCGGTTTCACATTGCGTGCTGCATAAAGGTCTTTCCACAGCCAGGACTGGCGAATTTTTTCCGGATAGGTATTTAATAGGGCAGGGGCACCTTGATGTAATGCCTCAATAATGGATTCAGCGGCCAGCATTCCTGACTTCATTGCATTGTGCGACCCTTTAATCCGTGGCACATTCACAAAACCCGCTGAGCAACCAATTAGCGCGCCACCCGGGAAAACCAATTCAGGTAGAGATTGAATTCCACCTTCATTAATAGCGCGTGCGCCATAGGCGAGACGCTGACCATTTTCCAGTAACGGTTTAATCATCGGGTGTGTTTTAAAGCGCTGAAACTCTTCAAACGGATTCAGGTAAGGGTTTCGATAATTCAAATGAACTACCAGGCCTACCGCTAATTTGTTGCCTTCCAGATGATAGATAAATCCACCGCCGCCGGTGTCTGTATCCAGAGGCCAGCCCAGGGTATGAATAATTTTTCCCTGTTGGTGATGTTGTGAATCAATCTGCCAAATTTCTTTAAAGCCGAGTCCATATTTTTGCGGTTCTGCTTTTGCGCGCAGGTTAAATTGTTGTTCAAGCTTTTTGGTTAATGAGCCGCGCGTTCCTTCGGCAATCAGGGTATATTTTGCAACCAATTCTATGCCGGGCGAGAATGTATTCTTTGGTGTTCCATCTCGTGCTATGCCCATATCACCGGTAATAACACCTTTCACGCTGCCGTCATCGGCATAGATTGCATCAACCGCGTTAAAACCAGGAAATAGATCGACACCCAGTTGTTCCGCTTCACCTGCTAACCAGCGACAAACTTGACCGAGGCTTACGATATAGTTGCCATGGTTATTCATCAGCGGTGGCAATAATTTTTCCGGAATGGTGTAGCTTTTGATTTCAGTAAGCCAACAAAAATTATCCTGCGTAACCTTGTTGGAAACGGGGGCGTTTTTTGACCGCCAATCCGGGATTAGTTCGTTTAATGCGATTGGGTCTATCACTGCACCGGAAAAAATATGTGCGCCAACTTCTGCGCCCTTTTCCAGCAGGCACACGCTGATGTCGCGTTGGTATTGCGCTGCTAATTGTTTTAACCGGATGGCTGCAGAAAGTCCGGCCGGGCCGCCACCAACAATGACTACATCGTATTCCATTTGCTCGCGTTGCGTCATACATATCTCGCTTTTTCGATGATCACTAACATTTTTCTACCAAGCTTTTTCTATCTCACGTTGATATCAGGCCAGGGGTGGTAAAAGTATTTTTTCGCTGGTTTTTACGTTGACCGTTAGCGAACGACAATAGTCCAGAAAACTGGTGATAGCGGGTGTTTGATAGCGGTTTTTATGCCAGACCAACAAAAACTGCCGACGTAAATCCAGCATGGGGGTTTTAATTTCTACCAAGTTGCCGCGACGAAAGGCATCGCGTAATGCCAGGCGAGATATACACCCAATACCTAACCCGGATTCCACTGCGCGCTTGATTGCTTCAGTGTGCTCCAATTCCAGGCGCACCTTTAAGCCTGAAGCATGGTGACGCATTGCATGGTCAAACGTTTCGCGTGTGCCTGATCCCTGTTCCCGTAAAATCCAGGTTGCGCTAGTCAAATCTTCAATTGTGATATTTTCTTTCTGCGCCAATTCATGTTCAGGCGCGCAAAACACAGCGAGATCATCGTCCATCCAGGGCTCTGCGATGAGTTCCGGGTGGTGACAGCTGCCTTCAATTAATCCCAGGTCCAATTCATAGCCAGCAATTTGGTGGAGAATGCTTTGCGTGTTCTTCACCTGCAGGTCGATATGGCACTCAGTGTGGTGCTGCATAAACTCACTGACAATTAATATGGCCAAATAGTTACCAATCGTTAGGGTCGCACCCAGTTTCAGATTCCCCAGGGCCGCCTTGCCTTCCAGTAGCTGTTCAATCTCCTCGGCCTGGGTTAACAGACTGCTTGCTGCGGGCAGAAGGCTTTTCCCCAAGGCATTAAGCACCAGCAACTTGCCATGGCGATCAAATAATTGGCAATCAAACTGCCGCTCCAGCTCAGCCAGGGAGGTACTGGCGGCTGATTGGGAGAGCGCAACCTGTTCGGCCGCTTTGGAAACACTGCCGGTGCGCGCTATGGCAACGAATATCTCTAATTGGCGTAATGTGTATCTCATATCCTGTCTCTTATACACATTC
>JAGKXA010000246.1 GCA_021151615.1 Cellvibrionaceae bacterium | reverse complement strand
CTCATAGGCGAAGCACAAGGCAAATTCATTCTAAAAATATTCCACTACCGCCAACACATGACTTATCAAATCCCCACCCCAATAAAACTGGTAATACCCCGCTTGAATAGCAGGCGATCTTTGGCCAGGCTCTCAAGTGCATAAGCAGCCTCAAGCTCGGAGGGAGGGAGCAGGTTTTCAAACTATAAAGCCACAAATAAACATTTATAAACAAAAGGAGATCTGTTCCTTAATCACCAACAAGCGTATTCTGATTCCTATCCATTTTTTAACCGCCGGAGTTTTTTCTGTGCGCTCACTCATCGCCCTGCTAACACTGGTTTTTGTGTGCAACCACACCGGGTTGTACCAGTGGCTGCTGGACGATTGTTGCCTGGGGATGGACGACTGTGCGCCCAGCATGCATTGCGCCAGCCCCAATTGCCCCGGTTGTGTGAAAACCCCGTTAATTATGAATATGCCTGCCAGCGAAGCACCGGTGTTGGTCCTGATCCTGATGCTAGCCTCCCTCTTGTTCCGCCCCGGTTGGCCACGGCTGATCTGGCGACCGCCGCAATAAGCATCCCTCTACCGGAAAACATCAATTCGATTTTCAATTAGAGGATGCATTATGAAAGCATTTACAAGATATGCGCTTATGGCGCTGTTGTGCCTGGGTTCTGCTGCCGTCATGGCTGAAGTGGTGCCCTGTTGTTTGGAATTACTCTGCTGTACCGAAAACGCACCTTGTTGCGACTAGTGGGTTTTAGGTAAGCTGACCCCCGGGCCGCATCCGCGGCCTGGGTTCTGACGCGGATATTTCCTTGACACACTTACGGCGCTATCAATCACTGGCTTTTATAGCTCTCGCGCTCTGGTTGCTCGGCAACTGGCTGGGTGCCCATGGCCATTTTTGTTTTGATGGCCAGGAACCACCGGTGTCAGTCCATATGCATATGCTGGGCGATCACCCCGAGCACCATGATGATGAAGTGCATCAGGATGCCGATGTAGACCTACTACAATCCGCCATCGCCAAACTAACCAAATTGGATCAGGGTTTGATTCTCCTGGCTGTCGTTGCCCTGCTGTTGGTAAACCTGCCGCGCCAGGTTCTGATTAGCCGCTCCATATCCCTAATCCCCACCTATACGCCTTACACACGCCCACCACTGCGTGCGCCACCACTCACTGCCTGATCATTCTTTTGTCTGAATTGTTTTTCCGCGAGCTGCCCCTGCAGCTTTACTGAATAACGTTGCGCCTAACAAACGCAATCACGGCAGGATATTCTATGAAATTGTCTTTATCTGCACTGGTTATGGTGACCAGTGCCTGCTTCGCCTGTGCGTCTGCCAATGCGAGCGACCCACAACCAAATCACTCCCAACCAGCCATTAATCTGCAGCAGGCGCTCAGCCTGAGCCTGCAACAGAATCCACAGCTCACCGGTTATAAATTTCGCCGTGCGGTACTGGCGGGCGAGCAAACTACTGCGGCGCTCCGGCCAGAAACTCGCCTGCAGTTGGACGCGGAAAACCTGGCCGGTACCGGTAACTATTCCGGTGTCGATGCGGCAGAACTGACGCTGTCTTTTGCCTCCATCCTTGAACTGGGCGGCCAGCGCGATAGTCGCCTGGCAGTCACCACTGCTCGCCAACAGCAGCTCGCTAGTGAACAGCGCGTGGCAGTATTGGATCTGGTCGCGGCGGTAAATTATCGCTTCGTCGCCCTGCTGGCCGCACAGGAAAAAGTGCACTTGGAGCAGGAGGCACAGCAACTGGCGCAGCATCTGGTGGATAGCTTGGTCAAGCGTGTGCAGGCCGGTAGCACTCCCCAAGCCGAATTGATGCGCGCCCGTGCCGCGCTTGCCCGCACCGGTATTGCGCTGGAACAAGCGCGCCAACAGGCACACCAGGAAGCGCTGCAATTGAGTAGCTATTGGGCCGATTCCAGCCCGGATTTCACCCGTGCCAGCGGCGATTTGTTTGCACTTGGCAATGCCGAGAGCACAGGCCCTGAATCCCTTGCCAGCTGGCAAGCCCGCCTTGCACAAAACCCGGATTTGGCGCTCTTGAGCGACGCTACCCGCCTGCGCGCCGCGGAAGTACGCAAGGCTGAAGCCGAGGGGAAACTAACCCTGGGCTGGAATGCCGGGGTACGCCAGTTACAGGAGACCAGTGATACCGCACTGGTAGTTGGCCTGAGTATGCCGCTGGCCAGTGGCAAACGGGCGAGCGGGGCGATACAAACGGCGCGTGCCGAACAAAATGCCGCCGAATTAGCCGAAGATAGCACCAAAATTCAGCTTGAAAGCCGCTTGAAGCAGACCTTCACGGCCCACCAACAAGCCTGGAGCGAGGTGAAAAGCCTGCGCGAGCAGATATTGCCACTCATGCAAGAGGCCAGCCGCGCTACCGCCAGTGCCTTTGAGCAGGGGCGCTATAGTTCGCTCGAACTGGCCATGGCCCAACGCGAGCTGCTGGAGAGCCGCGCCGAATTAATCCGCGCTGCGCTGCGCGCGCACGAAACCCGCATTGAACTGGAGCGTCTCACCTCATCCGCTCCCGTGCAAGCCACCCAATCAGGGGAGACAGCCCAATGAATTCATTTATCAAAACCCTGTTATTAGCCGCGAGCCTCGGCTTGTCCGCACACCTCCTCGCCTCAGGTGATCACGATCACGGCCATGATGAGCATGACGAACACCACCAAGAAGAACCGCAAAAGGGCGCCCATAACGGCCGCTTGCTGGAGGATGGCGACTTTGTGGTCGAGCTGGCGATTTTTGAACAAGGCGTACCGCCCGAATACCGAGCCTGGGCCAGTGTGGATGGCAAATCACTAAAGCCCAGCGACTGGAAATTGGAAGTACAACTCATCCGCTTGGGTGGTGAAGTGAATAACTTTGCGTTCAAACCCGAGCAGGATTTTTTGCGCGGGCAGGGTGTAGTGGAAGAACCGCATTCGTTTGATGTAAAGGTGACTGCGACCTACCAAAACCAGCAGCACCAATGGACTTATCCCTCCTACGAAGGGCGCATTGCTATGGCGGCTGATATCGCCGCCGCCTCGGGTTTAACGACCGCAATTGCGGGAGAGGGCGTGCTGCACGAACGCATCAAACTCTACGGCAACATAGTCGCCGACCCACTGCGCCTGAGCCATATCCAGGCGCGCTACCCGGGGCTGATCCGCAGTGTTAAACCCAGCATCGGCATGCGCGTTAACGCGGGTGACGTGCTGGCGACGGTCGAGTCCAATGAAAGTCTGCGCGAATATCCGTTGCTGTCGCCGATTGATGGCACAGTGGTGGAGCGCCATGCGAATGCGGGGGAATTTACGGCTGATCGCGTACTGTTCAGCATCCTCGATGAGCGTGTGCTGGAGTTGCACTTGCAGGCCTTTCCCGCCGACGCCGCCAAGATCAAAAACGGCCAGTCAGTGGTGATTCGCGCCGATGGCCAGAAGGCCACCACCAAAATTGAATACATCACCCCGCGCCATGGCGAAACACCCACATTGGAAGTCCACGCACCGGTGGATAACAGCGCCGGCAACTGGGTGCCCAATCAAGCGGTTGAAGGCTGGGTCAGCATCGCCGAAACCACCGTACCAGTGCGCATTGAAAACCGGGCGCTGCAACGTTTTCGCGATTGGCAGGTGGTGTTTATCAAGGTCGGTGAGACCTATGAGATTCGCCCGTTGGAACTCGGCCGCAGCGATGGCATTTACAGCGAAATCATCAGCGGCTTAAACGCCGGCGATGAATATGTGGTGGAGAATTCTTACATCCTTAAAGCCGACCTGGAGAAATCCGGGGCGAGCCACGATCACTAGGAGCCGCCAAGATGATTGACGCAATACTGCACACCGCCATAGCGCGACGCTGGCTGGTGTTGGCCGCTGTGGCCGCGCTGATTATTCTCGGCCTGTGGAATTACCAGCGCCTGCCCATTGATGCAGTGCCTGATATCACCAACATCCAGGTGCAAATCAATACCGAAGCACCCGGTTATTCACCGCTGGAAACCGAACAGCGCATTACCTATCCGGTGGAGACTGCGCTTGCCGGTCTGCCCAAACTCGCCTACACCCGCTCGATTTCCCGCTACGGTTTATCGCAAGTGACGGTGGTATTTGAAGAGGGCACCGATATTTATTTCGCACGCAATTTAATTAACGAACGCATCGCGCAAATTAAATCCGCCTTACCCGAAAATATTTCGCCAACCATGGGGCCAATCGCCACCGGCCTCGGTGAAATTTTTATGTACACACTCGAGGCTAACAACCCTGACGCTTTCAACGCAATGCAGTTGCGCGAATTGCAGGATTGGGTGATTCGCCCGCAGCTGATGCAAGTCAAAGGCGTGATCGAAATTAATGCGATTGGCGGCTATACGCGGCAATATCACATCACCCCTGACCCGGTGAAATTATTGCAATGGAAACTTAGCTTCGAGCATGTCGCCAGTGCACTCAAGGCCAATAACAATAATCTCGGTGCCGGTTATATCGAGCGCAATGGCCAGCAATTATTAGTGCGCACGCCAGGGCAATTGCACTCTATTAGCGATATCGAAAATGTCATTGTCAGTAATGCTAGCGGCGTAAAGGTTCGCATTAGCGATCTGGCACAAGTGGCCATTGGTAAAGAATTGCGCACCGGTGCAGCAACCCAAAACGGGCGTGAAACTGTGTTGGGTACCGCCATGATGTTGATGGGCGAAAATTCGCGCACAGTGGCGCGCGCACTGGCGAAAAAATTGGAGGAAATTAATCGCTCACTGCCGGAAGGAGTGACTGCAACTGCTGTCTATGATCGCACCCGGTTGGTGGATAAAACTATCGATACCGTGCAAAAAAATCTGCTTGAAGGCGCACTGCTAGTGATCGCGGTTTTATTTTTATTGCTCGGCAATTTGCGTGCAGCATTAATTACCGCAGCGGTCATTCCGATTTCCATGTTGATGACTATCACCGGCATGGTCAACGCCGGCGTTTCTGCCAACTTAATGAGTCTGGGCGCACTGGATTTTGGTTTGATTGTCGATGGTGCAGTGATCATCGTAGAAAACTGCATTCGCCGATTAGGTGAAGCGCAGCGCTCATCAAACCTCGAATTGAAAGAGCGCTTGCAACTCGCCTATGACGCAACCAACGAAGTGATTCGCCCAAGTTTATTTGGTGTGGGCATTATCACTCTGGTGTACTTGCCAATTTTTACGCTCACGGGCGTGGAAGGAAAAATGTTTCACCCCATGGCGATCACCGTAGTAATTGCGCTCACGGCGGCGTTGATTTTATCGCTCACCTTTGTGCCAGCAGCTATCGCTTTATTAATGAATGGCACTTTTTTTGGGACAGGGAAAGTGGCCGAACATGAAAATCGCGCGATGCGCTGGCTAAAAGAGCGCTATCAACCGCTGTTAGGTGCAGCTTTCAAATACCACGCCATCATTCTTGTCGCTGCCATTGGATTAGTAATCGGCTGTGCATGGTTATCGACGCGTTTAGGTTCGGAATTTATTCCGCAATTGGACGAGGGCGATATCGCATTGCACGCGCTGCGGATTCCCGGCACCGGGCTGGAGCAAGCTGTCGCCATGCAAGCCATGCTGGAAGCGCGCATCAAGGAATTTCCCGAAGTGGATAAAGTCTTTGCCAAAATCGGCACCGCCGATGTAGCTACCGACCCAATGCCGCCGTCGGTGGCGGATAATTTTGTAATTTTAAAACCGCGCGAGCAATGGCCAAACCCAAATCGCCCGAAACAGGATTTGGTAGATGCGATTGAAACCGCAGTGCGCGAATTACCGGGCAACAATTACGAATTCACCCAACCGATTCAAATGCGTTTTAACGAATTAATTTCCGGTGTGCGTTCGGATCTGGGCATTAAGGTGATTGG
>JAGKXA010000733.1 GCA_021151615.1 Cellvibrionaceae bacterium | reverse complement strand
GCCGTAGATCCTCAATTGGAAAGTTATGCGCGACGCTTGCTGGATCACGTAGGCTGGCATGGCGTTGCCATGGTTGAGTTCCGAGTTGACCCGGCAGGTAACCCTTTTTTGATGGAAGTAAACACCCGTTTTTGGGGTTCACTGCAATTATCCATAGATGCCGGGGTAGATTTTCCACGCTTGTTAATGGAACAAGAATTGGAGATGGCCAGCCAAATTCCCACTGCCTATACTATTGGGCAGCGGTTGCGATGGCTGCTAGGGGATTTAGATAGCCTCTATCTGGTGCTTAAAGGCCGTTACAGCACGAAAGACTACCAACTGGAAGAGCCTGGCATGATTGTGGAACCAGAAACCTTCGCCATGCATTTGCGTGAACTTAAAAAACATTTTGATGTAATGGATTTTAATGAATGGCTGGTTTTGCGCGCGCAACACCAACCGCTCCCCAAGCGCGCTTGTGTCATCACCTTTGATGATGGCTGGTACGATAATTATCAATTTGCATTGCCCATTATCCAGCAAGAAAAAGTTCCGGTTACCCTGTTTGCGGTGGTAGATAAAATTGCAACCGACTTTCAGTTTTGGCCTAATCTGGTGAGTGCGCTCCTGGCAAGCAATGCTCTCGCGACATTAAAAAAACATCCACTCTTTGCCAGTGCGCTCACGCAAATACCCGCTACCAATACAACGGTTGATCGCGAATTAATGGCCCGGGTGATCCATTCACTCAAGCAATTCAGTGATGCCGAGATTTTTAACGCACTGGATGAAATACACTGGAAGAGCCTGCTTCAATTTGAATTGCCGCGCGGCCTGATGACCTGGGATGAATTGCGCACTATGCAAAAATCAGGGCTGGTAAAAATTGGTTCTCATACCGCAAATCACAAACGCCTGAATAAAAATTTATCCAGTGAAGAGCTACAACAGGAAATTGTTGCCAGTCATCAACGCTTAAAGGAAATTCTGCCGGATGCTGTCGACATTTTTTGTTTCCCTAATGGCGATTACAACCAGGCTGCACTTAGTTTGGTTGAAAACACCTACAGCGCAGCAGTCACCACCGCGCGCGGGATAGTATCCAGTAACAGCACACCTATTCACCAACTCTGCCGCATCGGTTTACACCAACAGGTTAGCAGTAGCCCGCGCTTGTTAGGGGCACGACTCTCAGGGTGGTTATAACCATGAGTCATTTATTGTTGCGCGGCCTTACTGCACGCCCCATCAGATCGCTGATGAACGCGCTGCTCGGCCATTACG
>JAGKXA010000047.1 GCA_021151615.1 Cellvibrionaceae bacterium | reverse complement strand
GTTTTACCGATATCTGGAACAACACTACCGATGCGATTGGCAGTGTGGCCAACTACTTTAAAAAACATGGCTGGCAAGCGGGCAAGCCAGTTGTTGTCCCCGCCAAGTTGACGCGGGCGCGTGAGCAAGTCAGCACCCATGCATCGTTTAATAAAGTGGAACAGCCTGCGCTAAAAGTGAGCGATTGGAAAAAACTGGGCGTAGCACCGACTGCAAGAGTTGCTGCGCGCACACCGGCAATCAGTATTGAATTTGATGGTGTTAATGGTTTGGAATATTGGTTGGGCCTGCAAAACTTCTACACCATTACCCGGTACAATCGCAGCCCCATGTACGCCATGGCAGTCTATGATTTGAGTCAGGATATTAAAACCGCGATGAAACAAAGCGGTAAAAAATAACGCTTACTCTAGGGTAAATCACATGCAGCAATATCCATTAGCCCCAGCTATTAGCAAGCAACTCTGGATGTATCTAGTGCTGGCGTTGCTCTGTGTATTGCTCACCGCCTGTTCCAGTTCAAAACCCAAATCCAAAAATACGGGGCCATATAATCCCAATGATGGCCGTTACAAGCACGACAAGGATTTTGGTCCGAGTGACGATGTGGATCTCTCCCACATTCCCGATGCGGTGCCGCGCTATGAAGTGCGTACTCGTGCGGGCAATAAAAATCCTTACACGGTATTGGGTAAAACTTATCATCTGATCAAAGACGAAACCTCCTACAAGGAGCGCGGTTACGCCTCCTGGTACGGCAATAAATTTAATGGTTACCACACGTCCAATGGCGAACTCTACGATATGTATGCCATGACCGGTGCGCACAAAACCTTGCCCATACCCTCCTATGTGCGCGTCACTAATCTGGATAATGGCAAAAGCGTAGTCGTGCGCATTAATGATCGCGGGCCATTTCATCAGGGGCGGATTATCGATTTAAGTTACGCCGCCGCGCAGCGCATTGGTATTCACAAAGCCGGCACCGGTCGCGTGGAAGTTGAAATTGCGCTGCCGGGCGATGCACCACCGATTCCGCGCAAGCCAGAGACCTCAGTGGCTAAACAGGTGGAGCCAGCGCTGCCACCGGGAACCTATTTGCAGATAGGCGCATTTGGCAACATACAATCCGCACAGGATTTTGCGGCAACCCTGGGCACAAAATTAACGTTTCCGGTGGTAATAAATTCGGCGTCCGCACCAAAAGAAATTCATCGCGTGCGCCTTGGCCCGTTTAAGGATGCAAAAAATTTGCAGCAGGCGCGCGACCAGTTAGCGCGCGTAAAAATTTATGAGGCCCATGTGGTCTATCAGTAATTTCATAACACTGACTTTGTGAACAAACGATTCAGTTTAGGTTCACCCGAAATAGTTAGTGTGGCACCGTTTATTTTTGTTAGAAGAGTGTTAATCGACATGATTAAAAAATCTATTGTTTGTGGACTGTTATTTTCATCGGCCTTGGTAGTTGCCCAACAGCCAACAACTCAGCCAGCAACGATTCAGCAAGCCGCACCCCAACCGGCCAGTGCGCAACAATCTGCACAACAACCCGCGCAATTGCCGAATGCGCAGTTGCCAGCATCGACTTTGCCTGCGGCACCAACACCTGGCCAGGTTGTAGAGCAAAAACCACAAGTGATTCCCGCTGCGCCGCAATTGGCTGCAACCGGATTTATTCTGGTGGATGCCACCACCGGTAGCATTGTGGCGGAATACAATTCTGATCAGCGTTTACCTCCAGCCAGCCTTACTAAAATGATGTCCAGCTATCTGGTGGTGGATGAAATAGAAAAAGGCAAAATCACTGAAGATGCCATGGTGAACATCAGCGTCAAAGCCTGGAAAATGGGTGGCTCGCGCATGTATGTCAAAGAGGGTACCCAGGTTTCAGTGATTGATTTACTGCGCGGTGTGATTATTCAGTCGGGTAACGATGCGACTGTGGCATTGGCTGAATATGTTTCCGGCAATGAAGATGCGTTTGTTGATTCCATGAACCAACGCGCTGCGCAATTAGGTATGGTGAATACCCATTTTGAGAACTCGACCGGTTGGCCAGCCGAGGGTCATTTAACGACAGCAAAAGATTTGGCAATTCTTGCGCGGGCGATTATTAATGATCACCCGACACACTACCCGCTTTACGCGGAAAAATATTTCTTTTACAACAATATTCGTCAACCCAACCGCAACCTCTTGTTGTTCCGTGATGAAACTGTGGATGGTTTAAAAACCGGTCACACGGAAGAGGCGGGTTATTGTTTGGTGGCTTCGTCCAAGCGCGAGAACACGCGTTTTATTGCAGTCGTTATGGGGACAGCCAGTGAAAGTGCGCGCGCAGCTGAAACACAAAAATTATTGGCCTATGGTTTCCGTTATTTCCAAACCACCCAGTTGTATCAGGCTGGTCAACAAGTCAGCACTTCACGTGTGTGGGCTGGTAAAACCCAGGAAGTAACTCTGGGTATTCCCAACAATATTGTGCTCACGATTCCCAAAGGCCGCGAACAAGCCATGCAAGCCAAAATGCACATCAACGAAATTATCAAAGCGCCCATTGCCGTTGGGCAAGAGCTGGGTAATTTAACCGTTGAACTGGATGGCCAATTAATTGTGAATACCCCGATCGTTGCGTTGCAACCAGTAGAAGAAGCTGGTTTCTTCGCGCGCCTGCTCGACAACCTGAAGTTGTTCTTCCGCAATTTGTTTAGCTGATTAAAAGCAGTTACATATAAACTAGAGACAAAGGCAGCTTTGGCTGCTTTTGTTTTTTTGAGCATAAGTAGTGTAGTTACAAAACCCCCGAACTCTTAATTTCCAGATACGCATTCGCAACGCGGACCGCTAATTGATTCGCGGTGCAGTCCACCGCGTAAACTCCGGCGCTTGTTAATTTTTTGTGGGACTCGCGGCGTTCGTGCAAAAAGCGACGGACGCCTGCGTAGCTGAGGGCTTCGTCGAAGGTTTGTACGGATTGGTCGTTGAGGTCATCCAGGATTTGTTCGCGGATGTTGGCGATCATCACCAAGTGACGTTTCTTTAACAGGTTGGCGGCGAGTAGTAGTTCGCTGTTGTCTTCGTCGCGTGAATTGGTGACTAAAATAATCAGCGAGCGTTTGGGTTGTAGTACTGATAATTTTTCGGCAGCGGTAATGTAGTCGGCAGTGGATTGGCTGGCTTGCAAATCGTAAATGCCATTGAGTAAGACGCTCACTCGCTCGGTGCCTTTTTGTGGTGGAATCCAGCGGTGTTTGTTGTTTGTGTTGCTATTTGTTGCGTTGCTATTGGTGTTGCCCGTTTCACCACCGAAACTCATCAGGCTAACGCTGTCGCCCTGGCGCAAGGCGATATAGCTTACCAATAGCATTGCATTGAGGGCATGATCGAAATGGCTGAGTTCATCATCTTTGGCGCGCATGCGGTGACCGCTGTCGATCATCAATACAATTTGCTGGTCGCGTTCATCCTGGTAATCGCGCGCAATTAATTTTTGTCGGCGCGACGTCGCTTTCCAATCCAACTGACGCAAACTGTCGCCCTGGCGGTATTCGCGCAATTGATGGAACTCCATGCCTTCACCGCGCCGTTGTTTTTTGCGAATGCCCATTTGGCTGGTGTGATTTTCCGTGGCGAGAATGGCATAGTTGGCGATGGCGACAAAATCGGGAAATACTTTTGCGCTGCCAACTGCACCGGTTTGATAGCGAATATTCCACAGCCCAAGCGGGCTATTGAATTCAATATGACTGGGCATTATTTGCAATGGGCCGCGCTCCAGTGGACGCAACAAATATTCACTGCTGCTGGTTTTATTGGGCTGCAAATCAATGTTGAGCGGTAGATTCTGATAATCGCTACTACCCGGTACACCATCAAAAATCCGGATGCGGGTTGCTTGCGTAAACTGATGACGAATACGGATTTTTACCGGCGTCCATTTATCGACGGCAAGGTTGCCCGGTAACTCGCGCTCAATCTCTACCGGTGGCAAGCGGCGCGATAAAATAAAATCGAGCAGGGCTAGCAACAATACCCCGAAAAACCCCCACTCAAGCCATTGGGACTGGAATTGGGTTTTAAAATAATGGCTACTGAAACTGTTGGCAAAGATCAGCCCGGCCAATAATAAAAAGGCCAGTATCAGTTTGGTGTCTGGTGTCCAGCGTCTTTTCATGTGAACTCTAGTTTCTCGTTACAAACTCAATCCCTTTGCGGAATTAATTGATAAGTGCTGAGTAGCAGGGCTTAATGACGCGGTGCTTCCACCTGTAGCAAAATATTATTCAGGATACGCTCGGCCGCTACGCCTTCAATCGCCAGCTCCGGTGCCAGTAAAATGCGGTGGCGCAAGGCTGGGATAAACATTTTCTTCACATCATCGGGTGTGACAAAGCTGTTGTTGTTTATCAGCGCATAGGCGCGCGCGGCAGAGAGCAGCGCAATACAGGCACGTGGGCCAGCGCCGCGCGATATACCTGACCAGCTGCGCGTAGCGCGCACCAGTTTCACCACATATTGCAGGATCTGTTCATCCACGGTGATTTGCTCGGCAATTTTTTGCAAGCTGAGTACGTGGGCTGGTTTTAATAGCGTGCGAATATGTTCCAAACCAAAACCGCCCTGGGCTTGGGAACACACCTGGCGCAACATAATTTGTTCATCGCTTTCGTTGGGGTAATCAATAATGACCTTCAACATAAAACGATCCAGCTCTGCTTCCGGCAGCGGATAAGTGCCTTCCTGTTCAATCGGGTTTTGGGTGGCCAATACCATAAAAGGCTCACCGGTTTTAAAGGATTGCCCTTCAATGGTAATTTGCCCTTCCTGCATCACTTCCAATAACGCCGCCTGGGTTTTGGCGGGTGCGCGGTTAATTTCGTCGGCGAGTAACAAATTGGTAAATACCGGGCCGCGACGAATTTCAAATTCCTGTTTAGCCATATTAAACATGGCGTGGCCGGTCACGTCGCTGGGCATTAGATCCGGCGTGAATTGCACGCGCGAAAATTGCCCGCCAAAACATTTGGCCAGGCTACGCACGAGCAGGGTTTTACCCAAGCCAGGTACACCTTCAATTAACACATGGCCACGTGCAATCAGGGCAATTAAAACCTGTTCGATAACTGCATCCTGGCCGATCAATACTTTTTTAATTTCATGTAATAAATTATTTGCCACCGCACTCGCTTGTTGCAGGCGCGACTGGGTGTTTTCTTCGCCTTTGGGTTCTGTGCTTTCGGGCATCACTGAATCATTCATAATTGCTTCCTGATAATTTGCAGATGGGCAATAGCGGTGGCGAATGCTTGCGGGTGGTATAAATCATCCACATAGAGCGCCTGTTGAATTTCACTGTCTTTTAAACCGGTCAGTTGCTGGAGCAGTTTGATGCGCGCACTTTTGCTCTCGTCTTTACTCAATGGCGGGTGCTGTTGCTCCAAACGATCCAAAATTTCTTCGCGCAATAATTTCAATAGTTGCGGGTGCTGTTGCTTGCGCCAGAGCAACATGGCGCTGGCATAAATATGTTCGGCGAGGCTGCGGCGCCCTTGCTGCCCAGTGACAAACACCGGGCCAAAGCGTGCGCTTTTGGCCCACAACCAGCACAGCAGCGCAAGTGCAGCAGCCAGCACAGCATATTTAGCGTGTTGCCAAATAATTGCGGCGAGCGAGGGGGCATCCTGGTTAATTAAAAACCAGACGCGGCCATTGGGATTGACCAGGCTCCAGAGTGCATAGGCGTGATCGTGGCAATCAATGCGACGATTGGACCAGATGCCGTTGTCACTGGTAACGGTGATAGATCCTTCGCCAATTTCAAAGAAGACAAGGTGCATGGTTTCTTCGTGATTTTTGCTGGTGTCGGAATCAAACTCTTGTGCGTCTGCGTCTGCGTCTGCGTCTGCGTCTGCGTCTGCGTCTGCAAGTGCATCATCCATTCCAGCATCTTCCTCTGCGTCTTCCTCCTCTGATTCATGTTCATCGCTCCAGCGATGCGTAAATGGATCTTCGTAGGAGAAATCAATGAGCAAGGGTTTTGCTTCATTGGCAAATTCAATTTCTGTTGGGTGCTCATCCAGGTTGCAGCGATAGTAGTTCTCCGGTTTTTCCGGCTCGTCTTCTTTCGCAGTTTTCTTTTTGTCGGTAGTTGATTCTTTATCTGAAGCAGCTTCTTTGTCATCTGTTGTTTTTTTGTTATCAGCAGGCGTTGAATCTGTATCTGATTTCTTCTCTGCTGCCTTTTCCTTTTTTTCTTCCTTCTTCTTTTTAGCATCTTCATCCAACTCATCGGCGATGGTGTCGAAGAGGTCTTCGTCTTCCTCAACTTCTTCCTCAGCGGGAGTGATTCCGAAATCGCTTAGCAGTAAGTCTTCTTCACTGGTGTGTGTGCCAATAAACGGATTTTGTGTAGAGGTAATCAGGGTGCCGCCATTTTCTACCCACTCGTAGATGGCATCATAGCGTTCAGCGGTCAGGGTTTTATTGGCATTGATAAGTACCAGTGTGTCTTCCTGGCCCAATTCAATATTGCGCCAGCGGTGCTTGTCGAGCAGGCTCAGGTTTTTAACGCTGGTCGTTGGTATGCCGTGCTTGCGCAGGAAAATTTCGGCGGCGAGATAGGGATTCTGGCGCGCTTCTTTGGAGTAGCCCAAATCAATTTCTTTTTCTTCCCATTCAAGCAGGGTGTAGGTCCAATAGCTTAGCCCTAGCACCGCCGCCACCAATAAACTGATCAACAGAATATTCTGGCGACGATTGTTATTGGAACGATTGCTATTGGAACTATTCTTATCGGAATTGTTGTCGTTGGTGTTGGTGTTGGTGTTGGTGTTGGTGTTGGTGTTGCTGTCATTGGTGTTGCGGGTGCTAGGGGTATCGGTCATTTAAACACCTCCTGCGCTGGTATTAGCGCCTGGGTGTAACCAGCTGCTATTCCAGGTGTCGCACAGTTGTTCGGCTAATTGCTTTTCTGGTGCTACGTGGCCATAGGCCAGTTGTTGCCAAATGCGAGTGAGCTGCGCGAAATAATCGATGCGTGAATCTTGTTGCCCGCGCGCGTTAATATTATTGGCGTGTGCAAAATAATTGCGCGCTAATTGCACACACTCACCTTCGGTATGGCCATCGTGAATCTCCACTCCCGCGTGAATTAATTGAAACAGGCTGGCGCGATAGAGCAGTGCGAGTGCAGCGCGGGCGTCGCCGGCGCGCAATAATGTCAGTGCGCTATCGCCAATATTTTCCGGCAGGGATTCGCGTGTGACATCCATACCAAATAAGGTGACCGGTTTACTGCGTACAACAGGTTGTGGTGCTACGCGCACAAATTGCGCCGCTAACCAGTTGCGATAGCGATAGACCAGCAGGCCAATCAGTGCCAGCACTGCCAGCCATAATAAAATTTCCAGCAAGCTGGCTGCCGCAACAAAGCCTTTAAAATCGCGCAGCGAATCAAAGAATTTATCCCAAAACTCCTCATCAACTTCCTCATCTTCATCCTCGTCATGCTGTTTGAGGCGGCGCTGTATTTCCTTGCGCGAAAACTCGCTCTGTTGCTTAACATCTTTGATGGACTCTTGTGCACTCTCGCGATTTAATTCCTGGTAATCGCCCAGTGGTAAATCTGCTACGGGTTCTCCTTTGTACTCTTCGGATTTTTCATCCTGAGTGAGTTGTTCACTCGATTCGTTTTCATCCGATTCTATTTTGGTGGTCTGTTGTTCTGCCGCCGGCTGTTCATCGGCATAAGTATGTATAGGTGCATCAACAAAAAATGCACTCAGCCCAATGAGCAATGCTCCGATGAGAGGCGCAATCGTCGCTGCGCGGCGCTTATTGGCGATACGGCGAAAGGCGATATCGATATCCCAGGCTTCCAGCTTGATGCGGCGATTTAAATAGAGGGAAAAACCGCAGGCGGTATAAAAAGGCGCTGTTAATGCCAGTGCGCAATACCACAGCACGATTTGCAATTCGATTAACTCGGATGATTCGCCATCAAAAAATAATCCCACCCATTCAATATTTAATTCGCGCGGGATAAAGGCCCAAATGAGTGTTATCAAGCCGAGCCACAAACTGATCTCCAGCAGCAGGCCGAGCACGCTAATCCAGCCTGCGGGCGCAGAGTCCTCGCGGTGCAAAATCGCCAATCGATCCTGACGGCGCCCCGCGCGCAAACCTTCCAGTTGCAACACCGGTAAATCCATTGCGCGTGTAGGGCTAAACCTGCGCCAGCTTAAACTCAGGAAAATTTGTGCGAGTGCCTGTTTGGGAAATTGCTGCAATGTGTTGCGCGTTGAAGGTAAATCGTTAAACACGGCATGGCTGAGGATGTGTAACAGCGGACGCTCGTAGATGGGCTTGAACCACCAGATTACCAATGCGCTGATCCACCATTTTTCGGTGGGAATCAACAATGCAATTAGCAATACGGGAAAGCTGACAATCAACCAGACTTTCATTAATGGCCACCACCAGCGGCGCGCCATGAGCAAACCCAAATCCAATGCTTCCCAAGCAGTGCGCGGGCGTATTTCAATAGTGATTTGATCCAGGTTCATCCGTGACCCCGCTCGCCACGCAAGCTACGGCCGCTAAACACCAGATAGCCGATCACCAGTGCCCATAAAAACCCGCCCACCAGATATTTTTGCCAGGGCATAAGAATATTGTTGGATGACCAGAAGGCTTCAATAAACGCGGCAATCACCAGCATGATGATAACGCCGTACACCAATTTGATGGCGACCGCACTGGCGCGTTTGAGCGATTCAGTGCGCGAACTATTTCCCGGTGCGAGCAGTGCATAGCCGAGTTTTAATCCCGCTGCACCGGCGATACAAATGGCCGTTAATTCAAAACTGCCGTGGCCCACCACAAAGGTAAAAAAAGTTTCGGTAAATTGCGCGTTGGTTAAATGGCCGGCGACAGCGCCCATTAACAAGCCGTTATAAACCAGAAAGAAAATCGTCCCCACACCCAACAAAATACCGGACGCAAAAGTCTGGAAGCTCACGCCAATATTATTGCGGATGTAAAATCCAAACATTTCCACATTGGTATCGGACGCGCGCGCCGCACCCAGGGTGCGATTGTGTGGGTCATACATTTCTTCAAAGTTGCTCACCTGGTCGGGCGAGGTGATGGTGTACACCAGATCCGGCTGCCACAAAATGGCGAAATAGACCAACAGCCCGGGAAGATACAACAGCGCTGTGGCCCACCAGACGTAGGCCTGCTGCTCGCGCACCAAACGCGGAAAACCGGCCACGATAAAGCTAATGAACTGTTGGAAAAAGGGTTGCTTGCGGCGATACAACTGCTGATGACCGCGCACCACTAAATCGCCGAGTTTATCCACCAGATGGCTGGAATAGTGGCGATCTTTCGCCAGCGCATGGAAATGGCACAGGCGGCGATAGCGGCTGGCAAAAGTCGCCAGCTCATTACCTTTTAAACGACCCTCGGCCTTTTCCAGCTCGATAATCTGGGTTTCCAGCAATTGCCAGAGCGGTTGGTAGAGTTGTTCGAATTGTCCTTGTTTCATAGCGCGTTCCGACTTACTGCTTGCCAACCATAGTGTTGGCCATTTGCTTGATGGCGATCACCGGATCTTTGGCATTAATGACCGGCTGAAGAATAGATGCCAGTTCGCTTTGGCGCTCCGCCGAAAGATTCTTGCTGCGCTCGGCAAACGCCAGCAGCGCGCGCTGTTCATCGGTAGAGAAATCGGCCGGCACCGGCAATTGTCCGCGCACTTCAAAGCTGGGCTCGCGCAGGGGCGGTGCATCGTAAATCACCATGCTGCCTGCGGCTAAATCACCCAAACGTTTGAACTGGCGGTTGCACAGGCTGGCAATGATGCCCGTGAGGTAAGCGAGGGGGAGGAAATCCACAAAGCGCAGCAAATTGCGCAACAGGGAAGGGCCAAAGGTAATGGGCGTGCCATCGTCATTGACGACGCGAATGCCCATCCACTTTTTACCCGGGGTGCGGCCATTGCGCGTCACTTCAAAAAACACCGGGTAAAACCATTCCAGCAGGAAAATCAGAATCAGGGCAATACCGCTCCCGAGCTTGCCCAACAGCGAAAACACTATGGCAATCGCGATGGTAATACCCAGGCGGATCAGAATATCCAGCAACTGGGCGAGGGTACGCACACCAAAACCCGCCGGAGTCAGGGGTAGCAAGGCACCTTCAGGAGTTTCCAATGATTGACGGGTATCGAGTAACAAAACCTTTTCCTTTCCTGGATAGGGGGAAACCCCAGTGTGATGTCGTGCAAATTATTGTTTGGCGGTGCCAAGGCAGGGGGCGAGGATAGCGGATAAAGTAGGGGCTTGGGTAGCTAAAGGCTGGGGTTTTTAGCTTGAGGATGGCGCTTTCGCCCCCATCTAGGCGTTATAATTCGCGCCTCATCTACAGGTTTATTGGTATGTCCCAGCAGCAACCCCCAAAAATTGAATTCCCCTGCGAAAACTATCCCATCAAAGTGATGGGCGATGCAGTGCCTGAGTTGCACAGCTATGTGATTGAGATTATGGAGCGCCATGCGCCGGGTTTTGATCAGGCCCGCATAACGGTGAAAGAGAGCAGTAAGGGCAGTTTCCGTTCGCTCACTGTTTGGATCACGGCGACGGGTATCGAGCAGTTGAGCGCTATTCATGACGACCTGCGCCTCAACCGCATTATTAAAATGGTGCTCTAAGTTGGCGGGTCTTGGCCTTGAGGTAGTCAACCTGGGTCTGCGCGATTACGCCAGCAGTTGGCAGGCAATGAGTGATTTTACCAATCAGCGCACCGCTGAAACGGTTGATCAGCTCTGGCTGGTGGAGCATCCCCCGGTGTTCACCCAGGGGCAAGCAGGCAAGGCGGAGCAT
Organism: Cellvibrionaceae bacterium; assembly: GCA_021151615.1. Classification (GTDB taxonomy): domain Bacteria; phylum Pseudomonadota; class Gammaproteobacteria; order Pseudomonadales; family Cellvibrionaceae; genus Cellvibrio. The sequence continues at coordinate 25,286 of JAGKXA010000047.1, read as the reverse complement.
CTGTTGTTCCCCGGTGATATCCCGGTAGTGCAGACGGATCGAGGCGGCCAGGTGACTTATCACGGCCCTGGCCAACTGGTGGCTTATCCCTTATTGGATTTGCGTCGCCTCAATGTTGGTGTGCGCGAGTTGGTGACTCGCATCGAACAGACACTCGTCGCAACCCTGGCTCATTATGGGATCGACTCGGCTGCCAAACCCGATGCGCCCGGCGTCTACGTCAATGGTGACAAGATCGCCTCACTCGGGTTGCGCGTGCGCCGGGGCTGCAGTTTTCACGGCCTCGCCTTGAATGTGGATATGGATTTGTCGCCGTTCCAGCGTATCAACCCCTGTGGTTATCAGGGGTTGGCCATGACCCAGATGCGCAACCTGGTACCTGAATGCCCCAGTTTGGCGCAGGTTCAGCAGCAACTTGTTATGGAATTCGCGCGGAAATTGGGTTACGAAACCTGTACAATGCGCGCCGTAGATTAATGCCGCGAGCTTCCTATGTCAGATCTTCCTCCTGTATCCACCTTTGTTCCTGAACTCCAACCGGTTAAACGCACCGAGCGCTACAAGCAAGGTGAGAAGCTGCGCGATGCCGACAAGGTCGAGCGTATTCCGGTCAAAGTGATTGCCACCGATCGTGACGAAGTACAGCGTAAGCCTGACTGGATTCGTGTGCGTATTCCTGCATCGCCGGAAGTGGATCGCATCAAATCGATACTGCGTAAAAACAAGTTGTCGTCCGTGTGCGAAGAGGCGAACTGCCCCAATCTGGGCGAATGCTTCAGCGGCGGCACCGCTACTTTTATGATCATGGGCGATATTTGTACCCGTCGCTGCCCCTTCTGCGATGTGGGTCACGGCAAACCTAATCCGCTTGATGAGCAGGAGCCGCGCAAACTCGCCGAAGCCATCGCCGAGATGCGTTTGAAGTACGTGGTGATTACCTCGGTTGACCGCGATGACCTGCGCGATGGTGGTGCCCAACATTTTGCTGATTGTATTCGCGAAGCGCGCGCGCTCAGCCCCAAGCTACAAGTAGAGGTTTTGGTGCCGGATTTCCGTGGCCGCATGGAAATCGCATTGGATATTCTTGAACAAGAAGCGCCCGATGTGTTCAACCACAATATGGAAACCGTATCGCGTTTGTATCGTCAGGCGCGCCCCGGCGCTAACTACGAATGGTCATTGCAATTGCTCAAGCAATACAAGGCGCGTCGCCCGGATGTATTAACCAAATCCGGTTTGATGGTGGGCCTGGGTGAAACCAAAGAAGAAATTATCGAAGTGATGAAGCACATGCGTGAGCATGACATCGATATGCTCACCATTGGCCAATATTTGCAACCCTCCAAAGATCACTTGCCGGTCGAACGTTTTGTGCACCCGGATGAATTTGCCGAGTACACGCGCCTCGCCGAAGAAATGGGTTTTAAACACGCTGCCTGCGGCCCGCTGGTTCGCTCTTCCTACCACGCGGATAAACAAGCGCACGGCGAGGATGTAAAGTGGTTTGGCGAAACCAAATAATCCTGAAACCTCCTGCAGGTTAAGCACAAAAAAACTCCCGCCGGTCGGGAGTTTTTTATTTCCGGTTCAGCAAAATGAACTAAAGTTAATCCAACATTCGTCGGCGAATTAAGTTGTTAATGTGAAAACATCTGCAGTAAGAAAATCCCCTGAGTTACAAATTGCACTGCTGGAAAACCACCCCGAACTTTTTGCGCAAGTTGCTTTTTGGCATCATCAGGAGTGCGAACGTCAGGGGCTGAAATCAACACTGGCGTTGCGGCAGCAACGCTTGGTATTGCATGTCAAACAAAATGCTATTCCCAAAACACTGATCATTTTGCAAAACGGCGAATTGGTCGGCTGTGTCAGCCTGGTGAACTACACCTATCGCAGCAGTGAACGCATGCCCAAAGTGTTCAGCGATTCACCGGTATGGTTGAGTAATTTATTTGTGGTGGAACAATATCGGCAGCACGGAATTGGAATGGTGTTGATTGATGCCGCAAAAAACTACGCGCGGGATTTAGGATTGGGAGAGCTTTGGTTGTCGGCGACGGATTACACGGATTACTATCAGAAACGAGGTTGGGATATTGTGCGCCTTACGCGCTTGGGCGGGCGACAAGTGAACGTGATGCGAATCAGTGTGTAGTTGTTGAATGGAGTAAACCACGTTCGATCAGTGTTCCTGATCGAACATGTATGAAAAGTAAATTAGTTTACTTTGACTAATTGTGCCTTCTGTTCATCGGTCAGCGAATCATAGCTGGCAATGGTCAATATCTGGTTGTTGCTTGCGGTGGTATTGGAATCCAGATTGATCGATACGTCTTGTGGCAATTTGTACATGGCCCCAGTTGCTGGATCAACAATCAACATACCAATCAGACCGCCGAATAAAATATTGCCCCAATACCAACCATCCAAAGAACTGGTCAGGGTAAAGGTCTTGTCAGTGAAGCCGTCTTTCCTGAAGGTGATCACGTAACGCTCGCCTTTGAAGTAACCAGCACTTGCTTTAAGGGTTACTACACTCGGGGTAACGCCAGAGTGAACAACCGCTCCACTGCGATTGGTGATAGTGAAGTTGGCGGTATCCGGGGCGGATTTAAGTGTAATCGGGTATGAGGAATCACTAACGATACTTGCACATCCGGTCATCAAAAGACTGCAAAAAGCAGCGGCCGCAATCTTGTTCTTAATAGACATATTAATCTCCATGTTTTTTATGCGCCATATTGGCGTGCCAAGCCTATCCCATCGCAATTCCATGTACAAGCGGTGGCCTCACTCGCAATAGTATGGTGCCGCTGCTGCACTGTGTTTATCTATTAATGCAATTTCAACCGCGGTCTTAACCAGCGATTCAATCTTCCTCCCAGCATAATCAAACCAGTACGAATTAATCCGTGGATGGCGATCTGGTGCATGCGGTAGAGCGAAATGTAAACCATGCGTGCAAGGCGACCTTCGATGAACATACTGCCTTTGCTCAAGTTGCCCATTAAATTTCCAACGGTTGAATAACTCGCAAGTGAAATCAGCGAGCCGTGATCGGTGTATTTGTAAGCTTGCAATGGTTTATTGTTTAACAGTGCGACCAAATTTTTGTAGCAAATGCTCGCCATTTGGTGTGCGGATTGCGCGCGCGGTGGTACGCGTGAACCATCCGGGTTGGTAAATTGCGCGCAATCACCGATTGCGAAAATAGTGGCGTCGCGCGTGGTTTGTAAAAATTCATTGACATGCAATTGGTTGATGCGATTGGTTTCCAGCCCGGCGATATTGGCCATGAAATCGGGCACTTTAATTCCGGCGGCCCAGACCATTAAATCGGCATTAATCACCTGACCATCTTTGGTGTGTAAACCTTCTGCGTTTGCAGAAGTAATCATAGTGTTGAGTTTGACATCCACACCGATTTTCACCAGCTCGCCATGCGCTGCTGCGGAAATTCGTTCGGGTAGTGCCGGTAAAATGCGCGGGCCGGCTTCAACCAATGTGACATGGAGATGTTCATTGGACACGGCATCAAAACCATAGTTATGGATTTCGTGTACTGCGTGGTGCAATTCGGCTGAAAGTTCAACACCGGTTGCGCCCGCGCCGACAATGGCGATGCGCACATGATCATTGGCGCCGGTAACGCGCTGAATGCGCAAAAATTTATTGAGTAATTTATTGTGAAATTTATGTGCCTGCGTCGGGCCATCTAAAAAAAGGCAATGATCTTTCACGCCGGCGGTGTTGAAATCGTTTGATATGGAGCCAAGTGCAACGACCAGGTAATCGTAAGGAATACGAGTAGATGGCAAAAACTCTACACCTTCTTCATCTTGCATTGGGGCAAGCACAACTTCACGTTTGTCGCGATCAATATCAATCATAGTGCCGACGCGAAAGAAAAAATGGTGCGCGTTGGCGTGGCCGCGATAGCTCACCGCATCCACATCTTCATCCATAGTGCCCACTGCAATTTCGTGTAGTAACGGTTTCCATAGGTGGGTGGTGTTACGGTCTATCAGCGTAACTTCCGCTTTATTTTTTCGCCCGAGTTTATCACCCAATGTGGTGGCGAGTTCAAGTCCGCCTGCGCCCCCACCGACCACCACAATACGTGGTTTGGTGGAAGGCGGATGATTTGCATGGGGTTGGTTGTTTGACGGTTGCATGGTTGATGGTTGCATAGTACACCTGCAAGAGTAGTGGATTAATCTCTTCCCAAAAAAAGGCTCGCCAGTGGCCGCTCGATAAATCGATAGGTATTTTGTTGTAATACGGCCAGGAAGTTCTGCCTGGCTGCCGGGGTTTTACCGGCGCGATAGTCGCGATAACCCGAATAAAAATAATATTCAGTTAATTCACAGCGATTGTTTGCTGCTTGCTGTAATTGCTGGCGATTGATTTTGTTGATCCAATAAGCATATACCGCGCCTTCCCACTCATTGCGTACGGCCATTTTTTTGCCGCGTGCAATCCTGGAGAAATCCCATTCGGTTTGGTCGCGAATAATGTCGGCTTTGATGGCATCGTAAACACTGATCTCCCGCTGTGCTTGCAAATACTCGGTAAAGGTTACTGCTGCTTTTTGCCAATCTCCCGCGTTCATATAAATCTCGTGATAGGCGGTGTCGCTGGTGGCAAGCCCATGTTGTTTGGCTTTATCCAACAATTTAAACGCCTGTTTATTTTTGCCGAGCGTGGAATAGGTTTGCGCAGCCCAGGCATAATTTTCCGCGCTGGGGGCAATTTCCAGAACTATGTCGATTTCATTCAATGCTAGTCGGTGGTGATTGTTATCAATAAACATTTGAGCCAATTGATAATGCAATTCCGCTTTGTCAGCACCCAATGGTATTGCTTTTTGGTAATAGCTTGCTGCGTTGTAGAGCGATTGATTTAATTCGTAGGAGCAACCGCTGGCATCGGCGCGCTCTTCATAGGTTTCCGCCAATGTTTGGAAAAAATCGCGCGACTGCACTTGATTGGCCTCCGCTTGCTTCAAGGTGGCCAGTGCAAGCGGATAAAGCCCCATGTTGCGATACATTTTGGCAAGCTGAATGTAGGCTTTGTCGTTAGTTGGTTGCTCGCGTGTAGCACTTAGCAGCGCGTCCAATAATTCTTTTGGTTCCTTTTTGGTGCTTTCTTTTTGTGCGATATAGCGCTGCAAAAATAGTGCAAGCGATGGAGGGTTCAGTTCTTCGCGTGCACTGGGTGAGAGCTGAGTGAATATTGATTTGGCTTGAGCGAGTGACGGATTATTTCCCTTTACCACATCATCGTAATAAATATTGTAAAGTGCTGCCAATGTCGCCTCATTGCCGGGCACCAACGTTAATACCTTGCGAAATTCCTTGATCGCCAGTTTGCGTTGCGCAGCGGATTTTTCCGGCTTTGCCGTTTTTAATTGTTCGGCGGCCGCGGTATAGGCAAAACCCAATTTGTAATGCACTTCCGGATTGTTGGGGTCTTGGGTGAGCTGTTGCTGCAGGCTGCGGATTAGCCCCGAACTATTGGTGTTTGCATCAATGTTTGTCGCTGGCAGTTCTGGCTCGTGCAAGGGTTTGATAGTTTGTTGACTGCAGGCAACGAGTAGCGCGCTGCACAGTAGCACCAGCACAGCGCGACCGGGTAGTGCGCGACACACTTTTTTCGTTGGTGACATGTTGATCCTACGCAACTCCATAGTTTGAACCTCAGAGTTGGTAGCCGAGCGCTTCGGCTTTTTTAAAGGCAGCGTCTGACTCTTTGAATTGATGGTTGTATCCCAGTGCCAAGCCCAATTGGTAGTGAGCTTCGGCATTTTTTGGGGCGGTGCTTACTGCGCTGCGCGCGCTTTCCAGCGCCTGTTGATAGTCGCCATTTTTAATATGCAGTTTACTTAGTGCAATTAAACTGGCGATATCATTTTTACCTTGCGCCAGAGCTGCTATATCGGCGGCAACACTGTTGTATTCATAGGTGAGTGTCCAATCGGTGGAATCGAGCAGCTCTTCAGTTTTTTGATAAAAATCTGCGTATTTACCTAGTTCTATACGATTATCTTTTACCGTTAAATTCTGCTCGACAATATAGCGCTGCGATTCCTGTTTTCCGCTTTGCACAAGCGTGTACCATGGGTTATCTATATTGACCCCCTGAGTTTTAATGCGCAGCTGATGTTTGCTGCTTGGGCTGTTAAACACAATACGTGCTTGCAAACTAAAGCCGGGGTTATTGACATAGGCTTGTTTACGATCGACTGGTTTATGCAGGTTGCGCAAGTCGGCAAATAAATTGGTTAATTGGGTGATACTAAACGCGTAATTGATAGCTTCCTGATCACCGCCCCAGACATTGGTAAAGGCAAAGCGGCCATGGATCACAAAGGGTTGCCATAAATTGTCGGCATTGCTGGTGCTCAGTTCAATGACTTCCGCCGAGTTGTAAATTTGCCCGATGAGTTCGCGAAAATATTTATCGCGCTCGTGGGAGTACTGCCACATGCTGCGCAAACGCTGCTCATACAAACCGCCAAAACTAAGTTTGAAACTGGCCTGGGCATTGCGCCCTTCAAATTTATCGAATACCAGTTCCAGATGGACAAAATGCTGGCTGGCATCCAGCGTGGGTAATACGCTAATTTTTTTATTCTGCTCATTGACTACCAGTGATGGCTGGCCTTCAATGCCGACTGAAAATCCCGGATACAAACTGGTTTCGCCGGTGGTGTCCATCCATATTTCTGCCAGGCCAGTTTGCGCAGGAATATGCACAATCATATGGTCAAAGCTGATTCCAGGAATGCTCATGTCGGGAATGCCGCGTCCGCGCGTCACAATCAAGGCGGGGTCTGCTTTTATGCCCAGGTCGCGCAAGAGTTTTACTGCCAATACGGTTTGATCTTTGCAATCACCATAACCATTTTTCAAAATATCTGTAGTGTCGTGGGGCTCGTAACCGCCGCGACCAACATGGGCAAATACATAGCGGATGCGATCCTGAATGGTTTGGTAAACCGCTTTGACTTTCGCTTCAGGTGTAGTTGATGATTTTTTAATATCGCTGACAATTTTGTCCAATGCTGCATCGCTCAACAAATGCGGTTCTATCAAACTGTCGGCCCAGCGCGCCACATCATTCCAGTTGTCGGTGGTGGCAACGCGCAGGTAGGGGGCATAGTCATGCTCGCGCGGCATATCGCTTTGCAGTTCAATTTTGGTGAGGTTGGTGCCGTTCCAGATGAGTGTTTGCTGGTTATTTTTTTCGCTGCGCTTGAACGTAATGGCATAGCGACTGGTATCGCTGCTGAACAGTTTTATATTGGCTGGTGCATTGATGGTTAATTCACTTTTGGTAATAGGGTCAGCGCGCGATCCCTGGCCCGCCGCGCGATCCTCCCACCAGTGGAAACTGAAACTGTCAAACCAGTGGTTGGGAACCATTTTTTTGGTATCGGTATAGCGATATTGGAATTCAATCACAGAGCCTTTGCGCACATTAGGCAAGGAAAATAATAATTCCTTGCGGTCGTGATAAAAATTTTCATCGGTGGGGCTTTGGATTTGGGTGGCATCGGCTTTTATACTGTCGAGCTTGCCATCCGGTGTGCGTACATTGGCGTACTCGAGTTGAATGTCTTCGTAGAAGCTATTAAAGCTCACGCTGATCTGGCTGTAATCGCGCACCGCTTCATCGCTGTTGATATACACCGCAACATAGGAGGTTGCGTGGCTCATCAGCTGTTCGTCAATATCTACTACGGTTTTCCGTAACAGCACTTGCGCCTCAGTGGCTGCAGAGGGTTTGTAGCCACGCATCAGATTTTTAAGCGGCGGGGCAATTCGCTCGGAAGTCTCTTTGTCGATTCCTGCCGCATGGCTGGTGCCAGAATAAATTGCCAACACCAGCAGCCAGAGCGAATATTTTCTTACACACACAGCTAATAAATCTGACACGCGACGTCTCTCCAACAATTACCAATTAAAACTTGTAGAACCAAGCTTGCTTAGACTTCAATCCACCGGCCTTCAGCGGCACTTTCAAAAATAGCATCGATAGTGCGCATGTTGGCTATGGCATCATCCAAGGGGGTTGGCACGGGTGTATTGTTAAATACGCTTTGTGCAAAGGCATCGCCCATGGCGCCGTAGTGGTTCTGATCGGGAACCTCAATTTCTTCTACCACCCGGTTGCAGGTGATACGAATTTTTTGAATGGGCTCGCCGCTATCGTTATAGAACGGGCGCTCCAATATCAGGCTGCCTGCTTCGCCACTTGCCTCCACGCGCTGCATGGATTCCAACTTGGTGGCCACTGTGAAGGTTGCTGTGCCATCGCGGAACTCTAATATTCCAGATGTTAAGCAGTCCACTTCTTCGCCGGGCATCGGCGTGATATGCCCCATCACCTGATCCGGTTCCTGCCCGAACAACAGGCGTGACAGGGAAATTGAATAGCAACCGATATCCAGCAGGGCACCGCCACCCATATCAATACGATTTCGAATATTGTCGGAGTCGCGATTGTTGTAACAAAACGCCGAGTGCACTGTACGCAGCTTGCCGATGCGTCCTTGATCGATGAGTTTTTTCGCCAGTTGCCATTGCGGATGAAAACGGTACATAAATGCCTCCATCACTTTCAAATGCGGGTGCGCATTCGCGGCGTCCACCAAGCGTTGGGCATCTTCGGTATTCATGCCGAGCGGCTTTTCACAGAGCACGTGCTTGCCGGCTTCCAATGCGCGTATCGACCAGTCCACGTGCAAATGGTTGGGTAGCGGGTTGTAAATCGCATCTACATCCGGGTCGGCCAGCAGCTCATGGTAATGGCCGTAAGCGCGCTCAATATGCAATGTGTCCGCCGCGGCGCGTGCACTCTGCTCATCGCGTGAGCAGATGGCGATCACCTGGTTGTGTTGCGATGCCTGCAATGCAGGAATGACTTTTTCGCGGCCGATCTTGGCGGTGCTAAGCACGCCCCAACGAAGTTTTTGCATGGCGGATCCTTAATGTCAGGAGGTATTTTTATGAGGGTATTAACGAGTTCACTGGAGTTCGGTCAGTGTAGCCCAAGCGCGACTTTGGGGGGGAGCCGCGCGCAGGAAAAAGGAGGGTAAAAAATTGAAATTCGCTGAGTTGGGATGTGTATTCCCGGTTAAGTTGCGATTACCAAGGCAAGATATCGCCATTGGAATGCCAGAAGGTGCCGCTGTTTTCCAGAGTGAGGCCGGCTATGCGCTGGCTCAAGCGCAGGGCGGATTCCTCGGCCGAAATATCACCGCTAAAGTTGACCATGGCGGTCTGCACAAAGCCCGGGTGCAACACCGCTACCGCTATCCCCTTGGGGTGAAGGTCGCGTGCCAGTGACATCGCGGCCGCGTTGAGTGCCGCCTTGGACATACGGTAGCCGTAGTAGCTACCCGAGGTGTTATCGCCAATAGAACCCATACGGCTGGTGATAAAGGCCACCTTGGCACCGCGCTGCAAATTGCCGAGAAATGCCTCGGTTACCCGCAGTGGTGCTATGGCATTGACATTGAGTTGTTGCTCGATACTGGCGTAATCCAGATTACCCAGGGCTTCGCGCTGCAAAATACCCGCGTTGTTGATCAGCAAATCGATTTTTTTTCCGGTGAAGGTATCGGCGAGTTTATTCAACGCTGCCTGATCGGTGACATCTACCCCGGCAATCACGCGCGCTCCCGATTCCACCAGTTCCGGCGATGCACTGCGACACACCGCCAATACTTGCCACCCTTGGGCGAGATAGGTTTTGCACAGGGCGAGACCAATTCCGCGATTGGCACCGGTGATTAATACGGTTTGCATGTGAAGTCCTCTTTATGCAGCGGGATAAAAATGTATGGCGAATAAAGCCATGTAATAAATTGCAGTGCTTATGTTGACGGGACTATAGAGCGAAGCCAGCGAGAAGAAAAGCACCGGGCAATATTTGTCGTCAAAGCTTGCCGGGAAGTTGGCCCGTCCAGCGTTTAAACGCGCGGCGTAAATTCGCGGCATCATAAAAGTGCAAGTGCCGCGCAACTTCCTCCTGGGTGATGCCGGTTTCGCTTAGTCTGTGTAGAGCCATGTGCTTTCGTACCAGATCATATTGCTGTTGAAAACTGCTGCGATGTTTTTGCAATTTTCGTTTCAGGCTGGCACTGCTCATGCCGAAATCCTGCGCACATTGCTCAAGATTGCGTTGATGTTGAAAATTGCGGTGCAAATAATAGTAAATTTCGTGCAAGAAACCGCGCAAGGTATTTGTTGTAAGTGAATTGAGGCAGGCAAGGTTATCAATAGTGGATATATCCAATTGGGTTTTTGGCCAGTTGGTATGCAATTCGTCGCGTGCGATCGATATCGCATGAGCTTGCGCATTAAATATCAATCGCTCACCCAGATACACCTGATACTGTTCGATATATTCCGGCTTGGTGTGTTTGAAATAAAAAGTCCAATTGGGCGATGCACCGCTACGCCAGCGCGTGAAACTGCGCAAACTGTTTGCTGTCATCGCGAGCAAAAAGGGCATTAAATCATCAGCTCCAAAATTGTCCTGCCAATAAATTACCAAGCGTTCTTGCTCATAGTGCAAGTGTGGACTGAGCAAAGGCGATAGTGCATCCGCATAGGTTACAAAATAGTCCAACAGCTCGGCCAGGTTGTTTGATTGGCTTAATAGGAGTTGATAGGGAGTTAATAGGTCTTGGGCCACTAAAAATACCAACTCATAACCTTGTGGCTGTCGGATGGCATTTTCAAGTAAACGAAAAATTTGTTGTGGTGAAAGCTGCAAATTTTTGCGCACTATATCCTCATAAAAAATACCGGTATTGCGCAGCAGTTTGTGCTCTTGCTGGCCGCGCGCCAGCGCCAGGTCGATCAGGGTTTTAGGCCAGGTATGGGCAGGAATAAAGGCGCTATCCAACTCGCGGTAAGCCAGGGGCAAATAGTGTGTGGGACGATTTTCCATCACGCCACCTGATCCAACTGTGCATTACGTTTTCCCTTGGCCTGCAGCAGATGGCGGGTTGCGCGCTGGATTAACGCCTCAGTGGTATCCGCGTGCTGTACATTATCGCCAACCAAAGCGATACCAATACTTGCACTGTGGAAAATCGATTCACTTTGAACGCTGGTTTTAAATGCAAAATGCTGGATTGCCTGGGTAATTTCCGTGCCGATGGTTTCAGCAAGTGATCTGCCGGTATTGGGCAATACCAGCGCAAAACGATCACCCGCATAGCGGCAGAGCAAATCGCTGCGGCGAATATTTAATAACATTAATTCGCCCAAGGCTTGTAATAAGCGATCGCCTTCCGCGTGACCATAGCGTCTATTGGTCGCGTCAAAAAAATCCACATCAATGAATAGCAGTGCCAGTGTCGAATTGTTCTGCCGGCAGTTGTGTAATTCCTCTTCCAGCAATCTGCGCAGGTAAGTGGCACCATTGAGTTGCGTAATAAAATCCAGGTCGCGATGTTCGCGAAATAAACGCTCGCGTTTGCGCAGTTGTTCATTGATCGCCAATTGCTCCTGGTGCCAGTGATAAATACCGAGCGTTAACAAGCCCAGGCCGATCGGCATTAAGCCCGATTCCACCCAGTGATCCCAAAATGCGCTGGCGGGAAAGGCGATAAATTCATCCAGCCAATCCTGAAAGCCGGCCAGGAAAATACAGCTTAAGCCAATGCTTAACCATTGGGTTACCCGGCCTTGTGGGCGGCTGTGCAAAATTAATAACAGCCATACTAACGCGAGCAGCGCTGCACCACCTTCGCTGACCACATCCAGCCAATTGATTTGGTTCCAGAATTTAATATCACCCAGCGCCAGGCTGGCGCTGAGCGCTATGTTGGCAGCCAGTGCCAGCACTAATAATTTCCATTGATGAAGCTTCAACATGCTGCGCACCTATTCCCGGACAATCTACAAAAAGCCACAAAAAAATCACAATTAATATTGGCTGTGCAGCCTTAACAGCCAAGTGTGACAGTTGTGTGAACCTGAAAGATTGCCCTCCCCAGGGGTTGAGCTGAAATGCCTCGTCTGCGCCTGCTGTGTGCAGGAGAGGCAAAATAGCTCATTGCATAGTTGTTCAGGCAAATTCACTTGTCACGTGAGTGTCATCTGTGACGCCTAGCTTTTCCCCCGAACTTAACGATCAGCATCAGGGGCGCTGATGATGAAAAAACATTTTGGGGAGCCATCGTGAATCAGTTAAACCAGCATAAAATTCGCACCAATATCTGGATTAAAAATACTCTTGCTTTGACTGTCGCTACGCTCGCGTGTAGTGCACTGGCGGATGGCCGCATTGAAGGTCAAGTGAAAGCATCGGAGCACGGCGTGGCCTTGCAAGGAGTGAAAATTCGTATTGCCGAGTTAAATCGCGATAAAGCACTTAACAAACAGCGCAGTGCAGAAAATATTATTACCGCTGTCTCAGCCGATGCGATTGGCCAATTTCCTGATACCAATGTTTCTGAAGCATTGCAGCGTTTGCCGGGATTGTCGGTGGAGCGTGATCAAGGTGAGGGCCGTTATGTGCGCGTGCGTGGCCTGGGGCCGGATTTTAATGCGGTGACCATTAATGGTGTGGGGGTTCCCGGCCCGGATGCGGATCGCCGCGCAGTCGCGTTGGATGTGATTCCATCAGACCTGTTGGAAAATTTAATTGTTACTAAAAGTTTAACGCCGGATATGGATGCCAATTCACTAGGCGGCAGTATTGAAGTACAAAGTTTGTCGGCGTTTGATCGCGATGGCGCTTTTTGGCAATTCACTGCCGAGGGTAGTTATGACGATAACACCGAACAAACCAGCCCCAAATTTTCTGCAACGGCCAGCAATCAATTGAGTGTGGGCAATGATGAAAATAATGTTGGTGTTGCATTTGGCTTAAGCTCATTCAAGCGCGAGTTTGGTTCCGATAATGTGGAAACTGGCGGTGCCTGGGATTTTGAAGATGGCGCGCGTTTGGAAGAGTTTGAGCAACGTGATTATCGCATATCCCGCGAGCGTTCCGGTCTTACCCTGAACCTGGATTTCAAACCAACCGCCAACACTGATTTGTATTGGCGCAATCTGTACAGTGAATATACTGATGCAGAGATTCGCCTTGCTAACGTGATTGAATTTGAAGAGGCGGTAGTAGAAGGTGAGAGTGGCAGCGCCGAAGTGCAGCGCGAATTGAAAGATCGCACGGAAACCCAGGAAATTTTATCCAGTTCCCTTGGCGGCCAAACCCGATTTGAACGCTGGACGATGGATTATCGTTTGGCGCACAGTGAATCCAGTGAAGATGAACCGCAAAACATTGCCGGTGCAGTATTTAAAATTGACGACGATGTAATTGCTGATGAAGCTTTCGATCTATCCTACACCAATACTGGCAAGATACTGATTTCCGCTCCGACTGAATATTATCAATCCGCCAGCTATAAATTGGACGAAGTGGAATTGGGTAGCACCAACACCAATGATGAAAGCACGGCGATCAATATGGATTTTACACGCGATCTGGAATTGGCGGGTAATTCGGCGCAATTGAAGTTCGGTGTCAAACACGCTGAGCGTGAAAAGAACAATAATGTTGATATCTGGATTGCCGAAGATTTTACTGGCGATACGTCGCTCACCGAATTTTCTGGCGGTGAAGTAGATTATCAACTGGGTAAGTTTGGCAGCACTATCAATGCGGCACAGATTAAATCCGCCATCGACGATGCTGAAGAAGACGAAGTGGAAAGCAGTATCGGTGATTATCTGATTACTGAAGATACCAGTGCTGCCTACGTGATGGGTCGCGTGGATATTAATGATTGGCGTATCTTGACGGGCGTGCGTTATGAAAATACCGATTTTACTGCACAGGGTAATTCATACGATGGCGAGACAGAAGAATTAAATGCACAATCGTTTGAAAATTCCGATGATTATTTTTTACCAGCATTGCATATCCGCTACAGCATTAGCGATAAAACCCAAGTGCGTGCAGCCTGGACTAATTCAGTAGTGCGTCCAGGTTTTGCACAGTTGTCGCCGGGGCGATTGATTGAAGAGGATGATGGCGATCTTGAAGCCGAGTTTGGCAATCCGCATTTAAACTCATTGGAATCCAGCAATCTGGATGTGGGGATTGAATATTATCCCGGCGTTGCCAGTGTCATATCGGCATTTGCGTTTCATAAAACGATTGATAATTTTGTGTATCAAACTGATTTGGGTGGTACTGCCGGTTATGAAGATTTTGATCACGCCGTCACTTTTGTAAATGGCGATAGCGCTGAAATTACCGGGATTGAGTTCGCTGCCTCTAAACAATTTTCCAGTTTACCCGCACCCTGGAATGGGTTGTTAATTGGTGGCAATGCTACCTTTGTGGATTCATCGGCAGAAATTGGTGGCTACGATGACGGCGAATTTATCGCACGCGATATTCCCATGCCTAGCCAATCGGATACCTCCGCTAACGTTATGATCGGTTATGAATCTGATTTGATCAGCATGCGTTTATCGGCCAACTATAAATCCAACTATTTGCTGGAGGTTCTGGAGCCGATGGAATCCACTTACGACGCTTACGTGGATGATCAAATGCAGCTGGATTTTTCGTTGCGTTATTTCCTGACCGATACGATTAAAGTGCATTTTGAAGTGCTGAACTTGACCGACGAAGTCTATTATTCCTACGTGAAAGATACCCAATACAACGCGCAATACGAAAGCTACGGCGCTACTTATAAACTCGGCATTACGTTTATGCAGTTTTAAGTGTTGATTAAGTATGTATTTGTAGCCTGAATGGCTCCTGCTGGAGCCGTGTTATAAAAAAGGTTTTGATTATGATCAGTTTGCGTAAATCTTTGCTAGCCTGTTTGTTTACAGGTTTTTGTTCGTCTGTTATTGCTGATAATAGCCTGCCTCCGTCATTAAAAGATGGGCTGATCGCGCCTCTGCCTAGCTTGCTGCAGTACCACTCCACTTTTCTGGCGCTGGGTCATGACATTCACTGGCGTGATGTCAGCGGTAAATCTCTCGCGCAACTCAAACTGTCGGCAGAACTGTTGGATTGGCGTTTTCCAGTGCAATTGCAAAATGGAAAAACACTATCGTCTGAATTGGTAGCGGCAACGGTATTTTTGCCGGAGCAACAACCTGGGCTGGTTGCGCTTGATCCTGAATCGGGAAAGTTGCGCGAATTGCTGCGTTTGCCGGTGCCGGAATTTAAAATTGAAAATTTGTGTTTAAGCCGCGTGAATGGCTATCTCTCTCTGTATTTATTAGACGAACGCGGTACTGCAGAGCATTGGTTGGTGGTGGATGCAAAAGGCACGGCGAATGCAAAACTGCTACGTCGTTTACCTATCGCACCTAACAGTAAATCTTGCGTGGTTGATGATGAACAGGATTTATTATTTATCGCAGAAGAGGGTATTGGAATTTGGGCGCAGGGCGCATCGGAAGAATCGGCGCCTGGCCGTGTCGCGGTAGATTTGCAAAAACCTTTCGGTGCATTATCCGGTAGTGTGGAATCACTGGCGGTAATTCCGCAAGGGTTGGTCGTTGCGCTTGCAGAAGAAAAACAATTTGCGCTCTACAACACTAATGAAGGTAAATTCAAACAACAGCAGTTAGTCGATCTTCCCAATACCTATGAGCCAGAAATAGTGAAAGCGGCTGCTGGAGTGGCGGATAAAAATGCAATTGCACTGGTGATCGGTGACGAAAAAAACGGTAATCATTATTTATCCTTGCCATGGAAGGTCGCACCGAAAACAAAATCAGCGCACAGCATAATTAGCATTATGCCTGACGTGCAAACCGAGGTGATGGCGCGCTTTGGGGATGCGGCAGATGATCCCGCGATTTGGGTTAATAGAAAATCGCCGCGCAAAAGTCGTGTGATAGGTACGAATAAGCAGCAGGGATTATTTGTGTACGATTTACAGGGTAAACAAGTACAGCATTTCAATACCGGAAAACTCAATAACGTGGATGTGCGCTACGGAATTCCGGTGGGTAAAAAAAGTATGGACATTGCAGTGGCTACCAATCGCCATGACAACAGTCTGGCGATCTATACCATTGACCCGGCTTCGGGGAAGCTGGCGTTATCTGGCAGTGTTAAAACCGATCTGGAGGAAATTTATGGCTTTTGCCTCTATCAATCTGCCTCTGCAACCTACGCCATTCCCAATGGCAAAAGTGGTGAGTTCCAGCAAATTAAATTAACCGCCAAACTCGACGATAAAAATAAAGTCCTTTGGGCCGGTGAAGTAGTGCGACGCTTTTTTGTAAAAAGCCAGCCGGAAGGTTGTGTGGCGGACGACAAAAATCAGCGTTTGTTTGTGGGCGAAGAAGATGTCGCCCTGTGGACCCTGGACGCTGAACCATCAGCAGGAAATACGCCTGAGTTAGTGTTAGCTGCGGGTGATTTGTTAGTCGCGGATGTGGAAGGTGTGGGAGTATATCGCGGCGAACATAATTCCTATGTTGTAGTTTCAAGTCAGGGAAATAATACCTTTGTGGTGATGGACGCGTTACCTCCATTCAAAGTGCGTGGGCGCGTGCGCATTGATATGGATGCCGCCAGGGATATCGATGGTGTATCGGAAACCGACGGGCTGGAAGTCAGCTCTGCGAATTTTGGAAGCAATTTTCCCGAGGGGTTGTTGGTAGTACAGGATGGCCACAAGGTAATGCCAGAGGCACCGCAAAATTTTAAATATATTGATTGGAAAAAAATTCGCATTGCCTTGCAGCTTGATTAATCTTCCCTTGCCCCTCTTTGTCAAAGAGGGGATTTAATTTCAGCTTTAAACCAAATACCACTCAGGTTTTAGCGCATAGCCTTTTTCTACATCACCGCGAAAGCCGAGTTTTTCGTAAACGCGATGTGCTTCTGCCCGCTGCATTCCCGACAGTAACATCACTTTGTAACAATTTTTCTGCCAAGCAATATCTATTGCAAAACGCAGCATGCGGCTGCCAATACCTTTACCGCGGCAACGGCTATTGGTAATGACATGTTCGATCATCGCAAACGGGCGGGCTCCATTGGTGAGTGTTGGTATTAATCCCAGCATGCAACTGGCAATGAGTTGCTGGTTTTCCTCAACCACAATCAGTGCGATCTGTGCGTTTTCGAGCATTGCTTGGAGTGTACTGTCTGCAAGCTCAGTGGGTATTTGCGGATCATTGGGGCGCAGCTCGCGATAAAGCGCAAGTAAACCCGCGCGATCAGCAGGGGTTGCCAAACGAATTATTTCCATAGGAGTTTGTTGGTCTTTCTGTTTTGATTTTACTGGCTATTTTGATGTTATTGCCCTTTGCGCGATTCGCGGATGTAAAAGCGCGCATCTTTGGCGTTGTTGTAACAGTTATCAAAATTTTCAACTGCTTGCATGGTCCGCGCGGCGGTAATCAAGCTAAGTGCTTTGGTGTAACTCACTGTGCCGCTAAAACCATCCGCTTTGGCAATGGAGAGTTCGCTCCAGGCGGCTTCTATTTCTTTATCACAGGCACTGCGAAATTGGGTTTTTCCGGCACAGGCAGATAGGGTAACCGCCATCATGATCAGGTAACTGGAAGTAAGCATCTTACGGGTGGACATTTGTGATTCTCCTTGGGTTAGTCGTTGATACTTGGATCAAACTTATTCTCAGGAGTTCACATTCTGGCGGTAGTGCAGATGAATGCCAAGCCGAATTTATTTTTCCGGCTTGGAGTTGGGGACAGTTCAGGCCAGCAGTGCGTCGGGTTGTTGGTGTAACTCGCGATCAATAATGCCGATTGCCTGGGCGATGACCTGATCGAGTGAACCGCGCACATCAATGCGGTAAACATCCGGCTCATGGCTTGGGTCTTCCAGGCTATCAAATTGACTATCAACCAATGTGGGCGCCATAAAGTGACCTGCGCGCTTGTTTACACGGGTTTGGATGGTGTCTTTATCAGAATGTAGAAATATAAAAATGGTCTTAAGGCCCGCTTTGCGCAATTCATCTCTATGCACTGCCTTAAGTCCCGAAAAGGCCAGTGTGGAGTGTTGGTCTCGGGTGGCCGCGTCACGGAAGTAATCACGCATCCTAATAACCCAGGGAAGCCTCATCGCATCCGTTAATGGAATACCTTTTGCCATGGTGTCGCGCGATTCCTGGCTATGAAAGTCATCGCCATCAAGATAGGCGTATCCATAGTGGTCGGCTACGGCTTTTGCTACGGAAGATTTACCACTGCCGGATACCCCCATCACTATGATCAGGTTGGTCGTTGCATCCGGGTTGCTAATGACATGTAAATGAGATACAATGGAATCGCAATCAAAATGTTCAATCACTGTACATGATAGCGCAACCATCGTGCTTGTGGTATGGTAGCAAAAAATAATAGCCAAGTGCAGATATTGCCTATGAAAACAACAAAAAAAAGACTTTCAGATAAAAAAATCACCCTGGTTGATGTCGCAAATGCCTCAGGTGTTAGTGCTATCACTGTTTCACGCGTTATCAATCAGCCGGAAAAGGTCTCTGAGTCCCTGCGGATTCAGGTTCAGAAAGCGATAGATTCGTTGGGGTATATACCCAATCAGCATGCCAGTTCCCTGGCGTCATCCAAATCCCGGGTTATCGGGGTGGCGATCCCTTCGTTAAGTAATATTGTATTTACCGAAGTGTTGCGTGGTATCTACGAGGTGATGGGGGCCAATGGTTACAAGGTACTGTTAGTGGATACTCATTATTCTCCGCTCGAAGAAGAGAAAATGATCCGCACCCTCCTTAGTCAATCGCCTGAAGGGCTGATTATCACAGGTGGTGACCAGACCAAGGCCTGTCAAAATTTCCTGACCAAAGCGCGTATTCCTATCGTACAGATGATGGAACTGTTGGCTGATCCGATTGATATGAACGTAGGCTTTGCCCATGGTCGCGCCGGTTACGATGTAGTGAAGCATTTAATCGGCCAAGGCTATGAGCGAATCGGCTTTATTGGTGCGCGTATGGATCCGCGTGTGCAGCAACGTATGCAGGGCTACAAGCTCGCGTTGGAGCAGGTGGGCAAGTTTGATAAGAACTTTATTGTTACCACACCTGAGCCTTCATCTATCGGTGTCGGCGGTGAGTTGTTCAAAAGTTTAATGGCATCTACCAATGGTGCAGTCGATGCCGTTTTCTGCGTAAACGATGACTTGGCGCTGGGGGCATTGTTTGAAGCCCAGCGTATGAATATCAATGTGCCGCAAGATCTCGCGATTTGTGGCTTTAACGATATCGAAGCGGCTGCCTATGTTAATCCATCGCTCACCAGTGTCTCTGTGGGGCGTTATGAGATGGGCGTGAAAGCAGCAGACATGATTATCCGTGTACTTAATGAAAAACCCATTGAATCCAAAAAAGTGGATATGGGTTATGAAATCCGTAAGCGTGCTTCAACCAGTCGACTGTGACAGCCACTTCCGATGTTTACGAACAATAATTATTTTCGAGGTGTGCTGTGACCACTGATCAAAATCCGGTATTGACGACAGATTCCCGCTTAAGTTGGCGCGAAAAAATTAGCTATGGTATCGCTGATTTAGGGTTCAATTTTTATTGGGCCAATATTGCTACCTTTCTAATGATTTTTTATACCGATGTGTTCGGTATTTCTGCGCTTGCTGCGGGCAGCATGATGTTCACCATTAAAATGATTAATGCATTTACCGATCCGATGATTGGTGCATTATCAGATCGCACACGTACTCGCTTTGGAAAGTTTCGCCCTTATTTAATTTGGATGGCACTGCCGTTGGCGTGCGCTGGCGTGTTGACTTACACCACGCCGGATCTGGACGAAGACGGAAAATTAATTTGGGCTTACGGTACCTATTTATTGATGATGGTGTGTTACACCTGCATTAATATTCCCTACAACGCACTGTCTGGCGTTATGTCTGGCGATACACAAGAGCGCTCTACCATTAACGGCCTGCGCTTTATTTTTGCGTTTACTGGCAGTACGGTAGTAACTTATTTAACACCTGATCTGGTGAAATATTTGGGGCAGGGCGACGATCGCTTGGGTTGGCAGTTAACCATGGTGGTCTGGGGGATTGCTGCCAGTATTCTATTTGTCTGGACATTCTTTAATACCCGGGAGCGCGTAAAACCAATCGCGCCTGAACCGAGTTCAGTAGTACAGGATATTAAAGACCTTACACGCAATGGCCCTTGGGTAGTGCTGTTTTTCCTCGCCCTGATCATCATGATCACCATTACTTTGCGCACCAGCTCCGCAGCTTATTATTTTAAATACTATGTTGGTAATCCTGATCTGATTAAAACTTTTGTTCCCGCCTATATGGCCGCTGCCGCGGTTGGTGCATCGCTAACACCGATCATGACTCGCTATATCGATAAAAAAATCCTGATGATGATCTTGATGAGTATTACGGCTGTCTTGTCTTTTTCATTCTATTTTATTCCCAAGGATCAGGTTGAGTTGATGTATGCCTTGCAAATTGCCATCGGTTTTGTGTTGGGACCAAAATCACCCCTGGCATTCTCCATGTATGCGGACACCGCCGATTACAACGAATGGAAAACCGGGCGGCGTGCAACCGCAATGACCTTTGCGGCGGCGACTTTCTCGCAAAAATTAGGTAATGCCCTAGCGGCACTGATGATGGGGGTGATCTTTGCCTCCCTTGGTTATGTTGCCAATGCTGCGCAAACGGAAGCGTCGCAAACCGGTATTGTTATGTTGATGTCATTTATCCCGGCGGCATTTGCGGTGCTAGCGGTGGTTTGCATGATGTTTTATTCGCTTGACAACAAAATACTCAAGCAAATTCAAATTGATTTGGCGGCGCGTAAAGCGCAACTGTAAGTCACATATTATTTCTACAAGCTCTAGATAACTCTCAGGCACCTTTTTCCGGTGCCTTTTTCTTTCAGGTAATTGTCATGTTAAAACCCTCATCCAATGGCGATCGTTATGAGTTGCTAACGCCCACTGCTATGCCGCGCGCTGCCGGTTTTTTATGGAACCAGCGCATGATGATTCAATCCACTTGTCGCGGTTATGCGGTTGCACAATTTATGCAACCGGAGCCGGCCAAGTACGCCTATGCGCCGAATCTGGAAGCAAAAACATTTATGCAGCCAGAGCAACCTTACTATGCGCATCATCCGGGCCGCTTTTTTTATGTGAAGGATGAAGAGACTGGCGATATTTTTTCGGCGCCCTATGAGCCGGTGCGCGCTGCCTATGAAAGCTATGTGTTTTCGGTGGGCAAAAGTGATTTGCGCTGGACGCTGCAATCGCTCGGTATCGAAATTGAATTGACATTGTCACTCCCCGTGGCGGATGTCGTTGAGTTGTGGGATGTCAAGGTGACCAATCGCTCTGGCCGCGCGCGTCGCATTAGCGTCTATCCGTATTTCCCTGTGGGCTATATGTCCTGGATGAATCAGTCAGCTGAATACCGAGCGGATCTGGGGGGTATTGTTGCGACCTGCGTAACGCCCTACCAAAAAGTGGCGGATCACTTTAAAAATAAATTCTTCAAAGACAAAACTTTTTTCCTGCACGAGCAAAAGCCTACTGCTTGGGAAGCAAAACAGGAAACCTTTGAGGGCGAGGGCGGCTTGCATAATCCGTCAGGGTTGCAGCAAGAAACCTTATCTTGCGGTGATGCGCGCTATGAAACTCCTGCATCGATTTTGCAATATCGTCTTGAGTTGGCGGCAGATACTGAGCAGGTTTATCGTTTTGTTTTTGGTCCGGCATTTGATGATGCCGAAATTAAAAAAGTTCGTGATACTTATTTAAGTGAGCAAGGGTTTGCCAAGGCGCGTACTGAGTATTCTGCTTATGTCGCCAGTGGTAGCGGTTGTTTGCAAATTGAAACTCCAGATGCCGAGTTGAACAATTTTGTGAACAATTGGCTGCCACGCCAGGTGTTTTATCACGGTGACGTAAATCGCCTGACCACTGATCCGCAAACGCGCAATTATCTGCAAGACAATATGGGCATGGCCTTTATCAAGCCTGAAGTAACTCGCGCCGCATTTTTGCATGCCTTAAGTCAGCAAGAGGCATCTGGTGCTATGCCTGACGGTATTTTGTTGGTGGAAGGTGCGGAACTGAAATATATCAACCAGATTCCGCACACAGATCATTGTGTCTGGCTGCCAGTGTGTTTAAAAACTTACCTGGATGAAACCAATGATTACGCCATTTTGAATGAGCCCGTGCCCGGCCACGATGGTAAAACACTGAGTGTATTTGAGCGCATTAGCAATGCAATGCGCTGGTTGTTGCAAGCGCGCGATTATCGCGGCTTGAGTTTTATCGCCCAGGGTGACTGGTGTGATCCAATGAATATGGTGGGTTACAAAGGTAAAGGTGTCTCCGGTTGGCTATCTGTTGCAACCGCTTATGCGTTGAACCTGTGGGCAGATGTGTGTGCAAAAACCTCGCATAATGCTTTGCAGCAAGAATTTATTGCTGGTGCAAACGACGTTAACGCCGCTGTGAACAAGTACTTGTGGGATGGCGAGTGGTTTGGTCGCGGTATTACCGATGATGATGTGGTATTTGGCATCAGCAAAGATAAAGAAGGACGCATCTTTTTGAATCCGCAAAGTTGGGCGATTCTCGGTGGTGCTGCCAATCAGGAACAGCGTAAGAAAATGATTGCTGCGATAGAGGCACAATTAGAGACTCCTTACGGTGTTGCCATGCTCGCTCCAGCTTACACCGCGATGCGTGACGATGTAGGCCGCGTAACACAAAAACATCCAGGATCGGCGGAAAACGGTTCTGTTTATAATCATGCCGCCGTTTTTTATATCTACAGCCTGTTCACTATTGCCGAAAAAGATCGCGCTTATAAATTATTACGACAAATGATTCCTGGCCCAAGCGAGGCAGACTATTTGCAGCGCGGACAATTGCCTGTGTATATACCCAATTATTATCGCGGCGCTTATTATCAATATCCACGCACAGCGGGCCGCTCATCGCAGTTGTTTAATACAGGTACTGTTTCCTGGGTGTATCGCTGTTTGGTGGAAGGTATTTTTGGTTTACAGGGTGATACCGAAGGCTTGCGTGTGAATCCGCAATTGCCATCAAGTTGGAGTGAGGCAAAAGCAGTGCGCGAATTCCGTGGCGCGCGTTTTGTAGTCACTATCCAGCGCGGTGCAACTGATAAAGTACAACTGCTTTGCGATGGTGAGTTGCTGGCGGATAACTGCGTGCGCAAGATTGAAGCGGGCCGCGAGTATCAGTTAAGTGTTCTCATCCCCTGATAAGAACGCAGTAAAGTGACGTGAAAAGGGCGTGCTATGTGCACGCCCTTTTAGTTTGTGTGAGGTTGCGAAAAATCTAGAAATCAAAAATTTCACTGAGGATAGATTTCTTTTTATAGGGTTTGCCGTAGTGGCCGCCATAATTGTGATGCTTATGGTCATCGTCATAATGCTTGCGTTGCTCTTTATAGTGCTGTTCCTGAGGGCGGTAATGCTGCTCCTGCTGTTGCGGACGATAGGGCTGTTCCTGATAGCTGCGCGCAGGTTCTGGTTGTGTTTGCGGGGCTGGTGCAGCATCTTCTTGCGCGCGCTCGATTAACTTATCCAGCTCGCCGCGATCCAGCCATACGCCGCGACATTTGGGGCAGTAATCAATTTCAATGCCTGAGCGTTCAGAAATAAGCAGGTGAGGGCGTTCAGGGGATTCGTAACAGCTGGGGTTAGGGCAATGCATAATGTGTCTCCGATGTGCGCGCGCATATATAAGAAACGCAACGACCGGGCACGCGAAACCTTTGTCATTGCGACAAAGGTCTCGTTCGCAAATGCTGGGCATTTGCCTGCGGTGCCGGAGCCAATACCCTGTTTATTTTGGTAAAGGCTCGTGATGACGACAGCCGCAGCGGGAACTACTCCCCTTCGGTAGGCGGATTTTTCAGCAATGTGCTGTGCTTGTCAACCCGCTTCGGTTTTGGCGGCTTTCTTGGTGGTTTTGGCTGGCTTGGCATCGGCTGCTTTGGGCTTTGCTTCTGTGTCCTTGGGGTCTGCCGCTTTTGCCTTGGGTTTGGCTTTGGGTTTGGCCGGGGTTGCCGCTTGACGGGTTTTGGCGATGGCGAGGTATTTAACCCAGGCTTGCTCTATAGGGCTTTTTGGGGCGCTTTGGTTGGCGATAACTTTCAGGATGTGTTGGTCGTCATTAGTGGGGTCGGAAACCTCTTCCTGCATCAACGCGTTAATCAGGACTCCGTGTTTGCGTATCAACCTAGCTTGTACATCGGATAAGCCCCCTTTTTCAAAACCCTCGGGGAAATTAACAGCATCCTGGAATGTTTGTTTCAGGTAATGATCACGCGGCAACATAGGGTATCTCCATTATTAGTATGCGCTATCGGGTTACGGGGGTCTGCAGATTGCCGTATCCATACTTGTTGGCAGTCTGGAGGGGTTACCTGTTATCCGACTATTGTTGTTATAGCGCTGGAATAGCCTTCCAGCCAAAAGTTGCTGCCGAATTTAATCTGTTTTTGTGACACTGTATAGAGCTTAAATTGCCCTGAGTGGCGAGTTTATCGGCTGATTGCTGCCAATTAACCCGCCATGTACAAATTACAGACATAAAAAAACCGGCCTTAGCCGGTTTTTGTACTGCTTGCCTGGTGCGATTAAGCAGCCAGCGCCTTCAGCTTGGCGTTCAAACGGCTCTTATGACGAGCTGCTTTGTTCTTGTGGATCAGGCCTTTGTCGGCGATACGATCAATCACGGAAACAGCAGAAACATAAGCAGCTTGCGCAGCAGCTTTGTCGCCAGTAGCGATAGCAGCCAGCACTTTCTTGAGGTAGGTACGCCCCATAGAGCGCATGCTTGCGTTGTGCTTGCGAGCTTTTTCATTCTGACGCGCGCGTTTTTTAGCTTGGGGTGAATTTGCCACCTTAGTGCTCCTATAAATAAATTCTGGTTAAAACTGTCTAAAAAAGGGTCTGGATTCAGGGACGCGACATTATGCCGTCTTAACGCAGTTTGTCAACCAAAGAAACACTTTTAGGTGCTATTCAGGCCAAGCGGGATTTGGGTGGCAGACGGGGTTTGGATGATCTGATTTTTACGTTAGTTTACACGTCAACAAAAGGTTAAATCACAGATTCTGGGTACACTTTGAGCAACTTATAAAGATAACAAGCCTTACGGAGTGCTCCTACGATGAAATCAACGCTGATCAATACCCGCTTGACCCCTGTACTAGCCCTTTGTTGTTGGCTGGCCGCCTGCGGCAGC
>JAGKXA010000245.1 GCA_021151615.1 Cellvibrionaceae bacterium | reverse complement strand
GAGTTATTTATATTTTTAAGTCATATGTGAAAAGGCGTCATATGGAGGAAATTGTTGATTCGCCCTGTGTGCGAAATTGTTGTTTGAATGATGAAGATATCTGCATAGGGTGTTTTCGCAGCTTGCGAGAAATTACGGCTTGGGGAACCCTGAGTAATCAGGATAAGCAGTGTGTCATGGAGTCAGTCGAGCAGCGTAAACAGGAGCATTTGCAAAAAGTGCGGCATGAATAGCAAAAGGGAAGACTTAAATGCTGGCGTCCACACAAGCATTGGTTTACCCTGCGCAGCTTAAAAATAAAAAGCAATTTGTTATACATTTCTGAATTATTAGAACTAGACTTGCTTTGTGTTGAGCGGCTTTCATAGGAATTTTTATCGATAAAAACCGCACTATATATATTGACGGGCCATGGCAGGCGAAGTAACCGCATAATCTGAATACTCACAACAATAGATTGTCTTTGTTATGCAGTCGTTAAAGGCCTTCAAACTCTGGTTGAGCATGCAATGCCAAATGCTGGGCAATGTGCAAACCGCCATGCTGGTGCAGTCTGCACCGGATAATCAGCAAATTCTGGCGAAATGGCCCAGTGCTGAAATTGATTCCACAGTTTTGCGCAGCGCCATACAGCCTGTGCTGAAAAAGCAACGCTTGCATTTGCAGTTATTGGATTCACAGCACTATTTATTGGGATATCCACTGGTAGTTGACGGCCATCAGTGGGGTGTGTTGGTGTGTACGCTGGCGCTTGCGGATAAAAAAGAACTGCCATCAGTCCTCAAGTGGCTAAACCTGGGGCAGTTTTGGTTGCAATTTATTCTGCATCTCACCGCGAATGAGTCTCCTTTGGTTGAAAAGACTAAGGTCGAAAATGATCAAACTATAGCTGCATCAACATCCGCAATCGATTCCGCATCTGCAAATGTGCAGATTGCCACCCAGCCTTTACATGAGTCCCTGAATGCCGCGCTTGTACAAATCAATGCGAGTTTATTAAAAGAAAACTCTTTGCAAGAAACCGTGATTACATTGGTTAATTTGTTGGCGGGTTTATTACAGGCCACGCGTGTGAGCCTGGGTGTATTGGATGGGCAGGGGAAAAACCTGCAATTGGAGGCAGTGTCTTTTTCTGCGAATTTTGACAAGCGCACGCAGGCGATGTTAGCGATCAGGGAGGCCATGGCAGAAGCGATTGATCAGGGAATGCGTATCCATTGCGCAACTAATGACGCTGAACAGCACCCGGGTGATTCCACACTGATCAAGCAAGCGCATCAGTATTTGTTACATGCGCAGCAATTGCAAAGTGTCAGCAGTTTTTTATTGCGCAAGGGCGAGCGTATTCTGGGGGCAATAACCATCGAACTGGATAGGCACTTATTAACGGCTGACCAGGAGTTGTTTGTGCAGCAAGTTGCGCATTCAGCGTCAGCTATTATGTTATTGCAGCAACGGGCCGCCGCCGGTTTTTTGCAAGGTTTAAAGTACAGCCTGGTAGCGCGCATCCAAAAACTGTTGGGGCCAGATTCCTGGCGGGGAAAATTAATTGCAATTGCAGCAGTGGTATTGTTGGTCACGTTATTTGTTCCGGTGACTTATCACCTGTCGGCTGATGCGAATTTGCAGACTACCGAAAAACATTTAGTCGTTTCCCCACAAGACGCCTATCTGGGAAAAATTTCTGCGCGTCCCGGTGATGCGGTTAAACGAGGTGAATTGCTCGCGCAGTTAAATGATGAAGATTTACGATTGGAGCGGCGCAAAATTGCAAGCCAGGCGCAACAGTATCGGCAGGCCTATGATTCCGCGCTGGCCAATTCCAATCGTGTGGAGGCGGCTATCGCCAGTGCGCAATTGGATCAGGCGACTATTCAAGTTCAATTGCTCGATCAGCAGCTGGCACGTACACAGCTGGTTGCACCTGTTGATGGCATTATTGTGTCGGATGATATTGCGCAAACCCAGGGGGCACCGGTAAAGCAAGGTGATGTACTGTTCGAAATTGCAGCGGGGCAGAGCTATCGGGTGCAGTTGTTTGTGGATGAGCGCGATATTGCCCAGGTTCAGACAGGGCAAACCGGCCTGCTAAAACTGGCCAGTTTACCAACAGAAGTATTTAATTTACGCGTTAAACTGATTACTCCTATTAGTGAAGTGCGCGAAGGGCGCAATTATTTTCGCGTTGAATTGGAAATTGTTAGCAGTCCGGAAAAAAATGCATTATTGCGCCCGGGTATGACCGGTACCGGTAAAGTACAAATTGGCACGCGCGCATTGGGCTGGATCTGGTTTCACGACCTTTGGCATTGGCTGCGGTTGAGCCTGTGGTGATGCCATGAGTGACTCGGTGACTAATAATCCTATCTGGCAGCGCCTAGAATCCCTGCGCCCTTCGCTGCCACGCCATATTCATATCCAGCGCCGTGATTACAACGATGAACGTTGGTATTTATTGCAAGATAAAAGTAATGGTCGCTTCCATCGGTTAACACCTTCCGCCTGGCGTTTGATTTCGGCGATGGACGGGCGCAATTCTCTGGCCCAAATATTAAACGCGGCCAACAACCCGGCGTTTTATGGGGCGGAAGATGAAGTTCCCACGCGTGAGGATTTAATTCATCTACTGCAATATTTGCATGTCGCCGATTTATTAGTGTGCGATATGCCACCCAACACCCAGGAATTATTCGCACGGCGTGAGCAGAAAAAGCAGCAACGCTGGATTCGATTGTTAATGAATCCCCTCACATGGAATATCCCACTGGGCAATCCTGATTCTATTTTAACCAAGCTCATGCCGTTGGCGCGCTTTTTAGCGACACGCACTATGGGTGTTATCTGGTTAGCGTTGGTTGGGTACGCGCTGCTGCAAGCGGGTGCGCACTGGCAACAACTCACGCATGGACAATTGGATCGTGTGCTCTCGCCGAGTAATTTATTTTTGCTCTGGCTGACCTACCCCTTTTTTAAAGTGTTACACGAGTTGGGGCACGCACTATTCACCAAGGTCTGGGGCGGGCAGGTCAATGATTGTGGTTTGGTGTTTGTGGTGGGAACGCCTCTACCTTACGTAGATGCCAGCGCAGCGACTGGCTTTTATGCCAAGCGCCAGCGCTTGATGGTGAGCGCGGCAGGTATGGCGGTGGAATTGTTTTTAGCGGCACTTGCGCTGTTATTGTGGGTGCAATTATCTGGTGGTTTCCTGCGCGATTTTTTATACAACATTATTTTAATTGGCGGTGTGTCCACGCTGTTTTTTAATGGCAATCCACTCATGCGTTTCGATGGATACCATTTGTTAACCGATGCGTTTGATTTGCCGAATTTGGCAACGCGGGCGAATCAGCAAGTGAGTTATTTATTGCGTCGCTACGCGTACGGCATCATTAATGTTTTTTCGCCAGCCAGTTCAACGCGCGAGGCCTGGCTGTTGGCAAGTTACAGTGTCGCTGCGTTTATTTATCGCGTGTTTATGCTGTTCTTTATTATCTTGCTGGTCGCCAGCTATTTTCCGGTACTGGGGTTGGTGATTGGTGCCTGGTTAATATTTTTCCAATTGGTATGGCCGGGGTTAAAGGCTCTACGTTTTCTCGCGCAGGACAAACAACTGGTCAATCAGCGCACGCGGGCGTGGATCGTCACAGGAGCTGCCAGCACGGTGGTTTTGCTGGTGATATTAGTTGTACCTCTGCCGCAATCGACGTCGGCGGAAGCAGTACTCTGGTTACCGGATGAAGCGCGCGTAAAAGTGGAATCCAGCGGTGAAGTCGTTGAGTTATTAGTCGACAACGGCGCTCAGGTTGCTGCGGGTCAGGAGTTGTTGCGTTTGCATAATCCTATTTTGATTGCGCAACTTGCAGTTCAGCAGGCGCGCCTGAGCGAATACGAAGCGCGTTACCAGCAGGCCTGGGTGGAGGATCGCGCGCAAGCGCAGATGTTTGAGCAGGATATTGCAGCCATTAAAGCGGAAATTGCATTGCTGAAAGCGCGAGTTGTCAATCTGGTGGTGCGCAGCCCCACGGAGGGAATATTGCGCATCACGCGCACCTATTATTTGCCGGGTAGTTTCCTGCGTCAGGGTGACGAATTGGCGTTAATTGAAAGGCCGGACACAGTGCGGGTGCGAGCAGCCTTGTTGCAGGAGGAGATTGGCCTGGTGCAGCAGGCAACGCAACGCGTGAGCCTGGGGTTTGCAAGTGCTCCTACGCTAGCACGCGAAGCCAGGTTAGTTCCAGGTGAGGTTATTGCCAGTCAACAGTTGCCCAATCCAATATTGGGAACTCAGGGGGGAGGGCGCATTGCGGTGGATGCCACCCAACCGGGCGGTGTACACGTAAAAGAAAAAGTCTTTCTAGTGGATCTTGCGGTGCAGGATTTTGTGCAGAG
Source organism: Cellvibrionaceae bacterium (assembly GCA_021151615.1). Lineage (GTDB taxonomy): Bacteria > Pseudomonadota > Gammaproteobacteria > Pseudomonadales > Cellvibrionaceae > Cellvibrio. Next base: position 1,655 of record JAGKXA010000245.1, on the reverse strand, counting down.
TGGGCATTTTGGCGAGCGGGCCTATGTGAAGTTTCATCATCCTGCAGAACCGTTGTTTATGCGCTGGTACAGGCATTTACAGCAAGTTTTTATCCGCCATTTTTCGTAATCGTTTTTTTAATCTATAGTGTTACCAATTAATTGTTATAGCCACTTTACGTTTTTATATCGAGTTAACTATGTTCAGAGTCTCAGGATTTTCATTGCTGGCGTTATTGTTCAGTAATGGACTATTCGCACAGACACAAGAGCCGGCGCAGCTCAATTGCCGTATTGAGCCCTCGGTGACTGTGGAAATGAGTAGTGCTGTAGAAGGTGTGATCAGTGAAGTATTGGTGGACAAAAACGACGCGGTAAAGAAGGGAGATGTGCTGGCACGCCTGGATGCAGGTCTGGAATCGGCTACGGCAGAGTTGCGTCGCGTGCAGTCTGAGTTGACCAGTGATGTGCAGGCGCAGCAGTTGGCAGTGGAATTTAGTCAGCGGGCGTTGACGCGAGTGAAAGATTTATACGACAAAAAAGCAGCATCCTTTTCAGAGCTGGATAAACACAAAACTGAACACGCCATCGCCCAACAGCAACTGCAGCAGGCACTGGATCGCAAACGCCAGGCTGAATTGGAATATAAACGCGCATTGGCGGACTTGCAGCGCCGCACCCTGGTGAGCCCGATTGATGGTGTTGTCGTCGAGCGGATGAAAGAACCGGGAGAACATATCGATTTTGAACCCGTATTAAAGCTGGCCCAGTTGGATCCGTTAAGGGTTGAGGTCTTTGCCCCGGCAAGTCTTTATGGAAAAGTGAAACCGGGCATTAAAGCGAGCGTTATTCCAGAATTGGGTGGTGATAGTCGCACTTACACGGCTGAGGTTATATTGGTTGATCAGGTTATTGATGGCCCCAGCAATACCTTCGGTATCCGTCTGTCGTTTGCAAACCCCGGTAATCGCCTACCCAGTGGCTTGAAATGCCGCGTGACCTTTGAAGGTGTTACGCTGAATCTATTGGATCCGCGTACGCTACCCTAAACCGGGTACACCCAATATGAATAACAATAATTCATTACAACGAAAGACAAGGTTATAACCTGAATCTAGATTATTTTTTTATGTGGGCCTGGTTCAGCAAAATTTTGTGCCAAAATTACCAAATTGATAAATTTTGATAACTACTAATAACTGATAAATAAGACTTTACGTGTGCTAAACCGAGGCCTTTTGATCGGTTTACTTGCCGGCTGGTTGACTCAGTGCTCGCTATGGTACGGCGAGTAAAGTGCCGGTAACACCAAAGGATGTAGTTGGTTTTCACCAGTCCTTTAACCCAATGCACCCGTAAAAGTGCGTGTAAGTAACAACGAAACTTATGTCCAAATCACCGCGTCATCGCCGCCCGTTAATTGAAGCACTGGAACCGCGCTTACTTTTTTCTGCCACAGCAGATATCGCTGTGTTCGATGACGGCCATTCCGATGGCCAATATCTTGCCTATGCTGCGCAGGATGTAGATCTGGTCGGCATTTATAAACCCGATGATGCGGCGGATTTTCATCCGTTAATGATGCAGGATGCTACCCCGGATATTCCCCAAATTGACGCTGTGATTTTTGTGGATACGGCGGTCGATAATTATCAGACGCTGGTTAAGGACATAGA
>JAGKXA010000244.1 GCA_021151615.1 Cellvibrionaceae bacterium | reverse complement strand
TAGATTCTAATCTCCCCTAACCCCTCTTTTTCAAAGAGGGGCAATAAAAAATAAAAACAAAAAAGCCGCACTGGAATTACCAGCGCGGCTTTTTGGTATTACATAACATTATTTACGCACATTAGCAGCAACAAATTGTTGCACTTTGGCCAAATCTTGTGGCAATACGGTGTAGCGCTCTTCACGCTCAAACAAATCCTTCATATGGTGTGGCAATGCCGGGTCATCGCCCTGCCCTGCTTTACGCACCGCTTCCGGAAATTTGGCCGGATGCGCAGTGGCCAGTACCACCATTGGAATATCCTGACGGCGACGGGTTTTACGCGCGGCATCAACACCAATGGCAGTGTGCGGATCAAGCAGGTACTCGGTGCGATCAAATACTTCACGAATCACATCAATCGTAACTTCATCACTCACACCATGACTGGTAAACAATTCACGTGCACGCACCAGCGCAGACTCTTTCAACGTCATGCTGCCGGATTTAAAGTCTTCCATCAACTGACGAATTGCACTGCCATCGCGATCATACAGATCGAACAACATGCGCTCGAAATTGCTGGATACCATGATGTCCATGCTGGGCGACAAGGTATGCTGCAATTGATGCTTGCTGTGATCGTTGCTGCTAATGCAACGATGCAAAATGTCGTTACTGTTAGTCGCGATAACCAACTGATCTACCGGCAAACCCATTTTCTTGGCAAGATAACCGGCAAAAATATCACCGAAGTTTCCCGTAGGAACCGAGAAAGCAATTGGACGATGTGGCGCACCCAATGCCAAACCGGCATAAAAGTAATACACGATTTGCGCCATGATGCGCGCCCAGTTAATCGAATTTACTGCAACCAGTTGACGACCTTCCGGTAAGAAAGATTGATCACCGAAACTGGCTTTTACCATGTTCTGGCAATCATCAAAGTTACCTTCGAGCGCGATATTAAATACGTTGGGTGCAAGCACAGTCGTCATTTGACGACGCTGTACATTAGACACACGATTATTCGGGTGCATAATGAAAATGTCGATGTTGTCGCAACGACGACAACCTTCGATGGCAGCAGAGCCGGTATCACCGGAAGTTGCGCCCATCACCACCACTTTTTGGTTGCGCTTTTTCAGCAGGTGATCGAGCAAGTGCCCCAGGAATTGCAGTGCGAAATCTTTAAACGCGAGCGTTGGCCCCTGAAACAATTCCAGAATCCATTCGTTGTGTGCAGTTTGCACCAAGGGCGCAATTGCGTCATGACGGAAAGTTGCATAGGCTTCGGCAATGATTTTTTTGAAATCTTCATCGCTAATTGCGCCAGCCACAAAAGGTTTCATCACATTGAAAGCAAGTTCTTGATAAGACAAACCCGCCCAGGAAGCGATTTCTTCTTTGGTAAAAGTTGGCAGTGTTTCAGGTACGTATAAACCGCCATCCGGCGCGAGACCAGTGAGTACCACTTCTTCAAAGCTAAGTGCGGGCGCCAGGCCGCGAGTACTGATATATTTCACAATAAATAACCTTTAAAATTTTTTCCTGCACGAATATCACGAACTATTTCAGTGCTTCAACGCGAATGCGTTGTACTGAGCCACTTATTGAATCCAGTGCTTCAATACTACGAATAGCTGCTGCGAGTTTTTTGTCTTGCACTTTATTAGTCAGCAAAATCAGCGGTACGGTGGTCTGACCTTCTTTTGCTTCTTTCTGAATCATAGCTTCGATACTGATGCCCGAGTCGCTCAGAATAGTAGCAATTTTGGAGAGCACACCCGGTTTGTCTTGTGCTGACATCCGCAAATAGTTCGCGGTTTCAACTTCTTCAATCGCGAGGATAGGCTGCTCGGAAACAAAATCCGCACCGAAGCCCAAGTAAGGAACACGATGCTCTGGTGATGCTGTCAGAGTACGCGCAACGTCTACGATATCACCCACAATAGATGAGCCTGTAGGTTCAGCACCAGCACCTGCGCCGTAGTACAAGGTTGGGCCAACAGCATCGCCCTTAACCAACACAGCATTCATCACACCATCAACATTGGCAATCAAACGCTTCGCGGGAATCAGGGTTGGGTGTACGCGCAATTCAATACCTTTATCAGTACGACGGGCGATACCAAGGTTCTTGATGCGATAGCCAAGTTCTTCAGCGTAGGTCACGTCTTCAGTAGCAATTTTTGTGATGCCTTCAGTGAAGACTTTGTTTATCTCCAACGGAATACCAAATGCCAGTGAGGCAAGAATGACCAGTTTGTGCGCGGCATCAATACCTTCCACATCAAAAGTGGGGTCTGCTTCGGCATAACCCAAGGCTTGGGCTTCAGCTAAAACATCATCAAATGAGCGGCCTTTGTCGCGCATTTCAGTGAGGATAAAGTTGCCAGTGCCATTAATAATCCCCGCCAGCCACTCAATATTGTTGGCTGCCAAACCTTCGCGAATCGCTTTAATAATGGGGATACCACCTGCAACTGCAGCCTCAAATGCAACCGTTACACCTTTGGCTTTAGCCGCCGCAAAAATTTCATTGCCATAATGGGCTATCAAGGCCTTATTGGCGGTGACTACGTGCTTACCATTTTCAATAGCTTTAAGCACCAAATCTTTAGCGATAGTTGTGCCGCCAATAACTTCCACCAACACATCAACGTCAGGGTTGTTGGCTACTTCGAAAATATCACGGGTAACGTTAAATTTAGAAGTATCAACATTGGGGTTATCGCGACGAGCACCAATTTGAACAATAGAAATATTGCAACCGGCACGGGCATCAATATGCGCTTTGTTGCGCGTGAGAATATTTACTGTACCACTGCCCACGGTTCCCAGACCGCAGATGCCTATTCTTACCGGGTTCAAGGTGATTTCCTCGTCAAATTTAAGGGAGATTTACGTCAATACTAAAAAAGACGGCCACCATACTCATGGTGGCCGTCAGTGTCAATTGCATCGCTATTGGCAACCAAAACATAGGTTGCCATAGAGCAAATTTCAACAATGTTCGATCGATTAAATACCCAAAGTACGTGCCAAATCCTCTGGTGGCAAATAACCTGGCATCAACTTACCATCAGGAAGGAAAAGCGCTGGCGTACCATTTACACCTAGCTGACCACCCAACTGAAACTGCTGCGCAACCGGATTATCACAGGTTGCACCGGGGATAGATTCATCAATCTTCAATTTGGTTAACGCAGATTGTTTGTCCTTGGCACACCATGCGGAAATCAACTTATCCGCTGAAGGGCTGGGGATGCCTGCACGAGGATAAGCCAGGTAGCGAATCTCAATACCAAGATCGTTATAGCCAGGTTTTTGCTGCCCGCCCTCATCGTAGGCATGCATTTGACTGTGCAGCTTGCGGCAGTAGCCACAGTCCACATCAGTGAATACATACACAACGGCTTTGGCTTTGCCTTTGGGCTTGAAGTTAATACTGGATTTACCATCCAATGAAGCCAGTGCTTTCTTACGCTCTTCAATCACGAACGGATCTTCCAGCTTTGAAAAACCCGTCGAATCAATACCAAAGATCTCACCCGCAATAAACTTGTCCCCCTCCGGGGTTACATACAAGATCGGACCACCAGGAACCTGAACCTGATACAAACCTTTGATCATGGAAGGTCGCGGCTGGCCGAAATTAATATCCGGGCGGGCCTTATGCAGGTTTTCCAAAATAGTTTCTTCTACCGACTTACGCTTGAGAAGCTCACCTTGAGCCAATGCCATAGGCGCCATGACTGAAATAGACAGCCCAGCCAGCGCAACCAATCCTAAGTGTTTCAATGTTTTTATCATAATAATGTCTCGTAAAAGTCAATAAACGTCGTTAACCGCGCGGATGGTGAAGCGTGTGCTGTTGTTTCATCCGCAATTTTGCCACATGGGTATAAATTTGGGTTGTTGATAAATCGCTATGCCCGAGCAGCAACTGTACCACACGCAAATCCGCTCCGTGATTCAATAAATGGGTCGCAAATGCATGACGCAGGGTATGGGGTGATAACTCTGCTCTGATCCCTGCAACTTCAGCCCAATACTTGATACGGTACCAAAAGGTCTGACGTGTCATGGGTTGTGCCCTTGTACTGGGGAATACTATCTCATCAGGGATATTATTCAGCAACACAGGTCGCGCTTCACGCAAATACCGCTCCAGCCAGCGTGCAGCCTCCTCCCCCATGGGCACCAATCGCTCTTTACTCCCCTTGCCAATAATACGCACAACATTCTGACGGAGATTGATTTGCGGCACAGTCAATCCAACCAACTCACTAACCCGTAAACCGCAGGCATAAAGCACCTCCAGCATAGTGCGATCACGCAACCCGAGCGGACTATCCACATCAGGTGCTGCCAGCAGTGCTTCGACATCAGATTCCGTCAAAGATTTCGGCAACGGCTTTCCTAATTTTGGATTTTCTATCAAGGCAACCGGATTTTCCTTCAACAACCCCTCGCGCAATAGATATCGATAAAAACCTCGCAAACAGGATAGAAAACGTGCGGAGGTTCTACTGGATAGCTTTTGCTGAAAGCGAAAATCCAGAAACTGCTGGATTGCCACCGAATCTGCAATCATCAAACCAATGCTTTTCTGATTTAACCAAACTGCAAATTGCGATAGATCGCGGCGATAAGATTCTTGCGTGTGATGACTTAAGCCTTTCTCCATCCAACTACTATCAAGAAATGCATTAATAAGATCCAGATCACCAGCGCTGGGCACATTTACTTGATCAGCGCCAAGCAAAACCTCGCCCATATCTCTCACCCCACGCAAAAATCAAAGCCAACGATTCAGAACTAACTTAACACCCACCGATGCCAAAATGAAATCAAAATAACTATAAAAAACCTATAAATAACCACAAACAAAAAAGCCGAAACAGTTTCCTGCTTCGGCTTTTCCTCAATCAATAAGATCGATTTAGTCTTATACCAGCTTCTCTTTAATACGAGCAGCCTTACCAGTAAGGTCACGCAGGTAGTAAAGCTTAGCTTGACGCACATCACCACGACGCTTCAGCACAACGCTGTCAATCAATGGGCTGTGAGTTTGGAAAGTACGCTCAACACCTACACCGTGAGAAATCTTACGCACAGTGAAAGCAGAGTTCAAACCACGGTTACGAATAGCAATTACAACACCTTCGTAAGCCTGAACGCGCTCGCGATCACCTTCTTTTACTTTTACGTTTACAACAACGGTATCACCAGGAGAAAACTCAGGCAGGTTTGACTTGAGCTGTTCTTTTTCCAGTGCATCGATAATTGGGTTACTCATGATAATCTCCTAAGAGTCTATAGCTTCACAGCTAGAGTTTGTCGTATCAAGGTCTCGACGATACTCCGTCAACAGCTTCTGCTGCTCCTCGGTTAAGTTTATTGCTTGCAATAAATCTGGCCTTTTCAGCCACGTTCGCCCTAGCGATTGCTTTAATCGCCAGCGCCGAATGAGTTCATGATTACCAGAGAGCAACACCTCTGGAACACACATTCCTTCAAAATCTTCAGGACGGGTATAGTGCGGGCAATCCAGCAAACCATCCGTAAATGAATCCTGCTCTGCTGACAGTGCATGCCCCAGAGCACCAGGCACCATGCGAATTACCGCATCTATCAACACCATTGCGGGTAACTCACCGCCACTCAATACGTAATCGCCAACGGACCACTCTTCGTCAATCACAGTTTGCAGCAAACGCTCGTCAATACCTTCGTAACGCCCTGCAACCAACACCATATTGCGGGAACCCGCAAGCTCGGCAACACCGGCTTGATCCAGTGTCCTGCCTTGGGGAGACAGGTAGATGACTTTTGCATCATTACCTGCCCAACTTTTGGCTGCCGCTATAGCATCGCGCAGAGGCTGAACCATCATTACCATCCCGGGGCCACCACCATAAGGGCGCTCATCCACCGTGGAATGACGGTCATGTGCAAAATCCCTTGGAGTCAAAATTTTCAACTCCACCAGACCTTGCTTGATTGCACGACCGGATACTCCGAAATCGGCAATCGCGCTGAACATATCAGGGAAAATGGAAACAACCGCAATCTTAAGC
>JAGKXA010000046.1 GCA_021151615.1 Cellvibrionaceae bacterium | reverse complement strand
GTTTCCCGCTGATGGAAAAGCTATCCCCAGTAACTTTGGTTCAACCCCGGGTTGACGCTTGGACTTTGCAGGCAGCGGCGAATTATGCTTTCGATTTTGACGGTACTAATTTAAAAGTTACTATCAAAAATATTAATGGAATTACAAATGACACTTACTATGTGAAGGCTCGAAACAGTGGTAATCCACGTGAATATATCTGCAAGGTGCTGGACGGCGGCTACTGTGCTGGGTCCACTATCACCTTGTGCCATGGTTTTAGTGAAAATAACAGTTGCTTTGAAGCAACCCAGACAGCTGGCGTTACTAGCTTGAAAATCAATGGTAAGAGTTTCCCTCCGGGCGTTGTTTGGGTGAAAGGGAATTTGGTATTGGCAAACGGACATTACTACAACACGTTTGTTGCTACAGGAAGCATTATTACTCAGGGAGCCACCGTGAGTTATGCGCTGAATTATGCTGCTGCTTATAGAATTGATCCCACTAACACAGCAGAGTCAAAAAAGAACGCAATTTGTAAGAATGAATTTGAAAGCGGGTATAAAACTGCAAGTTTCGACGGTCTCTATCCAACAAATTATTGCGCCGCCGATGGTAAGTACACGGGCAACGCCTTGGGCAATATCGGTATGTTGGCTGGTGGTTTTGATCCTACGGATCCCGCTAATGCAACTACGAAATCAAAGTACTCTGGCGGTCTAATCAAGCTAGATGCCAGCAATACCATTTATGGTTCCATTGTGGCAGGCGACCTGTTGGAAACCGGAGGGAGTACAGTCGTTTATGGGTACATTTCTGCTGCAGGATTAAAGCTAAGCGACGCAGATAACAAGCTGGGTGGATCTACCAAGGTTGATGTGACTAATCTCCCTGAAGGTTATAAGCCGGATGAAATCCCGGATATGAGCGGTGGTGGTGCAGGCGTAACCGCAGAATCCAAGGTGCTCTGGAGTCGCTACCTCTAATCTGTCCAGATCCTCTGTGCGTTTCCAAAAGCGCAATTTGATGATGAATCAAATTGCGCTTTTTTATTTAAGTTTCCCCTTCCTGCTGTCGTCCTAAAAACTCGTATTTACAGCGAGTTGCGCTGAGTAATTTCACTCAGTGTGGGGGTTTTGACACCTCCATAAACCCCGTCTATACCTAGAGAACCCTCCTGAGAGCAAAAGGCGCAGGGATTCTTACACAACCAGCCTGTGTTTTTGCGTTTGATATTGACGGACTAAACAATGAGTAATAGCAACTATTCATCCCCAGCGACAAGTGCGGGTTCCTCCTTGATTGCGTCTGGTGCTGTGGGTGTGCTCGGGCTAATTGCCTTGGGATTGATTGCCAGCGCCACGCTTTCCTTTATTTGGAAATTGCTACTTGTGCTGCTTGTACTGGTTACGGCTATCTATGCCTGGCTACAAGTGTCTGCGGCATTCAAGCGTGTTGCCGAATTGCAGCAGGAAGTCGTGCGCGCCCAAACAGCACAGCAGCTATCGCAAACCTATAAATCGCTATTGGAAAACTATCAGCATCTGCTTAAGGATTTGTTGCCGATTTGGCAGCGCCAAACCGAACTGGCTCGCCACCAACTGGAAAGTAGCATCACTGAACTGGTCGGGCGCTTCTCGGATATTCACCAGCGTTTGCAGGCTGCGGTTGCCAGCTCTGCAACGACTGCCAGCAGTATGAAAGGTGATACCGGTCTGGGTGGTGTTATTCAATTTGCCAATACAGAGTTGGGTCATATCACTCGCACTTTGCGCGCGGCCATGGAGCAGCGTGATGAGCTGCTTACTGAAATTTCCGGGCTTTCAAAAATTACCGTCGAGCTGAGCGGCATGAGTGCCGAAGTGGCTGGTATCGCATCGCAAACAAATTTACTTGCCTTGAACGCGGCGATTGAAGCGGCGCGCGCGGGTGAGTACGGGCGTGGTTTTGCCGTAGTGGCGGATGAAGTGCGTACACTGTCTACTCGCTCCGGTGAAACCGGTGCACGCATCGGAAAGCGCATCGAACAAGTAAATTCGGCTCTGCAAACCACGCTCGATAGAACCACTGAATACGCCGCACAGGATAGTGATCGCTTAAGCAAATCCGAAGGCGCTATTGCCCAAGTGCTCGATCAATTCCAAAACTCCAGCGAAAACATTTTGCAATCAGCACATATCCTTGAACAGGAAAGTGCTGCGGTGCAATCCAGTGTTGAAGAAGTGTTAGTGAACTTGCAGTTCCAAGACCGCGTCAGCCAGATTTTAAGTCATGTCACCGATGACATGGAAAAACTGGTGGGTGCGTTAGCCGATCAGGAAACTCGTTTGCGTCATGGGGAATCAGTCACACTCATTGATATTCAGGAATGGCTGCGCGCTATTCAAAAAACCTACACCACGCTTGAGCAAGTGGACGTGCATCGCGGCTCTGCCCACTCCCAAACGCCCAGCAATTCTGAAATTACGTTCTTCTAGGAGCATTGAATGTCTAAAGTTATTTTGGTTGTCGATGATTCGGCCAGTGTGCGACAAGTTGTTGGTATTGCGTTGCGCGGAGCTGGATACACAGTAGTAGAAGCCAGTGATGGCAAAGATGCGTTAGCAAAATTAGATGGCCAAAAAATCAATCTGGTTATTTCCGATGTGAATATGCCGAATATGGATGGCATCAGCTTTGTGAAAGAGATGAAACAAAAAGCCAATTACAAATTTACGCCAGTGATCATGCTTACTACTGAAGGTGCAGAAGAGAAGAAGCGCGAAGGTCAAGCCGCAGGCGCCAAGGCCTGGATTGTAAAACCCTTTCGCCCTGAGCAAATGTTGCAAGCTGTGTCCATGCTGATTTAACAGGAACCATTTTTTACAGGTCAGGGCCATGAAAATCGAACGCAAAAAAAGCAAGGATACCTCGACGTTGATCTTTGAAGGCGAACTAACAATTTATAACGTCAGCCAATTGAAGGACGAACTATTTGCTGATTACGACAAGCTCGCCGACAAAATTGCGATGGACTTGCACGCAGTCACTGAAATCGATACCGCTGGTGTCCAGCTGCTGCTGTTTGCAAAAAAATTCTTTACCACCATTCATAAGTCAGTATTTATCACCAAGAGCAATGAATCTGTAGAAAGTGTTTTGGTTGCTCTGGATGTAAATACTCAATTCGCCCTCTAAAGGAAATCCGCTATGAATCTTGATGGTGCCTTGCAGACATTCTTCGCCGAGGCGGAGGATCTATTGAACTCAATGGAGGCCGCTCTGTTGCGTTTGGATGAAGGTGAAAAGGATATGGAGACCATTAACGAAATATTTCGTGCGGCCCACACCATTAAAGGCTCGGCGGGGTTGTTTGGTTTAAATGACATCGTCAGTTTTACCCACATTGTTGAAAATGTGTTGGATCGCGCGCGCGATGAAAAAATTACTGTTACCAGTGATCTGCTCAGTATCCTCCTGCCGTGCCGTGATCATATTGCTGTGCTGGTGGAAAATGCCATGCATGACCAGGCCAACGATGAGGCCTGTTTAGCGCAGGGTAAAAGTTTACTTGCTGCCCTCAACCCTTGGCTGGAAGAATCTACTGCTGCGGGTGCAATAGCTACTGCATCCTCCCAATCAGTTGTACAGGTGCCCAGCGGTAAGGAGCCAGTTACGGATAGGGACTCCTGGCATATATCCGTGCGTTTTGGGCCAGATTTATTGCGCAATGGCATGGATCCGTTTTCGATTTTGCGCTTCTTGCGCACGCTCGGTGATATTACCCATATCACTACCATTACTGATCATCTCCCTGAGTTCAATGATTTCGATCCAGAGCAATTGTATCTCGGTTTTGAAATCACCTTGAACAGCAGTGCCAGTCAACAGCAGATCGAAGATGCATTTATGTTTGTGCGTGAAGATTCCGACATCAGAATCATTCCGCCACGCAGTAATATCGAAGCTTTCGTTAATTTGATTAATTCACTGCCAGAAAATTCACAGCGTCTGGGAGAAATTTTGGTAAAAAGCCATGCAATCAGTTATCAGGAATTGGAAGCTGCATTGACTACCCAAAAAAGCCAGGCTAAAGCGCTGGGTAAAGTGGAAATGTTGGGAGATATTTTAATTGAAGAGCAGGCAATAGCCCCGGAAATCGTCAATGCTGCGTTGGATAAACAGAAAAAAAATAGTGAGAAAAAATCCAGTCCTGAAAATCGATTTATACGCGTTGATGCCGAGCGTCTGGATAAATTAATCAATTTAATCGGTGAGTTGGTTATCAATCGCCAGCGTGTTGATTTGCTCGCTTCCAAAATGGGTAACCCGACCTTAATAGAGGCAGTTACTTCCATGGGTAATTTTACCGAAGCGATTCGTGATGCTGCGCTGACGCTGCGTATGGTGCCCATCGGTGATACTTTCCAAAAATTCAAACGCGTAGTGCGCGATACCGCCAAATCGCTCAATAAAGAAATTGAGCTGGAAATTGAAGGTGCGGAAACCGAGCTGGATAGATCCATGGTGGAAAAATTGAATGATCCGCTAATGCACATTGTGCGCAATGCAATGGATCATGGCATTGAATCCATTGCTGTGCGTCAATCGCGCAACAAGCCGGATACTGGCACCATCAAGCTTACCGCGCGTCACGATGCAGGCAATATTGTGATCGGGATTCACGACGACGGTGGCGGTTTGGATGTGGAAAAAATTCGCAAGAAAGCCATTGCCAATGGTCTGCTCGAAGAAGGAGTACACCTTAGTCGTCAGGAACTGTTCCAACTTATTTTTCATCCCGGCTTATCAACGGCTGAACAGGTGACCAACCTGTCCGGGCGTGGTGTCGGCATGGATGTAGTGAAGCGCAATATCGAAGAGTTGCAAGGTGGTATTGAAATCGAAAGTGAAATGGGCGTTGGTACCAGTTTAAGTATTCGCCTGCCACTTACCCTGGCCATTATTGATGGCTTCCATGTCACTGCGGGCCATATTGATTTTATCGTACCGCAAAACACGATTCTGGAGTGTGTGGATTTAAATTCACTTATCCATGTGCAGGGACAGAACTGCGTGAATTTGCGTGGTGATCAAGTGCCTTACATTCGCCTGCGTGAAATATTTTCCCTGCAACCTAAAGACCACAGCCGCGAAAAAATTGTGGTGGTGCAATTTGGTGAAAAACGTGCAGGCATAGTGGTGGATGAATTACACGGGGAAATTCAAACGGTTGTAAAACCTATGGGGCCAATCTTTCAGGCACTTAAAGGTATAGGTGGGTCAAGTCTTTTAGGTACCGGGGCTGTAGCATTGATTCTGGATATCCAGCAGTTAATTGGCTTTGCCATTAATCGTGAACATATTCGCAATAACGCCTTTGCGGTGAATCTTCAGGAGCAGGAACAATGAACCAGGCAAGCAAACAAAAAAAATCCGGTATTCCGGAAGTAATCAAGCAATACCTTACCTTTCGTATTGGCAATGAGCACTATGGTTTGGAGTTGTCGCAAACGCGCGAAATTATTGAATACAGCGGGATTACGGAGGTGCCACTCATGCCTAATTTTTTGCGCGGTGTCATTAACCTGCGCGGTGAAGTTGTCCCGGTGATTGATTTGGCAGTGCGTTTGGGGCGCAAGCCGATTGAAGTACAAAAACGTACCTGCATTATCGTGGTGGAGCTGCAAAATAACGAACAAAATCATGTGTTGGGTTTACTGGCGGATGCAGTCAGTGAGGTAATCGAAATGGATGACGAAAATATTGAGGATGCTCCTTCTTTTGGAGCCAACATCCGCGCCGAGTTTATTCAAGGTATTGCCAAGCGCGATGACGAATTTGTGGTATTGCTGGATGCAAATAATGCCTTGTCCATCCGCGAGCTGGCGCATTTGGTTGAGGCTCAGCTGCAATAATTTAAATCCTTTGTGAGGGATTAGTCGTGTTAGCCAACTTAACCTTGAAATTTAAAATTCTGTTGCTCAGCGTTCTGGTTGTGCTTGGGTTGGGCTTTCTGGGTGGCTCAGCTTATTTTCAAATTCGCCAGTTTAATGCGATTGTGGATGAAACCAATATCCATGTGCAGCGTCGTTCAGATATTCTGGGTGAAATCCAGGAATCGGCAATTACATTTAAAACCCAAGTGCAAGAATGGAAAAACATTCTGATTCGTGGCAACAACCCGGATCGTTTCACCAAGCATGTGGAAGGTTTTAGCGAAGCGGAAAAATCAGTTCAGGAACATCTTGCCAAAGCAATTGCTCTGCAAAAAGAGGAAGGTGTTGCGTTTGATGTTGCGGAAAAACTTAAAGCTGAGCATGCCCAGTTGGGGAAAAATTATCGCGAAGCATTAAAAAGGTTTGATCAAGCGGATCCAAATGCTGGCGTGTTGGTCGATAAATCCGTTAGTGGTATGGACCGAGCGACTGCGTCACAGATGGAAGAGTTGGCCGTTGCAACTGCTACAGGGTTTGAAAATTATTTAATTGAATCTGATAAAAAAACGCAACAGGTTTATCAACAGACGATAAATGTTCTGGTGATTATCTGTGTTGTGGCCTCCGTAGTTATCGTCGGCGTTATGGTCATTATTTTTCGCGATATGTTTAACACTCTTGGTGGTGAGCCCGCCTATACCGCGCAAGTTGTTTCGCAAGTGGCTAATGGTTATCTCGATCTTGAGATACAACTCAAACAAGGCGACAAAAGTTCGTTGCTTGCAAGTGTAGAAAATATGCGTAAACAGCTGGCCGAAATTATCGGTGATGTTTGCAGCTCTGCGGACGCACTCTCCTCTGCCTCCGAAGAAGTAAATGCTACCGCGCAATCGCTGGCAAAAGGTGCCTCGGTGCAAGCGGCGAGTGTGGAGGAAACATCTGCATCCATGGAGCAAATGTCTGCATCTATTTCACAAAATACCGAGAATGCAAAAATTACCGATGGTATGGCTCAAAAAGCGGCACGCGACGCCGCAACAGGTGGTGAGGCGGTGATGAACACTGTACAGGCAATGCAAAAAATAGCAGAACGTATCAGTGTGATTGACGACATCGCGTATCAAACTAATTTGCTTGCATTAAACGCTGCTATCGAAGCGGGGCGCGCCGGTGAGCACGGGCGTGGTTTTGCGGTAGTTGCTTCAGAGGTGCGTAAACTGGCTGAGCGTAGCCAGGTCGCCGCACAGGAAATTGGTACACTCGCACTCGATACAGTGAAGCGTGCAGAGATGGCTGGCACTATGCTCAATGAAATGGTTCCTGCTATCCGCAAAACCGCTGATCTGGTGCAGGAAATTTCGGCTGCTTCAGCGGAGCAAAATACCGGTGTGGCACAAATTAATGGTGCTATAGGTCAGGTGAGCCAAACCCTGCAGCAGAATGCGGCGGCGTCAGAAGAGTTGAGTTCTACCTCGGAGGAGATGAGCACGCAAGCGATTCGCTTGCAGGAGTCTATGACTTATTTCAAGTTGCAATCCGGGGCAGCCAATAGTTCATTTAAAAATCCTGCACCAAAGAAAACCATAAATCCTACGAATTCCGGTGGTAAAAAGAAAGACGCAAAACCGGCAGCGGATGACGATCTGGATAAAAATTTTGTACGTTACAGCTAATGCCCGATGGTCTGATATGGCATCGAGTGTTTTTGATTAATGGATATTAATGGAGTTAGATATGACTGTCGCCAAAAAAATGTTGTTGCTGGTAGCTACTGCATTGCTAGGCATTATTATTCTTGCCGGGGCGGCTCAGGTACAAATTAATACGGTATTTGAGCAAACCAATTACAGCAATGAAAACGTAATTCCGAGCATGCAGTTATTGTCGGATATTCAAGGCAATATATACCGGTTTCGTATTCGCTTAAGTCGCTTCGTATTAAATACGGATGCTACACAGCTGGAAAAGTTGGAGTCTGATTTAAACAAGGCTATGAATGATGCAAATAGTGGCCTCAAAAAATACGAGGGGCTATTGGCGGATGATCGGGATAAGGAACTCTTAGCCGAAGATAAGAAATTTTTTGACAGCTTTATGAATCAATTGCCGGCGATTTTGGCGGCAACCAAAAAAGGTCAAACGGATGTTGCCTTGTCGCTTATGGAAAAATCGGGGGATGATGCCCGCTCATTGGCCACAGCACTGGAAACTCATTCGGCCTACAACACTGAAATTGCGGACAATGCCAAGAAAAGGGCGCTCGCCACAAAGTCCAAGGCAGCCGTTTTATCCATTGTTATCGCTTCGATAACCTTGGTAGCAATTGCATTAATTGGTTTTTTTATCGCTCGAAATTTACTGCGCCAGCTTGGTGGAGAACCAGATTATGCGGCTGCTGTTGTCGCAAAAATTGCCTCGGGGGATTTGACAGAACAAGTGAATACCAAGCAAGGCGATACTACCAGTATGCTTGCGGCTATCCGCGAAATGTCTACTACTTTGTCGCAAGTATTAGGTGAGGTGCGCAGCTCTGCAGATGCTTTAGCTTCTGCTTCAGAAGAAGTCAATGCAACAGCACAATCACTTGCAAAGGGCGCATCAGTGCAAGCGGCCAGCGTGGAAGAAACCTCGGCATCTATGGAGGAAATGTCGGCGTCGATTATGCAGAACAATGAAAATGCCAGTATCACCGATGGTATGGCCCAAAAAGCCGCTGCCGATGCAGCAACGGGAGGAAGTGCCGTAGCGAGCACGGTAGAAGCCATGCAAAAGATTGCTGATCGTATCAGTGTCATTGATGACATTGCTTATCAAACCAATTTACTTGCGCTCAACGCGGCGATTGAGGCCGGGCGTGCCGGCGAGCACGGACGCGGTTTTGCTGTAGTGGCTTCCGAAGTGCGTAAGTTGGCAGAGCGCAGCCAGGTTGCCGCACAGGAAATTGGCTCACTTGCTGGCGAGACTGTTAGCAAAGCTGATAACGCTGGCAAACTGTTACAGGAAATGGTGCCCAGTATTCGCAAAACGGCGGACTTGGTGCAGGAAATTTCGGCGGCTTCATCCGAACAAACCGCAGGGGTCAATCAAATTAATGCGGCGATTGGCCAGGTGAGCCAGACCATGCAGCAAAATGCAGCGGCGGCAGAAGAATTAAGTTCTACCTCCGAAGAGTTAAGTTCCCAGGCAATGCGTCTGCAAGATGCGGTCAGTTATTTCACGCTGTCAGTTGAAGATAATCGCAGCACGCCGAGTCACAGCACGCGTCAAACTATCGCGCAACCCGCGCCGGCGCGCACACGCAAAACCGTGCAAAAGGTTACTGCAAGTGATGATGATCTGGATAAGGATTTTGTGCGCTATACCTGATTTACACAGCCAATACGTAGGCTCTGGACGATATGATTAAGTGGAATGCAGGCATTTATGACTACAGAAAGTGCAACACCCATTCCGTCGGATAAAGAGTTTCAGCTGTTCCAAACACTCATTCAGGACAAGCTGGGTATATTTCTACCGGCCCAAAAAAAGGCTCTGCTCAGCAACCGCTTATGGAAGCGGTTGCAAGCCTGCGATGTGAAAGGCTTTGGCGATTACTATCGCTTTATTCAAAGTCCGCAGGGTAGGGGCGAGCTGAGCACGGCGCTGGAATTAATTACGACCAACGAGACCTATTTTTTCCGCGAGCAGAAACATTTCGATTATTTACAGGATGAGATGTTACCCAATTACCGCCCCGGTCAAAACTTTCGGGTGTGGAGTGCTGCCTCATCAACCGGTGAGGAACCTTATAGCATTGCGATGGTGTTACAAGATCGCTGTAACTGTGATTGGGAGTTACTCTGCTCTGATGTGAATCGCACTGTCGTTGAACAAGCCAAAATAGGCATTTATCCGGAGATGCGCGTCCGCAACATTCCACCACACTATTTGCGCCGTTTTTGTCGTAAAGGTGTTGGGCCACAAGCGGGCAACGTTCGCGTAAATGCAGAATTACGCCAGGCTGTGCAGTTTTTTACGCTTAACTTGCATGAAGAATTTCCCGACCTTGGCAAGTTTGATTTGGTGTTTTTACGCAATGTACTGATTTATTTTGAAAACGAAAACAAGACGAAAATACTCGAGCGTATTGCTGACAAAATGGTACCTGGCGGTACTTTGTTCGTTGGGCATTCAGAGAGTTTGCATGGAATTAGCTCGCGCTTTACTCCGGTAAAGCCCGCGATTTATCGTTTGGTAGGTCGGTGATAGATGATTGCTGTTCCTGATGTGAAGCCACTCCACAGTATTCATCCAGGTGAGTGGTATTTTGGGGTCGAATATGAGCGTTTGCACACGGTATTGGGGTCATGTGTTGCCTTAACAGCCTGGCATCCCCGATTAAAGCTCGGAGGGCTTTGTCATTATTTGTTGTCTCATGCTGCTGAACAAAAACTTGCTGAGCGAGATTGCCGCTATGCCGCGGCTGCTTTGGAGCAAATGAAATTAGCGATGCTTTCATTTGCTGATCCGCGCGAGTTTTATCTGGGATTGTTTGGTGGTGGCGATATGTTTGCGTTTAGTACGCCCACCTCAATAGGCGCAGATAATATTCGTTTTGCGCAGGAGTGGTTGGCGCGAGAAAATTTGCAGCCGCGGCAGGTGGATGTCGGTGGAAGCATTTCGCGTTCGCTGACACTGGTTATCCCTACCGGTGAAATTCAGGTAAAACATTATCAAATGAATGCAGGATGAGTTGTTGAAAAGCAACGCTTATCGACAATACTTGGTGAAGTGCGCCCTGGCGCCAACCCTTGGTAAAAGTTGAGATGCTATGACTATTAATGTGTTGGTGGTTGATGATTCAGCGGTAGTGCGTCAGGTGCTGAGTGGCGTACTGAATGAAGCGCCGGACATTACTGTGTATGCCACGGCATCTGACCCTATTTTTGCGCAGCAGCAAATGCAAAAGAAATGGCCGGATGTGGTCTTGCTGGATATCGAAATGCCGCGGATGGATGGCCTGACTTTTTTACGTCACCTGATGCAGGAGCGACCAACCCCGGTGATTATTTGCTCGTCATTGGCAGAAAAGGGGGCAGAGCTTAGCTTGCAGGCGCTGGCTGCAGGTGCGATCGACATAATCACCAAGCCGCAATTGGGCGTGAAAGATTTTTTATTGGAAGCCAAGCACTTGCTGTGGCAAACCGTGCGCGGTGCTGCAGGTGCCCACGTGTCGCGCCGCAGTCATACCGTTGAAACAAAGCAGGCTGCGCCTGTTATGCCTGCATCGGATTTGGTTACCATGACCGCGACTACCGATACGATTATCGTGATAGGTACCTCGACGGGAGGTACCCAGGCATTGGAAGAAGTGCTGAGCAAAATTCCGCGCACCTGCCCCGGCATCGCGGTCGTACAACATATGCCAGAAAAGTTTACCGCCGCTTTTGCCAAGCGTTTGGATGGCCTGTGCGAAGTGGATGTGAAAGAGGCAGAATCAGGTGATCGTTTGATTCCTGGTCGAGTATTGATTGCACCGGGTGGACATCATCTGGAAGTCCAGCGTTCAGGTGCGCAATACATCGCCAAGGTATTTCGCGGGCCGAGTGTTAATCGACACTGCCCCTCGGTGGATGTTTTATTTCGCTCTGCGGCCCGCTCGGCCGGGCGCAATGCAATGGGAATTATTATGACGGGTATGGGGGATGATGGTGCCAGGGGATTATTGGAAATGCGTCAGGTAGGTTGCAGGACTATTGCCCAGGATGAGCAGTCTTGTGTGGTATTTGGCATGCCCAAGGAAGCCATCAACATGGGTGCTGCAAAAGAGGTTATGGCCTTATCGCAAATTCCAGCAGTCTTGGGAGCCAGACTATGAAATCTGCGATATCCGAATTAAGTGTGCTGGTTACGGATGACAGCCTTACCCAGCGGCAATACGCCAAAGAGTTATGCCAGGATCTGGGTGTTAGCTCGCTCTATGATGCGGCAAATGGTGTGGATGCATTGGAAGTTCTGGATGCAAACAACGTTGATGTCATTCTGATCGATTTGGAAATGCCGATCATGGATGGCGTTGAGTTGATTCGCTCCATCGCGTTAAAAAAATTGAACTCCAGTGTGATTATCCTCAGTGCCAAAGACCCGATTTTGATTGCCAGTGTAGGCACTATGGCGGAAGCCGATGGTTTACATGTTATTGGGACTTTTCAAAAGCCGCTTTTACCGGATGTACTGCAATGCAGTCTGCTGCGCTTTATTCAGGACCATAAAGCGTCTACTGAGCCCAAAAAAACTAACGACAATGAAGTTACCGCCCTTGAGTTGAGTCAGGCGTTGGCTAATCGTGAATTAACTCTGGCCTTTCAACCCAAATTAACGACCCACGGCTTGTTGCTGCGTGGCGTGGAAGCGCTGGCCCGTTGGCGTCATCCAACCAAAGGGATGATTTCACCCGCTGTTTTTATTGAATTGGCTGAGCGTCACGGCATGATCGATACGCTTACCCATTATTTATTGGAAGAAGCCTTCAAACACAAACGCAGTTGGCAGCAGTTTGGTTTACGTTTCCATCTTGCCTTTAATTTATCGCCACTTTCACTGGCCGATGCAGATTTGGTGGACTGGTTGTGCAAGATTGCCGATGACTATGGCATAGCGCCGGCAGATATTACCTTTGAAGTAACTGAAAATGCCCTTTTGGGGGAACTGGCGAGTGCCATTCGCACCCTTGCGCGTTTGCGTTTAAAAGGCTTTCATATCGCTATAGATGATTACGGTACTGGTTTTGCCAACGCCCAGCAGCTATCGCGCGTGCCAGCCACGGAATTAAAAATAGATCGTTCACTGGTACACAATGCGGCGGTACGACCCCAACAAAAAACTATCCTGGCCAGCACTGTCGATCTGGCTAAAAACCTTAAGCTGACAACCGTAGCCGAGGGTGTAGAAACAGAAGAAGACTATAAAATCTTGCTTGAGTTAGGGGTGGATTTGGTGCAAGGGTATTACTTCGCTAAACCCCTGTTTCCCGATGATTTGCTCGCCTGGGTGAAAACTGGTCTGAGCCAATTGCGCAAGCAGCAAGAAAAAAAATAACTTGCCCATTTACGGCGCTGTTTGCGCTGTTCATCACAGGTGTTTCCCTCAAATACTTTTTCTCGCCTTCCTGCCGGGCAATTCGGTATAAACTTGCCAACTCGAGTTAAGATATTGGTGATCACCGGCGCCCCCGACTGATGGGGTCGGTGTTCATCATGGGTACAGCTTGCAGGTCGCAGCATAGTCGCGAAGTAATTGCTGTTCCGTGATGATTGGGTTTATTAACCACAGGGTTCTAGCCATGAACAGAGAGCAACCCAAACTACATGCGGTGCATCATGTTGCGCTGATTTGTGCGGATTACGAAAAATCCAAACATTTTTATGTAAATATCCTCGGGTTGGAAATCCTGGCGGAAAATTATCGCTCCGCGCGCGATTCCTGGAAGTTGGATTTGGCTTTGCCCAACGGCACCCAACTGGAACTTTTTTCCTTTCCCAAACCGCCGGCGCGTCCATCCCAACCTGAAGCCTGCGGTTTGCGTCATTTGGCGTTTGTGGTGCGTGAACTCGATGCAGTTGTGGATTGGTTGATTGCCAATCATATTGAGGTAGAACCAATCAGGGTGGATGAATATACGCACAAACGTTTTACTTTTTTTAAAGATCCGGATGGGCTACCGCTGGAACTCTACGAGTTACCCGCCTTGCCGCAACATTAGGGGCACGAGATTATTATGGTTACTATTAACAGAGTGAGATGTGTTGGTGTTTAAACAAGCTTATCGGTTAATTGTTATTGCCGTTGTCGTATTGATGACTGCCACCACGCAGGCGCGCGAGCTGGTCATTGCCTTCGAAAATACCCTGCAGGATTCCAGCTCCCTGGATGCCAAAGCTCGCTCGCAAATGCTGGTGCGCAATTTAAAAACTGTTGCAGTACCCCAGGCAATGTTTTTAATTAAAACGGAAAATCTGGGCAGGAAAAATCGCGAGCGTGTTGCACTTTACAGTGATAACGGACACTTGTTGGTCAACGCCGGGCACGATCATAGTCTGGTGAGTAAAAACGATCTCTATGCGTATGAAATTAGCTTGCTAAAAGCTAATCGCTTATTGGCGCCTTATTCGGGCTACAAAAAGCATATTCATTTTTCCTATTTGCATGAATCGGGCGACCTAAATATCCAGCGCGGCCTGATTGAGTTTCTGCAAGAGCGCGGTTACCGACCCGCATTTACTGGATTTAATCCGGCGCGTGGAATGGATAATTATATTGACCAGTTGTACCAAAAAAAGATGCGCAACAATCGCCGGGTAGATATGGTTGCGCTGGAAAAAGCCTACGTTCAGTTAATGTTGGAGCCTCTGCGTCAACAGGATGAATATTTATTTAATATGCTTGGCTATTCCCCAAGGCAGGTATTGGTTATTCAGGAAAATGATTTGGCAGCCTATTTTATTGTGGCCCTGGTCGATGAGTTAAATGCGCGTGGTTGGACAATTATTGCTGCAGAAAAAGCCTTGAATGACCCGCTAATTAACCCTGTGGCCCATGGTGGCTGGGGTGCCAATGGTTATCTGCATGGCTTGACTGGTTTGCCGGAGCTTCCGGTTGCTTACCCCCGTTTGATAGGTGCACGCAAGGCCGAGGTAGATCGTGTATTGCAGCAGCTGGTGCCGGGCTTTCTTGAGTAGTTTGTAACAGTTGGCTTGTAACAGTTGATTAGTGATAGCTGGATGATTTTTACATTTATGATGATGTGGTGATAGAGGCAAGTATGCTGAAAAGTACCTTCCGTTTGATGGCGCTGGTTGTTGTCGGTGCAATATCTATGGGCGCCATGGCGCAACAAAAATCAGTGATTTTTAAAAACGGTTTTGATTCTGAAGCCGATGCAAAAAAATGGGCGCTGATGTATGGCGCTAAACTGGTAGCTGAGCAGGCGCGCAACGGTACTGGCGCTTTGCAAGTTGATGAAGGCGAGGCTTCAGTGCGCTCGCGCGTTAACCTAAGCGAGCAGGGCACCTTGGAATTTTGGATAAAAACCTCTACACCGGCCACCCAATACAAAATCAATGTGCTGGTTGCCAATACACAGAATACTGATACCGGTTGGGTACAGGTCGGGCAAATACTGGGCAGTAATGATTCCACTGAATATCATGCCAAACGTATTTCCATTGATGATCCTGGCAAAAAATTCTTGCGCCTGGATTTTGAAATCACCAATGGTCAGGCATGGTTGGATGACGTCAGTGTAGAAAAAATCCTGTTGGATACCGCGCTGCAAAAAAATCAGGAAAAAGTGATTGCCGAAGTGTTGGGCAAGTTGCGCGATGACAAAAATTACCAGGTGCAAGCCGATGCGCTACGCACACTGGGTAAAAATTATGCAGCGCAAATTGATGTGCAGCGCCAGTATCTGGAATACGCCAATGGTATTTACTCCAGCGTGACTTTAGTCTTGGCAACGTCCGAGCGTGGCAAAATGGCCAACCCCCTTGGCTATCAGACTTTCAAAGGCATTGTGAGCGATGTTAAACGGGTTGCATCGCCGATTCAGAAATCGCGCATGGAATCGCTGCTCAAACCCTTGGGCGATATTGCGACTGCGACCCTGAATGTGATGACGCAAGGGGCTTATCAGGCATTTGCTGAACCGTTTAAAACTATCGTCGCTACCACCTTTGATCGTGTGTCCTATGAAAATGCCGGTGTGGACCGTAAAGCGCGCAAATTTGCCGAAGAGAATGGTTTGAAAACCTTTGCCAAGGCGGAAGGTTTTTTGGGTGAGGTGGAAAAAGAATTAAACACTGTTGTTGCCTTGGATAAAGACCTGATGGATATTCAGCGTGAAGTGGATAAGTTTCGCAAGGATCTTGATAAGCACTTGAAAGAGTCGCTGATTGCCGGAGGTATGGGACGCGGCCAGGAAAATTACAATCGTGTAATGAGTAAAGATGAACCCACGCGCAATGCTGCGCTACAGGAAATCAACAATTATTTTATTTTGCAGGCCGAGAGTTATCAAAATCATTCCAGCTCCAATACCGAGTTTGTGCAATTTATGATGAAAGCCACTGGTACTATGGAAGAAACGCAAGTGTTTAAGGAACGCTTTAACATCATTGCTTCATCAGTAATTACATTTTATGACAAATTCGATCGCTCGGTCGCCAAAGACCAAAACCCCTTCTCGGATGAAAAAGACCGCAGCTTGTGGGAATCCCATGCGGTAAAAGTGCGCGAGTATATTCAAGAGTCCAAAGCGGCGTTTGCCAAGGCCTACATGTAAACCAAACACTGAAGAATCACCACAAAAACACCCCGCATTGTCGGGGTGTTTTTTATTCTGTGCATGCAATTTTTATTGTTTGCGAGAGTTTCTGGTACAGCAGGGCATATATCCAAATTCAATTTAACCGGCTATGCTTCTTCAAGTGATAATTTTCGCGCCTCAGTTATACCTCTAGCAGGTGCGCAGTGGTAAATAAACTCACTCCCCGAATAAGACAAGCAACCATGCTGAGATCACTCTTTTTATCCTTGGGTACTGTTGGGCGCTTTGCGTCAGGATCCTTTCGTTTTGCGGTTTTCATGTTGCTTTGTGCGACATGTGTGACATTTGTCAGTGTGCCAGCCCATGCATTGGACAAACAAAAAATAACCGTTTCTTACCTGTATAACTTTGCCAAAAATATTGAATGGCCCAATCAGGCTGCCATGGCTTCATTTGATATTGGTGTTTATGGCACCTATAACCCGGCGTTGATGGACGAATTAGCGGTATTAAAGGAGCGCGTTAAATTGCGCGATTTGCCGATTACCGTCACTCAGGTAAATCGGGTGGACTCTTTAGCGAAATACCATCTGGTGTATGTAGAGCAGGCAAATGCCAAAACGATTAGCGATATATACGATGTACTGGAAGGCAAGCCGGTATTGCTGGTGACTCACGCCTACAATAATAAGCAACTGGTGATGATCAACCTGGTGCCTACCAGTGATGACCGCCTGAAATTCGAAGTGAATAAATCCAATATTATCAACCACGGCTTAACCCCTTTGCCGGAGTTGATCTTGAATGGCGGCACTGAAATTGATGTGGCGAAACTCTATCGCGAGGGGCAGGCCTCATTGGTGGCATTGCAAAAGCAATTGCAAGGACGCGAAAAAGTACTCAATGAGCTCAGTGCATCAATTCAAAAGCAGCAGACCACTAATGATCAGTTGCAAGCGCAAATGGCTTCGCTCAACCAGAATATCCAAAAAAGTGATTCATTAATTGCTGCACAAAAAAAGCAGCTGGAAAATCAGCAGGCACAAATTGAAGCGAGCAAACTGGAGCGCGAAAGCTTGCTGAATGAAGTTGCCCAACGTACCCGGGAACTGGATGAGCAGCAGCGGCACCTTGATAACATCCGCAAGGAAATTGATACGCGCGAAAAACGCTTAACCTTCCTCAATAGTACTATCAAATCCCAGGAAGATATTATCCTCAAACAGAAAGATGCCATTGTGAATCTGGATGAGCTGGTAGATTCACAAAAAGTTGCCCTGCGCTATTTATGGGGTTCGGTAATCCTGGGCGCGCTCTTGATAGTGACGGTGTTTATTGCCTATACGGTAAAACGCCGCGATAACCAGCGACTTGCAGCGCACAGCCAGGATTTGCAAATGGCGCGCGATCGCCTTGCGATTGCCAAACGCAAAGCGGAGGATGCGAGTCAGGCCAAGAGTGAATTCCTGTCGTTAATGAGCCATGAATTGCGTACCCCTTTGCAAGCTATCATCGGATATACCGAGGTAGTTATCGAAGAACTAAAACTTGCTGACGATGAACATCACGTAAAAGATTTAACGCGCGTAATTGCCAATAGCGAACGTCTGTTGAAATTAATTAACAGTGTGTTGGATTTGGCCAAGATTGAATCTGGCCGCATGGATCTTGATCTCGCGGAGGTAAAACTCTCCAGTCTGGTTGACGAAGCGGTAGGCACAGTGGCTCCTTTAATCGAGAAAAATGCTATCCGTCTATTGTTGGATATTGATGATGGCGAATCTTTGCCAAAAGCAGATCCGGAAAAGCTGTTGCATATACTCATCAACTTGCTAGGCAATGCGATCAAGTTTGCACCTAACGGTCAGGTGCGCATTAAGGCCTATCATCAACCCAAACGTATTTTTATTAGCGTAGCTGACAGTGGCATTGGTATTTCTGCGGAACAGCAGGCGGGCATTTTTGATCCATTCAAGCAGGCAGATTCCGGCACTACGCGTAAATTCCAGGGCAGCGGCTTGGGCTTGTCTATTACTCGCCAGCTCTGTGAATTAATGGGTGGCAGTATTCATGTCGAAAGTGAATTGGGGGCTGGTGCCAAATTTATTGTGGAGCTGCCATTACCAATGAATCCCACTCCGGTAACCACACAAAAAAATGATGCAGAAGAGTCATTCCCCGCAGCGCCATTATCCAATCCTAATGCCATGGGTGAGCATGTGGTGATGATTGATGATGACCCCGCGTTTCTGGATGTTATGGCACGCACCATTCGCGCCGAGGGCTATCAGGTGCATACGGCGAGTGATGCAGAGAGTGGTTGGCGATTAATTCAATCCATCAAGCCCCAGGTAATCACGCTCGATTTATTGTTGCCAGACCAACATGGATGGATTTTATTCGAGCGTATCAAGGAGGATCCGGATGTGTGCGATATTCCGGTGATAGTGGTTTCCATGATTGAGGAACGCAAGCGCTTTAATCGCCGGCCAGCGGAGGAATACCTGACCAAACCGGTCAGGCGTGAAACACTCAAACATGCTATTCAAAAGCTTGCTCCTCGCAAGGAGTGAGCAATCTTTATCGCGTTGGATTAAAAGTTAGGTCAATGGGCTTTGCTTTCATGCAAAGTTAAACTAGTCTTACCTCTTTCTTAGTGCAAAAAGTGCTTACTGGCCAGAATACTAAAGCGGCCGTAGGTAACTTCATGGCTTATTGGTGTAGTTGGGTCTATAGCATTGAGTGGTTCAGTCAGCGGAATGACGTTAAACCCTTTTAAAATAGGTTGTCATTATGCGCTTGTCACCTGCGGCAAAATTTTCGTTTGCTTTTCTTTCTCTCGTTATCGTAGTTGCTGCGCGGGCAGCATCAGAACCCTCGTCCGCACCGGAAGATTTTTATAATCTCAGCCTTGCTGAATTGGGGCAGGTTGAAATTTCTATTGCTACGGGTAATAGCACTCCATTGGATCGTGCACCGGCTGCAGCCACAGTGATTACTGCCAGTGAAATCCAGGCCCTGGGTGCGCGTAATTTAAACGAGGTTCTGGAGACGGTTCCTGGTTTGCACGTAAGCCTTTCAAGTTTGAGCCGCCTTGATTCTGTGTACTCGATTAGAGGTATCCATACGGGATTTAACCCCCAGGTATTACTCATGATGAATGGGGTTCCTGTGCAGTATAACGTTCAAGGTGGTCGCCCCACATTATTTCGCCTTCCTGTTGCGAGTATTGATAGAGTTGAAGTTATTCGCGGTCCCGGATCAGCCATATACGGCGCAGACGCATTTTCCGGCGTAATCAACATAATTACCAAAGATGCAGCGGCGATTGATGGTTCTAATATCGGAGGTGTGGCAGGGGCCTTTGGAACAAAAGAACTGTGGCTTCAATCCGCGGGTGAATGGAATAACATCGGGATCGCAGTTAGCCTTGCCTATCAAAAAACGCGAGGGGATCACGAGCGGAAGGTTGAGACAGATTTGCAGTCAGCGTTGGACTCCGTATTAGGTACCAGTGCATCACTTGCACCGGGGCATCTGGCAACGGGTTATGAAGTGCTTGATTCTCACATGGCGTTAAGTCATGAAGAGTGGCAGTTCAATCTTTGGAACTGGCGCACACAGGATGCAGGTTTAGGTGCTGGTGCTGCCCAAGCTCTGGATTACGATGGCTATGATAATAGTGATTTATGGCTGGGGGATTTTGTTTATCGATTTGATTCTGATTCAGCCAATTGGGATAACAGCATCAAATTAAGTTACTTGAACTATGACCAGGAATCTTATTTTGTTTTATTGCCGAAAAAAACTTTTATTCCAATCGGAGCTGATGGAAATATTAATTTTGTTGCACCCGCTGGATTGGTGCAATTTCCGGATGGGCTGATAGGTAGTCCATCCGGTACTACGGAAGATTCACAGTTAGAGGTCATCTCTATTTTTCATGGTTGGGATGGCCATCGTCTGCGAATTGCTCTTGGCAGCCGCCATCAAGCCGTTCGCACGGAAGAGAGAAAAAATTTTGGACCGGGTGTTATCGATGGTTCTGTCGCGGTTGTTGATGGGCAATTAACTGATGTTAGCGATACCGAGTTTGTATTTATGAAAGACAGTTCACGCACTGTCCAATATTTATCATTGCAGGACGAATGGCAATTTACAGCGAATTTGCAGTTGACGACGGGTATTCGCTACGACGATTACTCAGATTTCGGTGTTTCATCTAATCCTCGCGTTGCTCTGGTTTGGGCGACCAACGACAAATTAACAACAAAGGTAATGTTTGGTTCTGCATTTCGTGCTCCGTCCTTTACGGAGCAATTTAGTAAAAATAATCCGGTGTCACTGGGCAATCCGAATCTAGATACAGAAGTTGTTGATACAACGGAGTTATCATTTAACTACCGTGTTAGTGATGCTCTTACATCCAATTTGACGCTGTTCGAATATCGTGCGCGGGATATGATTGAATTTGTTCAGGATGAATTAGCTACTACTAAAACTGCACAAAACTCGCGTGACCAAAATGGCGATGGTTTTGAGCTGGAGTTTAACTGGAAGCCATCCCACTCATTTTATTTGACGGGTAGCTACTCGCAGCAAAATGCCAAAGATCAACACTCCGGCCAGAGAGTTGCTGATGCTCCTGGTAATCAATTTAAAGTTAATGCCAATTGGGAGTTTGATCAGTACTGGCAGTTGAATGGGCAGGTTATTCGAATTGCCGATAGACGCAGGGCGATAGCTGATACCCGTGCGGATATCGCAGATTACACTTTGCTTGGCCTAACGCTGAGGCGCAGCAATATTGTTCCTGGTCTTGATGGCGCACTAGCCGTTCGCAATCTTGCGAATGAGAACGCCAGAGAGCCAAGTAGTGGGGAAATAAGCGGTGATTATCCGTTGGAATCACGTAGTGTTTGGTTGGAACTTGAGTACAACTTTAATTGAGCTAGTCGGTGAGAACCCCCAGATTTTATTACGTGAACGCCTTATATGAATGAACCTAAACATGATCAAGTGCGTAGCCGCAATGAGCCTTTTGTGGAACGCACATCTACTCGAATTTGGTACGAGCATCCGGCAGCTGATAATCCTTATATTGCTGATCGGGTGTTGTGCCATGGATACGATTTATTGTCTCTAATGCACAAACGTTCATTCGCGGAAGTTTTCTATTTGTTATTTCGAGGGGAACTACCGAATCAGGATGAAGCTCAATTGTTTGAACAATTAATGGTTGCAATGATTAATCCGGGACCAAGACACCCCGCAACTCGTGCGGCTATGAATGCGGGTGTTGGCAAATCCAACCCGGTAAATATTTTGCCCATTGCAGCTGCAGTAATGGGGGGAGAGTTTGACGGGGCAGGAATTGTAGAAGAATCCATGCGGTTTTTGCGCAAGCATCAAGGCAGCGTAGCGCAGCGTGTTGTTGATCAGCTACTGCAACCAGAATTGACCAATACAGAACTTGTGCAGAAATTCCCCGGATTTGGTGCCTACTACGGCGGTATTAATTTACTAGCCAATAAAATTGTAGAACAACTTGTTGAGTTGCCTGCTGCGGGGAGGGTACTGCGCTGGGGTATGGAGTTACAGCAGGTATTGTCACCCAAGGGGATTGGATGGTTGATGCCCGGAGTAGCCGCCGCCGTGTTTGCTGATTTAGGTTTTCAACCGCGCGTTGGTGGTTGTCTGTTCCAATTATTGAGTGCGCCAGGTTTGGTTGCGCATGGCATCGAGTTAGCGAATAAACCGATTACGGCTATGCCTTTTGTGAAAGATGAAAACTATGTCATCGAACGATAATTCCAGCACATTCAGCCAATCTTCCGTCATTAATTTTCTTGAACAAAGACGTGGGAAAATTGTTAGTCACACGGGTGGATGGTTTCCCGGGCGAGGCGTATTTAGTCACGGTTACTCTATGCTTGAGGAACTGGTAGGGAAAAAAAGTTATTTCCAGATTTTGATTTTAAATGCGACGGGGAGAATGGTTGGTGGAGAATTAGCTCAATGGGTAGAAGCGGTTTATGGTTGTTTAAGTTGGCCGGATCCGCGTATCTGGTGTAACCAAATTGGTGCCCTTGCGGGAACCATGCGTGCTTCTGTCGTTGCTGGTACTGCCATGGGGGTTTTGGCAACAGACTCACGTTCATATGGAGTATTCCCTCTGCTTGAGGGAGTTAGTTTTATCCAGCAAGCATTGCGTCAACACCAAAATGGCGCTACTGCGGTGGATATAGTGGCCAGCGCTGCGTCAGCGAGAGGTGGTAAGCCCTATATAGTGGGCTATATCCGACCAATTGCTAAAGGTGATGAACGCTTGGAGGTAATGGAGAAGGTTGCGCGCGAGTTGGATATGCCTGTTGGTTCGCACCTTGCGTTAGCCTATGAGATTGAAAATGTTTTGATGGAAAAATTCCAGGAGGGAATGAATGTTAATGGATACGTTTCTGCAGTAATGTCTGATTATGGTTTTTCTGCCGAGGAGATATACCAGATATTTTCTACTTTGGTCGCCAGTGGCGTTACTGCTTGTCATTTGGACGCTAGCCACCAACCTGCGGGCAGCTTTCTTCCGCTGCGCTGCACTGATATTGATTATCAGGGAGCCGTCGAGCGCCCTGTTCCGGATTAACTAAATTCACCCACTTAAGAGAAGCGATCATGCAAAAGAAGGCCTTGGTCACCGGAGGAAATTCCGGTATTGGTTTTGAAACCGCAAAACTGTTAAAAGCTCGTGGTTACGCGGTCACTATTTCGGGGCGAAATGCGCAGCGTGTTGCGGACGCTGCGAAGGAATTAGGGGTTGAAGCAGTTGTTGCAGACATGGCTAATTCAGCAGACGTTGCAAAATTGGCGGCGCACTTCGATGGTAATCCCCTTGATGTGTTAGTAAATAATGCAGGGATCGCGCGTTTTATTCCGTTGCAGTTTGGTAGCGCCGCAGACTTTGATGAAGTGATGAATACCAATGTGCGCGGTCCGTTGGATTTAATTAAAGGGTTGTTGCCCTCATTGGAGAGAGCGAAAGGTAGTGTTACCAATGTATCTTCTGCCGTGGTGAATAATGGTTTGGCAAATGCTGTTTTGTATGCTGCCTCCAAAGGGGCGCTCGAAGCTGCAACCAAAAGCCTCGCCATTGAGTTGGCGCCTGTCGGCGTGCGCGTGAATGCTGTTTCTCCGGGGGCAATCGATACGCCCATCATCACCAAATTTCGGAAGAAGTGGCGGAAGTGATTGTGGCGCAGTTGGAGTCCAGCTACACCACGGGCGCAATCTGGGCGGTGGATGGCGGCGTTAACGTCACTTGATATGTCTGTGGCCTGCGCAAAATAATTCAGGGGCTTATTGGGCTCCTGAATTATTTTATGATGACGCAATTTCCTGCTTGACCAGTAATCGCTCCACTGGCAGTGGATGACCTATGTGATAGCCCTGCACAAAATCCACATTCATACTCTTCAGTATTTCCAGAATCGCTTCGTTTTCCACGTATTCCGCGACGGCTTTTTTTCCGAGCGCCTGGATAACCTGAATCATGGATTTCACCAATGTTTGGTCAATCTGGTCGCGGTGCAAATTCTGGATAAAAGAGCCATCCAGTTTGATGTAATCTGCCGGTAAATCTTTTAGATAGGCAAAGCTGCTGAAACCGGAACCAAAATCATCGACTGAAAAACTGCAACCGAGTTTGTGCAAATCGGCAATCACTTTTTGAGTGATGTGCAAATTAAACAAGCTGGCACTTTCGGTTAATTCAAAGGTAATACGCTTGGGGTTAACCCCCGTCGCATTGAGGTTTTCCAGAATGGTTGGCACCAGGTTTTCATCTTTAAAGGCCTGCGCGGATAAATTAATGGCGATGTGATTCAACTCGGGGTGGTCGTGCAAGGTGTGAATTGCCAGTTTGATAATCCAGCGATCCAGTAAATGCATCTCTCCGGCGGATTCCAGTGCGGGAATAAAGGTGTCCGGCCCCAGAATACGACCATCGGGTTCGCGTAACCTGACCAGTGCTTCGTAATAGGAAACGCGGTTATTTTTAATGTCGAAGATGGGTTGGAAGAAAAGCACCATGCGGTCTTCCATAATCGCCTTGCGAATTTTTTGCGAGGTGTTAATGGAGTGGCGCAACTCATCGCTTTCGTTGTCGAGCGGGTCGTATTGGTGGATCAGGTTTCGTCCGCGCCCTTTGGCCACATAAAGGGCTATATCGGCGCGCATTAAATGTTCTTCTGCGTTATTGGTACTGCCATCGATCAGCGTGAGGCCAATACTGCTGCCGAGGCTGATGCGTTGTTCTTGCAACTGGAAGCTAAATTCAGCAACGATTTGCTGGATATTGCGTGCAAACTCATAGACTTCATGGGCTTTAATATCGCGCAATAAAATTGCAAATTCATCGCCTCCCAGGCGACATAAAATATCGGTACCGCGAATGCGTTTGCTAAGCAGGTGCGACATCTCGCGCAGCACTTCGTCGCCTTTTTGATGACCGAAGGTATCGTTGATCACTTTGAAGTGATCCAGATCCAGGTACACCAGCGCATGCTGCCGATTGTTGCGCACCGAATCGGCGGTGAGTTGGGCGAGTGTGGATTCAAAAAAGTGCCGGTTGTACAGACCAGTTAAGGAATCGTGCATCGCCAGATACTTAAGCTGCTCCTGGGATTCGCGTCGCTCGGTAATGTTGTCCAAACAGATGGTGAGGTTTTCCGAGCCTTGCAACTTGGTGGATCGGCTCACTTTTAACTGGGCCCAGAGTTTTTGCCCGCGATAATTGCTCAGGCATAACTCAAATTCAGGGCAGGGCTTGTTGCTTTGCAGGGCTTTACGAATTTTATTCTTGAACAGCGAATACTGGTTAAAATCATCGACGGCAATAAAGGCTTCCAGCGATTGCCCAATACATTCGCTAACCGGAAAGCCCATCATGGTTTCCCAGGCATGGTTTAAATACTGGATTTTAAAATCCGCATCCAGCTCCATTACTACTGATTGCAAATCATTGAGCAATTGGTGGTGGCTTTCGTAGAGGCTGCGATATTCGCGCTCGCGCTCTTGCACGGCGTTAACCCGCTCGGCGAATTGTGCGTTGCTCACCAGATAGTCATCGCGATGGATGGCGATGTCACACACCTTGCGCAATTGCTCGGCGCGGAATGGCTTGGGCAGGAAGTCGACCGCGCCCAGCAGCATTAACTCTTCGGCCTGATCGATAGTGGTGTGTGCCGTCATGATCACCACAGGCTGATTGGGATCGATACTGTGGATCTCCATCAAAATATCGCGCCCGGATAATTTCGGTAGCATCACGTCCAGTAACACCAGATCCTGGCGGCCTTGCACCCAGGCGCGCAGGCCGGCATCACCTTCATTGGCAAATTCAATATCAAAAGCCCCGGATAAGATGCGGCGAATCAAATCAGCGGTATCAGGTTCATCTTCTACAACCAGCAGGCGTGGTTTAGGTGTGGTTGTTTCCTTGTGACGCGTAAGTTTTTTTACAACGGCAGGCAGTTGTTCAATATGTTCCAAGGGTAGCAGTTGATTGATACCGTATTCGCGCGCAGTCACTTCGGCAATGCGCTCACACCAGGTTTGCGCCGTGATGATGATGGGCAGATCGATACGGCAGAGCAAAATGCCGCTGCGTACCAAACGCGATAGCCGCCAGCCATCCAGATCGGGAATGCTGACATCGACAATTAATAAATCAATAGTTTGTTGACGCAATACCCGCAGGGCTTTTTGTGCTGAGTCCACGCAGGTGGTGTTGGCGTGCGCGAGCATTTGCACACTGGTGTTGATCTTAGCCAGCGCGTGCGGGTCGTTATTAACGATGAGTATGTTAATAGGTGAGTCGAGTTGATTGGTGTTATCGATTAACACTCATGAGTCTCCGAATTAATATCCTTTTAGCCTAGCATAAACCGCTATCACCTTTTCATTTGAAAAAGTTTTTCATGTAAATCTTCCTTGTATAAGTAAACGGTTATACCGGGCGTTTAACCGCCCGGTGTTGCAGAGCCATTGACTGCCAGACCTTTAATGCGATCACCCATAGGGGGCACTTCGTCACGGTCTATGCGCACATCCAAAAGTGTAGGCCCTTTTTTATTAAAAAGCGCTTCATAATCCAGTTGTTCCAGTTGCGTCGGGCAATCAATCACTATGCCGTCCACGCCCATGGCATTTGCCAGTTGCGCGTAGTTAACATTGTTGAGTTCCCAGCCGATAGATTCCTGCTGGCCAAGGCGTTGGCCATGCATCACCATGCCCATAGCGGCATCGTTTAATACCAGGAACACAACCGGTAGTTGCTGTTGTGCGGCGACAGTAATTTCCTGTGCGCTCATCAAGTAGGAACCATCGCCAACGATACACAAGGTGGGAGCTTCGCGGTTGCCGATGGCAGAGCCTATAGCGGCACCGATAGACCAAGCCATAGAGCCGTAACCCATGGCGATGCGATAAAGACCATTGCTATTGCTGCGACTCAAATAATGAGTAGCCCAGGACCAGCCATTGCCTGCATCGACAAAAATGCGTGTGTCTTGCGGCAGCGCACGCGACAGGTGGCTCATCAAGCGCTGGGGTTTTACCGGGCGCGCATTGGAGTGGCACTTGTGCTCATCGCTCAGGCGAAAGAAACCGCCATTGGCATTGCGTACTACAGTGTTGCCGGGCAGGGTGGCCCAGGTGCGGCCCCATTTGCGGATCTCGCGCACCTTCTCCACCAGACGAGTGAAAATCACATCGATATTGCCAAACACGTGGAGGTTGGCCATGGGGGAGCGGGTGAAGTGTTCGATGGAGGAATCGATATGCACCAGCTTGGTATTGAGCAGGTCATCTTTCCAGCCGCTGGTGCCCAATTCGCCCAGCTCGGTACCTACCGCCAGTATCAGATCCACTTCTTTGCTTTGCAGCAGCTCGCGTGCGCTCTCGTGACCGGCAAAACCATAAACGCCGCGATATTGCGGGTGGTGTTCATCGACCCAGGTTTTACCCATAGGGCCGGTGACAAATGCGGCCCCGGTCAGTTCGATAAATTCCATAATTTGCTGGCTGGCTTTGCCGACACCATTGCCGATGTACATCACCAGGTTGTCGACCTTGCCCAGCTTTTCGCACAGACGGGCGATGGCAGAGTCATCGGCCAGCGCGAAGTCATGGATCAGCAGGTCGCTGTGAATATGCGCCTTGATAGTCGCGGGAGAGCGCAAAATATCGGCCGGAATACTGATATGCACCGGACCATTGGGTTTGCGGTGCGCCGCCATAATGGCGGAGACCAGTTTGCTCTCTAACTGTTCATGGTGTGAAACCAGCGTATTGAATTGGGTGACGTAGCGGAACATACCTACGGTATCTATCGCCGTGCAGCTTGATTCCTGTAAGGCGCGTTTACCGAATTTCGGCAGGGGAGTCTGGGCGGTAATGACTAACATGGGTACTTCATCGGCCAGGGCCGAGGCAACACCGGTAATCAGGTTGGTGGCGCCCGGGCCAGTAGTGGCACAGACCACACCCATCTTGCCCGTTTCGCGCGCGTAGCCGTCGGCCATAAACGCGGCACCGCATTCGTGGCGCGCAACCACCAGGCGCGGTCCGCCTTTGCGCTCACTGCGCGCGAGCGAGTTGAGCAGCGGCTCAATCGCGCCACCAGGTACGCCAAACACAGTGTCTATACCCATTTGATGCAGGTAGTCGACAAGCAGGTCGGCATAGGTTGTGGGTAATTCAGCTTGGGGAGGCAACTCTGCAACTGTGTCAGGCAGTTCGGGCGCCAAGTAGGGGATATTTACGAGCTGTAGCATGGACATCGCACCTTGTTTCCAAAAGTGAGTGGTCCGTCACGGTTGATAGGTTTTAAGTATGCTGCACAATATATACCAATGATGAAAAATGTGCCAATCATTTAATGAACAAACTGTATAAAACCTGATCTTTTCAAGCGTTTAAGGTGCTAAAGAACTGCAAAGGTTGGATAAATGGGCATAAAAAAGCCCCGGCAAGCCGGGGCAAACAGAGGAAATTTTCGCACCAATCATCGCTCTCCAGCTCCAGGGAGGCACCGCCGGAGGGCAGAGGCGATCGATCAACTACGAAGTCAGGCGACGCTTTTAGCCTGTGCAGGCGCGTCTTTTTCAGCGTGTTTCTCTACTCGCTTGGCAGAGATAGGTTCAATTTTTTTTTGTTTCTCGTAGAGGAAGCGCAACACCGCCGAGCGATAGCCGTTGTATTCGGTGTTGTCAGCCAGCTCCAGGCGATTGCGCGGGCGTGGCAATTTCACATCCAGTATTTCCCCGACGGTGGCGGCCGGGCCATTGGTCATCATCACTATGCGATCAGACAAGAGCACGGCTTCATCTACGTCATGGGTAATCATGATGACGGTGTTGCCCAGTTCGTTCTGGATCTCCATCAGTGAGTCCTGCAGGTGGGCGCGGGTCAGGGCATCCAATGCGCCGAACGGCTCATCCATCAGCAACACTTGCGGCTCCATTGCCAGGGCGCGGGCGATACCGACGCGCTGCTTCATACCACCGGAGATTTCATCCGGGCGCTTATGCATAGCGTGGGTCATATGCACCAGCTCCAGGTTGTGTTCAATCCACTCGCGCATTTCGGCGCGGGTTTTCTTGCCTTTGAATACGCGCTTTACGCCCAGCTCCACATTTTCGTAAGCGGTCAGCCAGGGCAGCAGCGAGTGGTTCTGGAATACCACTGCACGCTCAGGGCCGGGTTCGTTCACTTCACGGCCATTTAATACCACGCCGCCGGTGGTGGCCTGGTAAAGACCGGCAACAATATTCAGCACGGTGGATTTACCGCAACCTGAGTGGCCGATCAGCGATACAAATTCGCCTTTTTTAATTTTCAAATCCACATCGCGCAGCGCGCAAAAAGGGCCTTTGGGGGTGGGGAATTCAATTCCAACTTTGGTCAATTCCAAATGAATCTGGCTCATGGCATTTCCTCTGTTTAACTCTGTCGTGAAATAATTTGGTGGTCAATGTAGATAAGGCAATTTGCGTACCGCTTCGTAAACGATTAGCGGACGACGGCACTCTTATCCCAATTCACATAGGTTTGAATCATTAAAATGGCACGGTCGAGTAAGAAACCGATCAAACCAATCACCAAAATGGCGAGGCAAATACGACTGAGTGAATCCGATGAACCATTTTGGAATTCATCCCACACAAATTTTCCCAGGCCCGGGTTTTGCGACAACATTTCTGCGGCGATCAATACCATCCAGGCAATACCGAGTGAAATACGCAAGCCGGTAAACATCATTGGAATAGCAGAGGGCAATACAATTTTAATGACGTGAGTGAACCATCCCAAACGCAGCACGCGGCTCACGTTAACGAGATCCTTGCTCACACCGGCGACACCGACGGCCGTGTTGATCATGGTTGGCCAGAGGCAGCAGAGGCTTACAGTAAACAATGAAATTATGTAGGACTTGGAAAAAGTGGGTGATTCGGAAACGTAAACTGCGCTGACTACCAGAGTCACCAGCGGCAACCAGGCTAAAGGTGAGACAGGTTTAAATAATTGAATCAGCGGATTGATTGCACCGTAAAGTGTTTGGCTCAGGCCGATCAGAATTCCCACCGGAATTGCAATGATGGTTGCCATCAAAAAGCCGGACAGTACAGTCACAAGGCTGGTATTGATTTTGTCGAAAAATGTTGGGCGGCCG
This sequence comes from Cellvibrionaceae bacterium, assembly GCA_021151615.1. Taxonomy (GTDB): domain Bacteria; phylum Pseudomonadota; class Gammaproteobacteria; order Pseudomonadales; family Cellvibrionaceae; genus Cellvibrio. Next base: position 1,731 of record JAGKXA010000046.1, on the reverse strand, counting down.
CTGAATTCGCGTACGTCCAATTTTGCATTGGGGTCTTTTGCCAATAGTTCGGCGTTGCGTTGTTCTTGCCGCTCATAAAATTGCACGGCGCGCTCTTTTTCTGAATTGTATTCATCCACCAGATAGCCCCATTGCGCGAATACTTGTTTAGGTTGTGGGAATTCTCCGAGTGATGTTTTGATGCTGGGCGCCATGGTGTGCCATACCGCAAGAAATACCAGCAGGCCGACAGCTGGCATAGTGATACCGAGAATCACATCGCGCCATTTAATGGCTTTGAGTTGTTCGAACTTTAGAGTGGCGAGTTTACTGCTCATGACAATTTCCTCTGTTTGGGTGCCTGTCGATCCGTGGATCGACAGGCTTATGATGTAGGTAACGCTAATTCACAATCAGTTTTAACTTTTTACAAACGCTATTTACAAAAAGCGGGTTTAGATTTTTTCGTCACCTTTCAAACCAATTTTAAATTTGGTGAGGTATTCGTTAGGTTTGTTCGCATCAAACTGCACGCCATCAATCCACACAGTTTCATCAACTTTACGAATGCCAGTGAAGGTTTTGAAATCCGGGAAGTCGCTCGCGGCCATTTTTCCTTCTGCAATCAAATCAGCAGCGGCTTGTTGATAAATTTCGGGCGCAACGGCTTTTTTACCCATTTCCATGTACCAGCCATCGGGTTTGGCTTCTGGAATTTGACCCCAGCGACGCATTTGAGTCAGGTACCAAACTGCATCGGAAACATGTGGGTAAGACGCGTTGTAACGGAAGAAGGTATTGAAGTCAGGCACCGGGCGAACATCTTTACGCTCGTACTCAAATACCCCGGTCATGGAGTTGGCGATAACTTTGTAGTCAGCACCTACATAGTGAGCAGCAGAAATCATTTTGGCTGCTGCAGTGCGGTTAGCGTTGTTGTTCTCGTCCAGCCATTTGGCGGCGCGAATTAATGCTTTCACTACGTGAACAGAAGTGTTTGGGTTTTTTTGAATAAAATCTTTGCGCATGCCAAACACTTTATCGCCGATGTTGTTGTACACAGTCATCACTGGCACACCGATACCGCGGAACACCGCTTGTTGGTTCCATGGCTCACCTACGGCGTAACCTTGAATGGTGCCAGCTTCCATAGTGGCTGGCATTTGTGGTGGTGGAGTTACGGACAGCATTACATCCGCGTTAATTTGACCAAGAGTGTCACCTTTGTGCGGCGCATACAAACCCGGGTTAACACCACCGGCGGCTAACCAGTAGCGCAGGCCCATGTTGTGGGTAGACACAGGAAATACCACGCCCATATTTACCGGCTTGCCTGCATCTTTCATTGCGTCCACAACGGGTTTTAATGCAGAAGCACTAATTGGATGGACCAATTTCCCATCCGCACCAACCGGGATATTTTTTTTCATTTTTTTCCAAATATCATTGGAAACAGTAATTGCATATGTGTTGTTGGTCATGGTGAACGGGAACACCAATTCTGCTGGTGTGCCGTAACCAATGTTGGCGGCAACGGGTTGTGCCAGCAGCATGTGTGAGCCATCCAGTTCACCGGAAATTACGCGGTCCAACACCACTTTCCAGTTGGCTTGCGCTTCCAGTTCTACAGTCAGGCCTTCGTCATCGAAGTAACCATTTTCGTAAGCAACGGCAAGGTCAGCCATGTCTGTTAATTTGATGAAACCAAATTTCAAATTGGTTTTTTCCGGGGCGCCAGTTGCGGCCTGGGCA
>JAGKXA010000243.1 GCA_021151615.1 Cellvibrionaceae bacterium | reverse complement strand
AAAATCCCCTGCCCCCATTGCCGAACAACATCTGGTTCTGTCACCCCGGTTTGATGAACAAGGCAATAGGTTACGAGTGGAGGAAGTTGTACGCCTATCGCTCGATTCTGGCTCTGCACCCTGTATCTATGCAGAAAACTCACTCATCGGTAGTTTATTCGGTTTATGGCTGTGGCCGGAAATGTTTCGCGGTATTGAAGGCGCTTTTGCCAATCCCTTTCAGGCAGCGCCATTGGATATGTATCAGGAGAATTTTGTAGCCCGTCGCCCCGGCATCAACAAATTGCGTGCACTTCTGAATTCCGATCAACATCAGGCTCATCTCATTCACTACTGGGAAAACAAAAATGGCATTGCCAATCACTTCGTAAATTGGTCATTTCTCAGCAGGGAATTACTTGAGCTCGCACTACAATGTATTCCGGCTGTACATCTCAGCGTAATGTTTGAGCGTCTATTATTTGATATAAACAATAATCGCAGTGGTTTTCCTGATTTGATCCAGTTTTTTCCGAATCAAAAAACCTATCGCATGATTGAAGTCAAAGGTCCCGGTGACCGTATTCAGGATAACCAGGCACGCTGGCTGGATTATTTTTCCCGGCATGACATTCCGGTGGAGGTTTGTTATGTCCACTGGTCATAAAGCTGCAACAACGACACGTAAAATGAAATCCGTTGCAGTTAAAACCCTGGTGGAGTTTGCCGCAAAAACTGGCAGCCTGGACCGGCGATTTACACCTGCACCAACAGGGCAAGAAGGTATTAAAGGCCACACAAAAGTTACCTCCACACGCGGGGAAGGCTACCAAACCGAAGTCGGTTTGAGTATCACCTACAATGACATTACTTTTCGCGGCCGCGCCGACGGTTACGATTCCGACGCACACTGCATTGACGAAATTAAAACGTTTTATGGCGATGTCGCTCGAATCCCGGAAAATCACCGCACCCTGCATTGGGCCCAGGCGAGATGCTATGGCTGGATGTATTGCGCACGGCACGAGTGTGACGAAATAAATTTGGCGTTGATTTATTTTGAGCTGGCCACAGAAACCGAGTATTTATTCGAAGAAAAATGGCGAGCCAGTGAACTGCAAGAATATTTCGAACTACTCGCGGAAAAATACTGTGCGTGGCAAGCGCAATTAAACCAGCACCAACAACAACTGCACTCGTGGCTAGAGCAATTGCATTTTCCTTATGGCGAGATGCATGCATCACAACGTGTTATGGCGGAAGCGGTTTATAAAGCGGCCGCCACTGGCCGGGTAGTTTTGGCAGAAGCACCAACCGGTACCGGCAAAACCCTGGCCGCACTTTTTCCTGCGCTCAAATCCATACCGCGCACGCCAGTGGATAAAATTTTTTACCTCACCGCAAAAGCCACCGGAAAGCAATTGGCGCTGGAAAATATTCAGCTTATTACTAGCGATGCTGCAGCGCCCTTGCGCACCCTGGAGTTAACCGCGCAAGAAAAAGCCTGCCTGGAACCCGATAAAAAATGCCGCGGCGATTCCTGCCCCTACGCACTGGATTTTTACAGCAAGCTGGAAGCTGCTCGACAAGCCGCATTTGCTATTCCTATGTTGGATAAACAGGCCCTTAACCAGCTTGCCAATCAATTCGAAATATGCCCGTTCTATTTGAGTATGGAGATGAGTCGCTGGGTGGACATAGTGGTGGCCGATGTTAACTATTATTTTGATGGCACACCGCTGCTATTAGGCCTAACCAATCAATTTGAATGGAACCCCTACCTGCTAGTGGACGAAAGCCATAACTTGATTGAACGCGGACGCAGCATGTATAGCGCCACATTAAATCGCGCCGATTTGCTTGCCGCCAAAAAAGTTGCTCCCGCTGCCCTTAAAAAACCGCTGGAAAAAATTAATAAAGCCTGGCTATCCCAAATTAAAAGCTTACCTGAAACTACGAGTGGCTTCGCCCGAATCGCAATATTACCCGAAAAGCTCGGGCACGTTCTGGTAGACTTTACCAATAGCTATAGCGATTTTTTACAGCACAATCCGGAACACCCAATTCAGGAAACCATTGCGCAGGAATTTTTCTTTGCTGCGCTTAATTACCAGCGCATTGCAGAAATTGTTGATGAATATTTCTGTGTAGACATGCAGGCAATCGGCAGCAAAGCGGAAATAATCACCCTGCGCAATTTAATTCCCGCACGTCAGTTGGCAGCACGGCTCGGCTTTGCACACAGTGCCTGTTTTTTCTCTGCCACCCTGCATCCTGCCCATTATTATCAAGCACTGCTGGGCCTGCCGGAGAACACAGTACACATTAAAGTGCCTTCACCATTTAGCGCCCATCAACTGAAGGTAAAAATCGCCCATCATTTATCAACACGCTATAAAGATCGCCAGGCGGCAATAGCGCCGGTTTGCGACATCATCCAGCAACAACTCCAGGAAGCCCCGGGGAATGCGCTGGTGTTTTTTTCCAGTTATGAATTTCTGCAACGGGCGGAACAACAACTACGAAAACGTTTGGCACAGCAAGACATTCAACTTGTTGTGCAGTCACGGCGCATGAGCGAACAGGATCGGCAGAGTTTTATCAAGCAATTCAGCCAACACAATAACTTGGTAGGCCTGGCCGTGTTAGGTGGAGCATTTAGCGAGGGAATTGACCTGGCCGGCGATGCATTGCAAGGCGCCTTTATTGCAACTCTGGGCTTACCCCAAGTAAATCCAATCAACGAATATTTACGCGGTGTTATGCAGGAACAATTTGGGCAGGGTTACGATTTCACTTACACCTACCCAGGCATTCAAAAAGTCATTCAAGCGGCTGGCCGAGTGATTCGCAACCAAACTGACTCAGGCTATTTGTGGTTATTGGATCAACGTTTTGGACAAGTGCAGATTAAGGAGCTGCTGCCCGATTGGTGGAATATGTAATATCCCTATCTCAAGCCCCCCCTACAAACAAGACTATGGGATAATGCGCCCAACTTATTGCCCACCAGAGAGCCAGACACCTCTTTAATACGGTCAAAACTCCTTAGCCACCTACAGTTAAACGATTTATACGATGACATCAGCAGAACAATTAGACCAGCACACCCCTATGATGCAGCAATACCTGCGCATAAAAGCCCAGCACAAAGATGAGCTGGTGTTTTACCGCATGGGCGATTTTTATGAGCTGTTTTTCGACGATGCTAAAAAGGCTTCCGAGCTACTGGACGTCACTCTGACCGCGCGCGGCAAATCCAATGGCGAACCCATTCCCATGGCAGGAATTCCCTTCCATGCCGCCGATGGTTATTTGGCCAAACTGGTAAAGGCCGGAGTTTCAGTCGCCATTTGCGAACAAATTGGCGACCCGGCGACCAGTAAAGGGCCGGTAGAGCGCAAGGTGATGCGCATAGTAACGCCCGGTACAGTAAGCGATGAAGCCTTGCTCGATTCACGTCGCGATAACCTGCTGGTGGCCTTGCATCAATCCGGTGAAACCTTTGGTATCGCTTCATTGGATATGGCTAGCGGCCGCTTCCTGGTATTGGAAGTGGAAGGGCTGGAAACCGCGCTGGGCGAATTGCAGCGTTTGAGCCCGGCCGAGTTGCTGATTAGCGATCAGGTCACCACACCGGCGTTGGTAGAAAATCGCAAAGGCTTGCGCCGTCGCGGTCCTTGGGAATTTGACCTGGAAACCGCCGAGCGTTTACTGATCCAGCAATTTGCCACCAAAGATCTTGCCGGTTTTGGTTGCGATCATCTAAAAACCGCCATTTGCGCAGCCGGTTGTTTATTGAGTTACGCGCGCGAAACCCAGCGAACTGCCCTGCCCCATGTGCGCAGCTTGGCCCATGAAAATCGCGATGAGGCGGTGATCATGGATGCCGCAACACGCCGCAACCTGGAGCTGGATATCAATTTAACCGGCGGCGATGAACACACGCTTTTTTCCGTGTTAAATCGCGCAGCCACCAGCATGGGCAGTCGTTTGTTGCGCCGCTGGTTGAACCGTCCGCTGCGCGACCTGGATGTATTGACGAACCGCCAGGACGCAATAGCAGAACTACAACAAAATTATGCGTTTGAAGTATTTAACGGGATTTTAAAACGCGTGGGCGATATGGAACGCATTCTGGGCCGCCTTGCGTTGCGCTCGGCACGCCCGCGCGATTTATCACGCTTGCTCTTGTCGATTGCCACTTATCCCGAATTACAAAATGAATTGGCAACTAAAAAATCGCCGCAATTAAAAAATCTCGCCCAACAAATTTCTACCTTTCCGGATTTGGTGGATTTATTGTCGCGCGCGATTATTGAAAACCCACCCGTGGTGATTCGCGATGGCGGAGTAATTGCCGAAGGATACGATGCAGAGCTTGATGATCTACGCAATATCAGCACCAATGCCGGCCAATATTTATTGGACCTGGAAACACGCGAGCGCGAGCGCACTGGCATTCCTACGTTAAAGGTAGGCTACAACCGTGTGCACGGTTACTTTATTGAATTGACCTCGGCGCAATCAGAAAAAGCGCCCGCTGATTATATTCGTCGCCAGACACTGAAAAATGCCGAGCGCTACATAACACCCGAATTAAAAGAATTTGAAGACAAAGCACTCTCTGCGCAAAGCCGCGCACTCGCACGCGAAAAAGCACTCTACGAAGAATTGATTGATATTTTAAATGCACAATTAATTCCCTTGCAGGATTCCGCTGCAGCGGTTTCGGAATTGGATGTCATAGGTACGCTCGCCGAACGCGCCGATGCACTGGGCTTTTGCAAACCCAACTTATCACTCACCGCTGGAATTCATATCACTGGCGGCCGTCACCCGGTGGTAGAGCAAGTAACCAGCGCACCCTTTGTGCCCAATGATCTGGAATTTAATCCACAGCGTCATATGCTTATCATCACCGGGCCGAACATGGGCGGTAAATCGACTTATATGCGGCAGGCGGCATTGATTACCCTACTTGCACACATTGGCAGTTTTGTTCCCGCGCAGGCTGCCGATATTGGAATTGTCGATCGCATTTTCACACGCATTGGTTCATCAGATGATTTGGCGGGTGGACGCTCTACATTTATGGTGGAGATGACGGAGACCGCCAATATTTTGCACAACGCCACCGCACGCAGTTTGGTATTGATGGACGAAATTGGCCGCGGCACCAGTACCTTTGATGGTTTGTCTCTCGCATGGGCTTGCGCAAAACATCTCGCCGAAAAAGTGCGTGCGTTTACATTATTTGCAACGCATTATTTTGAAATTACTACCCTGCCCGAAACAGTTCCCGGCATTGTGAATGTGCATTTGAATGCGACAGAACACAAAGACAATATTGTATTCCTGCATAAGGTGCAGGAAGGCCCGGCCAGTAAAAGTTATGGTTTGCAGGTTGCAAAACTGGCGGGTATACCCGCCGCCGTATTAGCTGAAGCGCAACAGCAATTGCATCTGTTGGAAAATGGCGAACATCCACATTCCATCAAATCATCGTCAGCACAACCGCAAGAACAATTTACTGAACAACTCACCGCACCAGCAGCAACACCGTTAACTACACCAGTAGCTGCTGCACCCGTTGAATCGCCCGCGCAATCCGGTTTGTTTGATACCTTACCCAATCCGGCATTAGCGGCCTTGCACAAAATCAATCCGGATAATTTGTCGCCGCGCGAAGCCCTTGAGCAGTTATATCGATTGAAGGATCTTTACGCGCGCGGAAAATAACCGCTATCTATTGGTAAACCTGACATGGTTATTGGCAAACCCGATATGGTTTATCAATAAAATTTCTATTTAAAAAGAACTATTCTCAATTGCGCTTTATCATGCGCAATTGAGCGATTTTCCACAAGGATTCCCGGCAAAAAGCCTACCCAAATCAGGCCGGGCTGTTTAGAATGCGCGCTTCTTGCGTAACGCCAGGCGGCGGCGCACACTGATTACTGAATTCTGTTACCTGTGGGAGTCTCCTATGACGTTTGTAGTTGGGGAAAATTGCATTAAATGTAAACACACTGACTGCGTGGAAGTTTGCCCGGTAGATTGCTTCTACGAAGGCCCCAATTTTCTGGTGATTCACCCGGACGAATGTATTGATTGTGCCCTGTGCGAACCTGAGTGCCCGGT